>CAZKLS010000074.1:0-14196 GCA_964553405.1 uncultured Steroidobacteraceae bacterium
TCGACCGGGCCAGCGGCACGCAGTCCGGCCGGCTCGCGGAAGCGGCGGCGTGAGGCTCAGGCCGCGCCCGGGCGAGGAGCCGGACGTGAACATGACGTCGCTGATCGACGTCGTGTTCCTGCTGCTGATCTTCTTCATGCTGTCCACCCGGTTCATCGACGAGGGCAGGCTGAAGCTGCGGCTGCCGGAGGCCGGCGTCGAGCCCGAGGTGGCGAGCCTGGTCGAGTCGCTGGAGATCGAGGTCACCGCGGAAGGAGGCTACCGCGTCGGCGGCCGCGACCTGGTCAACAACAGCCGCGAGACACTGTCGAAGGCGCTGCTGAACGAGGCTGCGGGCGACCAGGGAGTTCCGGTCACGATTCGCGCGGACGCCCGTGCGACGCACCAATCCGTGGTGACGGCCATGGACGTGGCCGGGCGGCTCGGTTTCCGCCAGATCAACATCGCCACGGTCCACGATGGGACGCAAGGGCGTTAGCCGCGCAGAACTGCGGATGCCCGCCGGGGCCCTGCAGACGTATCGCCGGCTGCTCGGCTACCTGAGGCCGCACCTCGGGATGTTCATGATCGGCGTGCTCGGCATGACCATCTTCGCGGCCACCGACGCCGGTTGGGCGGCGTTCGTGAAGTTCTTCCTCGACGGCACGTTCGTGGACCGGGATCCGCGCATGGTGTGGTTCGTGCCGCTGGTGCTGGTGGGGCTGTTCATGCTGCGGGGACTCGGCGACTTCCTGCAGACGTACTGTCCCGGCTTCGTGGGGCGGCACATCGTCAAGACGCTGCGCGGCGAGATCTTCGACCGCTACCTGCACCTGCCCGTGTCGTACTTCGACCGCCAGACCTCCGGCGTGCTGCTGTCGAGGCTGACCTACAACACCGAGCAGGTGGCGCAGGCCGCGACCGACTCGGTGACGGTGTTCATCCGCGACACGCTGACGATCATCGGGCTGATCGGCTACCTGCTGTACCTGAACCCGAAGCTCACGCTGTACAGCCTGATCGTCGGGCCCGTGATCGCGGTGCTGATCCGCCGCGTGAACCAGCTGTTCCGCCGCTACAGCAAGCGCATACAGAACTCGATGGGCGACGTCACGCGGGTGGCGAAGGAGGCCATCGAGGCGCCGCGTGTCGTTCGCGTGTTCAATGCCCAGGACTACGAGGCGGGCCTGTTCGACGGCGTGATCGAACACAATCGGCGCTCGCACATGAAGCTGATGCTGACCAAGGGGCTCAGCAATCCCGTCGTGCAGTTGATTGCCGCAACCGCGCTCGCCAGCGTGCTCTACCTCGCGACGGTCGAGGCCATCGAGGGCGGGATGTCGGTCGGCGAGTTCACGTCGTTCATCGCCGCGCTGATGCTGGTCACCGCGCCGCTGCGCAGGCTGGTCAACGTCGCAGGTCCGCTGCAGCAGGGCATCGCCGCGGCACAGAGCATCTTCCAGATACTCGACACGCCCGCGGAGCCCGCCGGCGGCGAGCGCCGCATCGGGCGCGCAACCGGGGACGTCGAGTACCGTGACGTGCATTTCCGTTACGACGGTGTCGCGGACGAGGTGCTGCGCGGCGTCAGCTTCCGTGTGGCGCCCGGGGAAACGGTCGCGATCGTGGGACGCTCGGGCAGCGGCAAGTCCACGCTGGTGAACCTGCTGCCGCGCTTCTACGATCCGACCGACGGCGTCGTCGCCGTGGACGGCGTGGACGTGCGCGAGTACCCGTTGCGGGACCTTCGATCGCAGATGAGCCTGGTCAGCCAGGACATCGTGCTGTTCAACGACACGATCCGCAGCAACATCGCTTTCGGCTTCCCGGCCTCGGACCAGCAGATCGAGGCCGCGGCGGCCGCAGCCCGGGTGCTCGAGTTCGCCGGGCAGATGCCCGAGGGGCTGGACACGATCGTCGGCGACCGCGGCGCACTGCTCTCCGGGGGCCAGCGGCAGCGCGTCGCGATCGCGCGCGCGCTGCTCCGGAACACGCCGATCCTGATCCTGGACGAGGCGACGTCGGCGCTGGACACCGAACTCGAGCGGCAGATCCAGGAGCAGCTCGAGGAGCTGATGCAGGGCCGCACGACGCTGGTGATCGCGCACCGCCTGTCGACCGTCGAGAAGGCGGACCGGATCCTGGTGATGGCGGCAGGCCGGCTGGTCGAGACCGGAACCCACGCCGAGCTGCTCGCGCACAACGGTCACTACGCGACGCTGTACCGGATGCAGTTCAACGAATGAGCCTCGAGGCCCGCCTGCAGCGGCTGTGGTACGGCCCCGCCTGGCGCAGTCTGCCGTTGTGGCCGCTGGAAGGCCTGTTTGCGCTGGCTGTGACGCTCCGGCGGCAGGCGTACCGGCTGGGCCTCGCGACGGCACGACGCGCCCCGGTGCCCGTTGTGATCGTCGGGAACGTCACCGTCGGCGGCACCGGCAAGACGCCGGTGGTGACCTGGCTCGCCGGACGCCTGCAGTCGGCGGGGCTGCGGGTCGGTGTCGTGCTGCGCGGCTATCGCGGCAGCCACGAGGGCGCGCCGCAGGTCGTCACGGCGGATTCGCCGGCCGCGGTCGTGGGCGATGAAGCGCTGCTGCACGCGCGCCGCGCGAGCCACGTCGTCGTCGTCGGCAGCGATCGGGTCGCGGCGACCGAACTCGCGGCCGAGCGGGGCGCGGACCTCGTGGTCTGCGACGACGGGCTGCAACACCTGCCGCTGCTGCGTGACTGCGAAATCGCCGTGGTGGACGCAACGCGTGGGCTCGGGAACGGTCACCTGCTGCCGGCGGGTCCGCTGCGTGAATACCCGCGTCGGCTGCAGCAGATGGATGCCATCGTGCTGACGCGGCGGGATTCGACGGTGGGCGCGACGCTGCCGAGGGGCGGGCCGCCGGTGTTCGAGGCCGAGCTGCGGCTCGGTGCGGCCGTGAATCTCGCGACCGGCGAGCGGCGCCCGCTCGAGGAGTTCGCGGGCGCTCCGGTGCACGCCGTCGCCGGTGTCGGCAATCCGCAGGCATTCTTCGATCGGTTGCGCGAGCGGGGGCTCGAGCTCGACGCGCGGGCCCTCGACGACCATGCGGAGCTCGGGCCGGCGACGCTTGCGTTCGCCACGCAGGGACCGCTGCTGATGACGGAGAAGGATGCCGTAAAATGCCGGCACTTCGCCCGGGCGGACTGGTGGTGGGTGGAGCTGGACGTCGTCATCGAGGCGACGGCGGCTCAGGCGTTGCTCGGCATCGTGCTGGAGCGTTGTGGCCTGAGCGTATCGGGAGTCGAAAATGGATAGCAAGCTGCTTGATTTCCTGGCCTGCCCGGTATGCAAGGGTCCGCTCGTCTGGCACCGGGACACGCTCGAGCTCGTGTGCCGGGCCGACCGGCTCGCCTACCCGGTGCGGGACGACATACCGGTGATGCTGGAGGAGGAGGCGAGGAAGCTCGGCTCCGAGGACCCGCTGCTGAAGGGCTGAGCTTGCGCTTCCACGTCGTCATTCCCGCGCGTTTCGCCTCGACGCGGCTGCCGGGCAAGCCGCTGCTCGACATCGCCGGTCGCAGCATGATCCAGCGCGTGCTGGAGCAGGCCTGCGCGAGCTCGGCGGACGAGGTGCTGGTAGCGACCGACGACGCGCGAATCGCCGCCGCCGTCAGCGACCCGCGCGGACGCGGCATCCCGGCAGCGATGCTCACCGACCCGGCCCTGCCGTCGGGCACCGACCGTGTCGCCGCGGTTGCAGCCGCTCGTGGCTGGAGCGACGACGCGATCGTCGTCAACGTGCAGGGCGACGAGCCGTTTCTGCCGCCGATGCTCGTGGACCAGGTCGCGGCTACGCTCGCGGCCGAGTCGAGCGCCGGGCTCGCCACGCTGGCCGAGCCGATACGCACGCTGGCCGAGTTCATGAATCCGAACGTCGTCAAGGTCGTCGTCGCGACCGACGGGTCGGCGCTGTACTTCAGCCGGGCACCCGTCCCGTGGAGCCGTGACGGCGCGCCGGAGGGGCTCTCGAGCCAGTCCGTGTTCCGCGACGGGCTGCGGCACGTCGGCATTTACGCGTACCGCGTCGGAGTGCTGAAACAACTCACGGCGCTGCAGCCCTCGCGGCTCGAGCAGATCGAACGGCTGGAGCAGTTGCGCGCGCTGGAGAACGGCATCCGCATCGCCGTGGCGAACTGCAGCGCCGATCCCGGCTTCGGTGTCGACACGGCGGCCGACCTCGAGCGGGCCAGGCGTCACGCGGCGCGGGTCGGCTGAGGCCCGGGCGAAGGGGACAAAGGGATGGACCAGGTACTGACTGAAGCCTTCGGCGTGACGATCACGCCCTGGAAGCTCGTGGGCTACCTCGGCGTAGTGCTGTTCGCGGGCCGCTGGTTCGTGCAGATGGCCTATTCGCGGATCTACCGCAGGCCCGTGCTGCCGACGGTGTTCTGGGTGATGAGCATTTCCGGCAGCCTGCTGCTGCTCACCTATTTCACGTTCGGCAAGAACGACTCGGTGGGCATCCTGTCGAACCTGTTCCCCGCCTTCGTGGCGGGTTACAACCTGTTTCTCGACCTGACCCATCGCCGTCGCAGGCGCGAGCCCGGCGAAGCCGGCACGACGTAGCGAGCGACCGTCAGCGGCGTTGCCGGCCGGCTGGGACGCCTGGCGGGCGCCCCGATCCGAGCCGCAGGGTTGGCCTGCCGCCGGGCAGCGTGCTGATTTCGTCGGGGCGCAGCCGGCGCCATTTTCCCGCTGCGAGCGTACCGAGCTCGATCTGCATGATCCGGATGCGCTGCAGCCTGCGCACCGTGTAGCCGAAGTGCTCGCACATGCGCCGGATCTGGCGGTTCAATCCCTGCGTGAGCACGATGTGGAACGTGTTGCGCCCGACCTGCCAAAGCCTGCAGGGCTTGGTCGTTCTGCCGAGCACCGGCACGCCCCGCGCCATTCCCTCGAGAAACTCAGCCGTCAGCGGGCGATCCACGCTGACCACGTACTCCTTCTCGTGCTCGTTCTGCGAGCGCAGGATCGTGTTGACGATGTCGCCGTCGTTGGTGAGCAGGATCAGCCCCTCGGAGTCCTTGTCGAGGCGGCCGACCGGGAAGATCCGCTCGTGGTAGCCGACGAAGTCCACGATGTTGCCCGGGACCGAACGGTTGGTCGTGCATTCGACGCCGACCGGCTTGTTGAGCGCGAGATAGACGCGCGCGGGACGGGCGCGCAGCAGTTCGCCGTCGACGCGCACCTCGTCGCCCGGAGCGATCCGGGTGCCGAGCACCGCGGTCACACCGTTGACGCTGATGCGTCCGGCCGCGATCCACTCGTCCGCCTCGCGCCTCGAGCACAGGCCCGCTTCGCTGATGTACTTGTTGATGCGCACGGCCGGATTCTGGCACCGGCGGGCCGTCGGGCCAAACCGGCGCTGGCACCGCCGGGCCCGGGACTTGTAAGCTGGGTCGCGACGCGGGACCGGCTGCGGGGAGCGCGAATGCAGGAAGACGTCACCGATCACGCCACGGCGCTGCAGCAGTACCTGCACGGCCGCATACCAATCTCCGCCGCGATGGGCGTACGGGTGCTCACCGCCTCGCCCGATCAGGTCGTGCTGTCGGCGCCGATCGAGCCCAACGTCAATCATCGCGAGACCGTGTTCGGTGGCAGCGCGGCGGCGGTGGCCACGCTGGCCGCCTGGTCGGTGCTGCATCTCGCGCTGCAGGCGCAGGGCCGGCAGGTGCGCCTGGTGATCCAGCGCAGCGAAATGGACTTCGAGCGGCCCATCTCCGGCGGGTTCACCGCGACGGCCTCGCGTCCCCCGGCGGCGGACTGGTCGCGCTTCGAGCAGTCGCTCTCGCGCAGGAACAAGGCGCGGATTTCGGTCCGTTCCGAGCTCTGGCTCGATCAGCAGAGAGTCGGGTCGTTTGAGGGCGACTTCGTCGCGATCGCCTGAGCCGGTCCGGTTTCAGCCGCCGGCCAGGCGCGCCTTGAAGCCGCGCCGCGTCAGCTCCGCGACGATCTGTTCACGGTGGTCGCCCTGGATCTCGATCACGCCGTCGCGGACCGTTCCGCCCGACCCGCAAGCCTTCTTCAGTTGCGTGGCCAGCGCGCCGAGTTCCGCATCGCCGAGCGCGAGGCCCTTGACGACCGACACGCCCTTGCCCTTGCGGCCCTTCGTTTCCCTGCCGACGCGCACGATGCCGTCACCGGGCGCGGCCGGGGCGACCGCCGGCCGGCTGCGCCGGCAGCGGCACTCGGCCGCAGGCCGGCCGCACTCCGGGCACCGTCGGCCCTCGCCGGTCGAATAGACGATCCTGGCTCCGCTCACCGGTCGCTCCCATTGCCTGATCCCGGTCGCATTAGAGCAGATCAGTCGGGCGCGATGCCCGCGGCCCAGTCCCGAAGGTCGGCGGGCAGCAGTGCGTCGGCTCCAGGGTCCGCGGCCCTGAACGCGCGCAGCGTCGCGACCGCTGCGTCCTGGTCGCCCTGTTCGAGCAGCGACCTGATTCGAACGACGAAGTCCTCCGGCGACGTGGGCGCATCGGGCAGCGGCAGCGCCGAATCGCCGGCGCCAGCGGCGCGCGAGGCTTCGGCGAGCGGTGCGGTCGGCGGGGCCGGTGCAGCGGGTGAGGCGGGTCCGGGCGGCCTGGGAGATGCAGCGGCGGCTTCCAGCGCGTCAGCGGCCGGCGGCGGAGCGACGTAGGCGCGCTCGCGTTCCGGACGAGCGGCTTCTTCCTGGCGGCTCGCACCGGTCGTATCGGATTCACCGGGTGGACCGGGGCGCGGCGTCGTCGAGGACTGCTCGATGTCCGCCGGCTCCGTCGGGGGCTGCTGCAGGCGGATCAGCCCGAACGCGACCGCGGCGATACCGGCCGCGGTTGCGAACCGTAGCCATCCCGGCACGCCGCCGATGCGCTCTGGCGACGGTCGGACAGCCTCATGCGTGGCGCCTGTCGCCGACTCTCGACGCGCGGCCGCGCGGATCGCCTCGTCCACCCCGGCGGAGGGTTCCTCCTGGCTCATCTCGCGCCAGGCGCGATCCACCTCGAGGTCCGCGGCGTCCCGCAATGGAGAGTCCCGCTCGATCATGTTGCCACTCCCAGTGTCCGCCGCAGCCGCGCGTAGGCATAGCGCAGCCGGCTCTTCACGGTTTCCTCCCCGACGCGCGCCAGCGCTGCGATCTCAGCGATGGCGAGACCCGCCTCGATGTGCAACAGGAAGGCATCACGCTGCGCCGGCGGCAATGCCGCGAGTGCGTCCTGCAGGCGCATGCCGGCCTGTGTCCGCACCGCGGCCTCGAGCGGGTCGTCGTGACCCGTCTGGTCCGGATCCGAGACCGGCTCGAGCGGCGGTTCCGAATCGTCGTCATCCAGCGACAGCAGGCGCGCATGCCGCGACGCGCGCCAGTGGTCCACCAGGCGACTTCGGGCGACCGTGTACAGCCAGGTCGTGAATTTCGCGGCAGGCTCGTAGGTGCTCCGGCCGCGCACCACCCGCAGCCAGACTTCCTGGTGTAACTCTTCGGCGACCGCGCGCTCGCCGAGATGTCGCAGCAGGTAACGGAAGACCGGGCCGCGATGCCGCGCGTACAAGCGGTCGAACGCCAGCGGGTCGCCGAGCCCGTAGGCCAGCATCAGCGACTCGTCGCTGGCGTCGCCGTCGTCCGTTGCCATCCGCTGCGCCATCGCCGCAGTATGGCGAGCCCGGCGCCCGCGGGCCATGACCTGCGGCCGGATCACGGGTCGGGCACGAATCCCAGCGCCGCGGGAAAGGGCTCCGGCTCCGGCCAGCGTGGTCGCGGCGTGGGCAGCACGCCCATCGCGATCAGCCGGCTCTCGCGGTCGTAGCGGAACACGAGCGTCTCGTCGGCGCGGCTGCTGGCGCGCTCGAACTCGACCCGGCGGACCGGTGAATGCTCGCCGCGTCCGTGGCCGGTGCCGAGCTGGCTCTCGGCGGCTCGTTCGCGCAAGCCGTCGGCGGCCCGGCTGCTGGGCGCCGGGGCGGCCGGGGATTCCCGTTGTGCGTCTCGCTGAGTGTCTCCGAGCAGTGCCAGCCTGGGCCGTTCGCGGAACAGCGCGATTCCGATCACGCCGAGGTGACCGGGCCGGCCCGTGCGGGCCGCGTAGGAATCGTCGAGGTCGGTGAAATAGAAGGCGGCCGTGCGATCGAGGTCCTTCCGCCAGCCGAGGATGTTGACGTAGTCGCCGGGCTCGATCACGTAGCCGGACTGGTCGGGCGATGCGGTTTCGCCGGTGACGACGTTGACGCCGTCCACGCTGACGACCGCGAGCAGGCGTACGGAACTGCGATTGCGGACCCGTATCGCGTACTCGTGCCCCGGCTCGCCGACGACGTAGTCCCGGCCGCCGGCGCGATGTGTCTCGAGCACCCGTCCCAGTTCGCGGTCGAACAGGTCCACGTGCGCGAGCGGCCCGGCCCGGGCGCAGCCTGCGAGCAGCGCAAGCGCGGCGAGCAACGGGACGGTGACCGAAGTCGCGCGGGGTCGAAGCTGACTGCCTGTGTACGGTTTCATCTGTTGCCGCCTCCGGTAGCATGGGTGTCCGGTACTGGAAACGGCGGCCGGGCCGTTGCGGGGTTAGGCAGATGCGATCCGATGGCTGAGAAGCAATCCCTGCTCGAGCGCCGGATTCCCCCGGTCGCGCTGTGCCTGCTCGCCGCCGGCGCCATGTGGCTGCTGGCGCGCAGCACCGCGGCTTACCGCGTCGCGATTCCCGGCCGGGTTGCGCTGGCGCTGGTGATCGCCGGGGTCGCGGTGCTGGTCGGCATCTCAGGCGTGAGGGCCTTCGCCCGTGCACGAACCACGGTCAACCCGCTCCGGCCCGACGAGGCCACGAGTCTCGTCACCCGGGGCATCTACGCGCGGACGCGCAATCCGATGTACCTGGCTCTCGCGCTGGCGCTCGTGGGCTGGGCCTGCTGGCTGGCGAGCCCGCCGGCGCTGCTGGTCGTACCGGTTTTCGTTGCGTACCTGACGCGCTACCAGATCCAGCCGGAGGAACGTGCGCTACAGGCGGTCTTCGGCGAGGCGTTCCGCGAGTACTGCGCACGCGTCGGTCGCTGGTGGTCATTCCGACTTGAGCCCTGATACTGAGCGGCGATAATCCACGGCGAGGCCTGTTCCGGGCACCGCATCACCCAGGAGTCCACGATGTCAAACGAGGGTTACCACGAGCCAGTAGCGGAACTGTCGGCCGAGACGCGCGACATGCACCGCGCGATCGTGTCGCTGATGGAGGAGCTCGAAGCAGTCGACTGGTACAACCAGCGGGTGGATGCCTGCAGCGACAGCGAGCTCAAGGCCATCCTGGCGCACAACCGCGACGAGGAAAAGGAACACGCCGCGATGGTGCTCGAGTGGATTCGGCGACGTGATCCGAGCTTCGACAAGGAATTGAAAGACTACCTGTTCACCAGCAGCCCGATCGCGCACGAGTGAGCTGCGACGCTCAGCGGCGGTAACTGACCCGGTAGACCGCCCCGGCGTAGTCGTCGGCGATGTAGAACGCGCCGTCCGGACCCTCGGCGACGTCCGACGGGCGACCGATGACGCCGTCCGGGCCGAGGAATCCGCTCAGGAAGTCGCGTTCCTCGATGTTGCCGTCCGGCCCCCAATGCAGCGAGACGACTTTGTACCCGTCGGGGGTCGTGCGGTTCCAGGAGCCGTGCAGCGCCACCAGCGCGGCGCGCTCGTAGCCGGGCGGCGGCGTTGACTGCCGTATGAAGCGGATACCGAGCGGCGCGTTGTGGGCGCGGAAAGCGTGCACCGGCGGAATGGCCTTGACGGCGAGCGCCGGTGCGCTGTCTCCGAAGTCGGGATCGGGCACGCCGAAGCCGTTGACGTAGGGCCAGCCATAGAAGCCGCCGGCCTCGACCCTGTTCAGTTCGTCCGGCGGGAAGTCGTCGCCGAGCAGGTCGCGGCCATTCTCGGTCGCATAGAGCGCGCCATCCCAGGGCGCCCAGTCGAAGCCGACGCTGTTGCGAAGCCCGGAGGCGTAGATCACGCCGTTTGAGCCGTCCGGCTCGAAGCGCATGATCGTCGCGCGGCGTTCGTCCTTCTCGACGCAGACGTTGCAGGTCGAGCCCTGCGACAGGTAGAGGCCGCCGTCCGGCCCGAAGCCGATCGTGCGCGTCAGGTGAAACCCGTCGCCGGTGAGCCCGGTGATCACGCGCTCGTAGCTGCCGGTGACCTGGCCGCTGTACTCATCGAACGGCGCGCGGCCCACGGCTGTCGTCTCGGCCACCCAGAGCCAGCCGTCCCGGATCGCGAGACCGTGCGGCCGATCCAGCTCCGACAGCAGCACGCGACTTCCATCGGCCCGGCCGTCGCCGTCGGCGTCGCGCTCGAGCAGCAGCACTTCGCCTGCGCGGCTGCGTGAGACCAGCAGTTCGCCGGACGACGTGAACAGCAGCCAGCGGGCGAGCGGGATGTCGCCGGCGTACAACTCCAGCTCGAAACCCTCCGGTACCGACAGTCGCTCCGTCAGCACTTCCGGCGCCGGCGTGTCGATGCCGCGGCCGAGCAGGAAATCGAAGAACACCCGCTTGTTCGACAGCGGCACCGGAACGAGCCAGAGGAGGGCCGCGAAAGTGCCGAGCACCAGCAGTGCGACGATCAGCAGGGCGACGAACACTCGCAGTCGGGATGGCATCCGGGTGGCTCTCGCAGGCAGTTGAGCGGAAATCCAAGTGTAAACCGAAGCGGTGGTCCAACTGGCGTAGGATGTGGACGTTGCGGTCGAACGAGGGGAGTAGACATGGCAACCCGCAAGAAGGCGCCGGGCGCGAAGTCCCGGGGCAAGGCGCGAACGATCATCTACGTGCACGGCATCGGCAACAAGCCGCCTGCGCAGGTCCTCAAGTGCCAGTGGGATTCCGCGCTGATGGGCTTCGACCTCGGCGAGCGCAGTCGCCTCGCTTACTGGGTGAGCCGGGAGTACTACCCGGAGCCCTCCAAGGGAAGCTGCTCGAGCGGCGACCAGGTGACGAGCGAGGACCTGGACGCCGTGTCCGCGGCCGGAGTCAGGGCATTGTCCGAGCCTGCCGATCTCGAGTCCGAGATTGCGCGGCTTGCGCAGGACGACGCCGAGAAGCAAACCCTGCTCGCGATTGCCGAGCAGATGCAGGGGCCGCCCTCGGCGGCTGCGGACCGGACCATGCGGGCGCGGGAACTCGAGCCGAAGATCCTGCCGCTGCCAGAGCCCGCGCGGCAGTGGGTGACGCGCAAGCTGACGGCCGCGTTCCTGCGCGACGTCCGGGATTTCTTCTACGACGAGGAGCGTCGCGCGGTGATGATGCGTTCGGTCACCGAGCGGATCGACGCGGGTGGCGGGCCGTTCGTCGTGATCGGCCACAGCCAGGGCTCGATGATCGCGTACGCCGCGCTGATGCAGCTGGCCAAAGAGCGGCCGGACCTCGAGGTGCCGTTGTTCGTCACCATCGGTTCCCCGCTCGGAATCAAGGAAGTGCAGGACGAGATACGGCGCCTGACCTCACAGAAGCGCCTGGCCGTGCCGCGCTGCGTGGGCAGCTGGCTGAACGTGGCCGACCCGCTCGATCCGGTCGCGTTCGACAAGTGGCTGAAGGACGACTTCCGTGCCACCGGCGGCGTTCGCGTGGTGGACAACCTCGAGTGGAATGCGGACAGCCCCCGGCATCCGCATTCCGGGTCCGGCTACCTGCAGACGAAACCGGTCAGGCGCACGGTGCGGGACGCGATCGAGACCTCGCTGTTCCAGCCGGTCGCGAGATTCGTCATCGCGCGCGAGGTGGTCAAGGAGCTCGAGAGCGCATCGCCGGTTTACCGGCACAAGGTGCTGATCGAACTCGTGGACCCGAGTGATCGCGCCGCGGCGCCGCTCGACGAGGCCCGTGCTGCGGTCACGCGCGAGATCGTCGAGCTGTCCGGACTGACCGAGGATTCGGCCGTGCTCCGGCTCGAGCCGCTGCAGCGCTTCGTCGCGGCTCGCCTGACCCGCGCGGAGACCGAGCGGCTGGCGGTCAAGCTCGGCACGCCCGGCGCCGCGGGACGGGTCGTGAGCCGCGTCTGGCGGAACTCGGCCAAGCGCGCGCTGCTCGAGACCTCGATCAATACTGTGCAGGCGCGACCCGCCCATGCGGCGTACCAGGCACTCGGCAAGGGCATCACCTGGGCCGTGCTCGATACCGGGATCGCCGCGTCGCACCCTCACTTCGCGACCCACGGCTCGATCAAGGCGCAGTTCGACTGCACCAAGCGCGGGGACCTGCGCGACGGCGAGGCGGATGACAAGTTCGGGCACGGCACGCATGTCGCCGGCATCATCGCCGGCGAATTCGCCTCCGATGCCGCGGACAAGCGCGTGGTGAGCGGCATCGCGCCGCACACCGGACTGTACGTCTACAAGGTGCTCGACGACGACGGCTCGGGCGACGACGCTTCGGTCATCAAGGCGCTGGACCACGTCGCGGCGACCAACGAGCGGGCGGGACAGCTGGTCATTCACGGCGTCAACCTGTCGCTCGGCGGCGGCTTCGACCAGAGCTCCTACGCCTGCGGTTTCTCTCCGCTGTGCCGGGAACTGCGCCGGCTGTGGCGGCAGGGCGTGCTGGTCGTGATCGCGGCCGGCAACGAGGGCTTCGCCGAGCTGCAGTCGACGCAGGGATCGATCGACGCGAACATCGACCTGTCGATCGGGGATCCGGCCAACCTCGAGGATGCTATCGCCGTGGGCTCGGTGCACAAGGCGAATCCGTACTCCTACGGCATCTCGTATTTCTCGTCGCGCGGGCCGACCGCGGACGGGCGGCAGAAGCCGGACTGTGTGGCGCCGGGCGAGCGCATCCTATCCTGCCGTCACGACTTCACCGCGCGGGCCAAGGCGATCGACAAGCTGTACGTGGAGATGAGCGGCACCAGCATGGCCGCGCCGCACGTCTCCGGAGTGCTGGCAGCGTTTCTCTCGATGCGCCGCGAGTTCATCGGCCAGCCGGATGCGGTGAAGCGGATCCTGCTGGAGAACTGCTCGGACCTCGGGCGCGACCGGCCGATGCAGGGCAGCGGGATGCCGAACCTGATGAGGATGCTGATCGCGACCTGAGGCTGCATTACCGTAGCGCGCGCCCGGCGGCGGATTTCGCCGGGCGCCGCTACAATGTCCGCGACGGTGAGTCCAGCTGCCAGGACGCTCGAGCGACGCAATGAAAATCCTGTTTGTCTGCATGGGCAACATCTGCCGGTCGCCGACGGCCGAAGGCGTCTTCACGCGCCTGCTGCGCGAGCGTGCGCCCGGGCTCGCGGTGGAGGTCGACTCGGCAGGCACGCACGACTACCACGCCGGCGAGCCGCCGGACCGCCGGGCGATCGCAGCTGCGGCGAGACGCGGCGTCGACATATCCGCGCTCAGGGCCCGCCGGGTCGAGCCGGAGGACTTCGCCCGGTTCGATCTGATCCTGGCGATGGACGAGGACAATCGCTCGGCGCTACTGCGCCAGAGCCCCGCCTCGTTCCATCAGCGCATCCGGCTGCTGATGGAGTTCGCCGCGGATGAGGCGGGCATGCTGGACGTGCCCGATCCGTACTACGGCGGCGCCGTCGGATTCGAGCGCGTGCTCGATCTGGTCGAACGCGCGGCAGAAGGCCTGCTGGCCGAGATCATCGCGCGGGGACCCGCCGCCCGCTGACGGTTCATCAGCGGGCGACGGGGCAGGGCGCTGCCTGTCCGCTTGCCTCAGGGCTCGTCGCGGGGCTGCTGCCGGGTCGCATCGCTCGGCGGCGACGGCGTCCAGCTCTCGCGCGGCTCGGCAGGCGCGGGTGCAGGCGTGTCCTTTGCGGGCCGCGCGCCCTCGTTGCGTGGCAGTGGCAGCCGCGGCTCCGGGGAGGGCAGCAGTGCCGCGGGTTCCTGGGGCCGTTGCGGCGCCGACGCGCCGCCATCCTCGCTGCCGCGAGCGTCGCCGCCGTTCGGCTTCGGCGCCGGATTACCCTGCTCGCCGCTGTCGCGCCGGCGACGCCGGCCGCCACGCCGGGATCGACGACCGCTGCGGCTGCCTTCGGCCCGCTCCGAACGCGAACGATCCGTCGAAGGCGTCTGCTCCGTACGCGCGCCGGCCGGCTCTCCCTCGACCCCAGCGGACTGCTGCGCGGTCACAGGCGCCGGTTCGGGGCGTCCGGCGGGTGCGCTGGACTCGTCGCGGCGCCGATCCCGGCCCGCGCCGTCGCCGCCCTCGGGCTTTGCCCGGCGCTCGCCGCGACGTTC
>CAZKLS010000075.1:0-2704 GCA_964553405.1 uncultured Steroidobacteraceae bacterium
AGCCCGGCCAGATGCCGGATGGCGCGGTGATCATCGCGGCGATCACCAGCTGCACCAACACCTCGAACCCGCGCAACGTGATCGCGGCGGGACTGCTCGCACGCAACGCCAACCGCCTCGGACTCACCCGCAAGCCCTGGGTCAAGAGCTCGCTCGCGCCGGGCTCGAAGGCGGTCGAGCTGTATCTGCGGGAGGCCGGGCTGCTCGGCGAGCTCGAGCGGCTCGGGTTCGGCATCGTCGGTTTCGCCTGCACCACCTGCAACGGCATGTCAGGAGCGCTGGACCCCGGGATCCAGCAGGAAATCGTCGACCGCGACCTCTACGCGACCGCGGTGCTCTCGGGTAACCGCAACTTCGACGGCCGCATCCATCCCTACGCCAGGCAGGCGTTCCTGGCCTCGCCGCCGCTGGTGGTCGCCTATGCGATCGCCGGCACGATCCGCTTCGACATCGAGCGTGACCCGCTCGGTCACGACGCCGAGGGCCGCCCGGTCACGCTCAAGGACCTGTGGCCCTCGGACGAGGAGATCGACGCGATCGTACGTTCGAGCGTCCGCCCGGAGATGTTCCGCAAGGTCTACGAGCCGATGTTCGAGGCTCGGGTCGAGCGCGGACCGAAGGCGAGCCCGCTCTACGACTGGCGCCCGCAGAGCACCTACATCCGCCGGCCGCCCTACTGGGAAGGCGCGCTGGCTGGCGAGCGGACGCTCCGGGGGCTGCGGCCGCTCGCGGTGCTCGGCGACAACATCACCACCGATCACCTCTCGCCGTCTAACGCCATCCTGCCGGGCAGCGCAGCCGGCGAATACCTGGCGAAGATGGGCCTCCCGGAGGAGGACTACAACTCCTACGCGACGCACCGCGGCGATCACCTGACCGCGCAGCGCGCCACCTTTGCGAACCCCAAGCTCTACAACGAGATGGTCGTCGAGGACGGCAAGGTGAAGCAGGGCTCGCTCGCGCGCGTCGAGCCGGACGGCAAGGTGATGCGCATGTGGGAGGCGATCGAGACCTACATGAATCGCGGCCAGCCGCTGATCATCATCGCCGGCGCCGACTACGGCCAGGGCTCCTCGCGGGACTGGGCGGCCAAGGGCGTCCGGCTCGCGGGCGTGGAGGCGATCGTGGCCGAGGGTTTCGAGCGCATCCATCGCACGAACCTGATCGGCATGGGCGTGCTGCCGCTGGAGTTCAAGCCCGGCACGAACCGCAAGACGCTCGGCATCGACGGCACCGAGACCTACGACGTGCTCGGCGAGCGAAGGCCGGGCGCCGACCTGACGCTGGTGGTCCACCGCCGCGGCGCAGAGCGGCTCGAGGTGCCGGTGACCTGCCGGCTCGACACGGCCGAGGAAGTCTCGATCTACGAGGCGGGCGGCGTGCTGCAGCGCTTCGCGCAGGACTTCCTCGAGTCGTCCCGCGCCGCCTGAGGGATCCATTGAGCCACCCGCCGCAGATCCGCATTCCCGCCACCTACATGCGTGGCGGTACGAGCAAGGGCGTGTTTTTCCGCCTGCAGGACCTGCCCGCGCGCTGTCAGGCGCCGGGCGAGGCGCGCGACCGGCTGTTCATGCGCGTGATCGGCAGCCCCGATCCGTATGCCGCGCACATCGACGGCATGGGCGGCGCGACGTCCAGCACGAGCAAGTGCGTGATCCTGTCGAGGAGCTCCCAGCCGCACCACGACGTCGACTACCTGTACGGCCAGGTCTCCATCGACAAGGCGTTCGTAGACTGGAGCGGAAACTGCGGCAACCTGTCCACCGCGGCCGGCGCCTTCGCCATCCACGCCGGCCTCGTCGAGCCGTCGCGCATTCCGCGCGATGGGACCTGCACGGTGCGCATCTGGCAGGCGAACATCCGCAAGACCATCATCGCGCACGTCCCGGTCACCGGGGGCCAGGTGCAGGAGACTGGCGACTTCGAGCTCGACGGCGTGACGTTCCCGGCCGCGGAGATCGTGCTGGAGTTCATCGATCCCTCCGACGAGGGCGACGGCTCCATGTTTCCGACCGGCCAGCTGGTCGACGACCTCGAGGTCCCGGGCCTCGGCTCGATCAAGGCGACGATGATCACCGCAGGGATACCCACGGTATTCGTCAATGCCGGAGAGATCGGCTACACGGGCACGGAGCTGCGCGACGCCATCAACACCGACGTGTCGGCGCTCGAGCGGTTCGAGAAGATCCGCGTGGCCGGCGCGCTGCGCATGGGGCTGATCAAGGCGCCCGAGGAAGCGATCCAGCGCCAGCACACGCCCAAGGTCGCGTTCGTCGCGAAGCCGCGCGACTACCTGACCGCCGGCGGCCGGGCGGTGGCTGCCGCGGACATTGACCTCAACGTGCGCGCACTGTCGATGGGCAAGCTGCATCACGCGATGATGGGCACGGCGGCCGTGGCCATCGGCGCCGCGGCCGCCGTGCCCGGTACGCTGGTGAACCTCGCGGCAGGCGGCGGCGAGCGCAACGCCGTGCGCTTCGGTCACCCCTCGGGCACGCTGCGCGTCGGGGCCGAGGCGAAATTCGTCGACGGCAAGTGGACCGTGACCAAGGCCATCATGAGCCGCAGCGCACGGGTCCTGATGAACGGCTGGGTGCACGTCCCGGGCGACGCGTTCTAGGAGTCCCCGTCCGCTGCGGACACATGGCACGCGCAACGGCGCAGTGAGGATCGCTTGACTGTCACTTTGCAGCAAGGCGCAAGG
>CAZKLS010000075.1:2804-5290 GCA_964553405.1 uncultured Steroidobacteraceae bacterium
CGCGCAACGGCGCAGTGAGGATCGCTTGACTGTCACTTTGCAGCAAGGCGCAAGGGAACTCGGCATCGAGCTGAGTCCCGCACAGGCGGCCAGGCTGCTCGCCCATCTCGACCTGATGGACGAGTGGGGCGCGAAGATGAACCTGACCGCGATCCGCGAGCGACCGCAGCAGGTCACGAAGCACCTGCTGGACAGCCTGGCGATCCAGCCCTGGCTTCGCGGCCAGCGGATCGCAGACGTCGGCAGCGGCGCGGGCTTCCCCGGTATCCCGCTCGCGATCCTCGATCCCGGGCGGCAGTTCACGCTGATCGAGGCGACCGGCAAGAAATGCCGGTTCCTCGAGCAGGTCCGCGACTCGCTCGGGCTCGACAACGTCACGGTGGTCAATGCGCGTGCGGAAGGCTACCGCCCGGAACAGCGCTTCGACACGGTCGTCGCCCGGGCAGTGGGCCCGGTCGAGGACCTGGTGAAGTTCGCGGGGGCGCTGGTGGCCGGCGGCGGCCGCCTGCTGGCGATGAAGGGCCGGGATCCCCGGGCGGAGCTGGCCCGGATGCCGGGCGGCTGGAAGGTCGCCGCGGTGCACCGGCTCGCCGTGCCGGGCCTCGCGGACGAGCGCCATCTGGTCGAGCTCTGCCGCTCGCACGACAAGGCCGATTGATCACGGCTATGCTCTGCGGTCCATGAAGCGCGTCATCGCAGTGGCGAACCAGAAGGGCGGGGTCGGCAAGACCACGACCGCGGTCAACCTGGCCGCGTCGCTGGCGGCGACCCGTCGGCGCGTGCTGCTGGTCGACAGCGACCCGCAGGGCAACGCGACGACGGGTTGTGGCGTCGACAAGCGTTCGCTGCGATGCTCGCTGACGGACGTGCTGCTCGGTGATGCCGAGGCAAAGGCGGCGCTGCTGCCGGTGGATCCGGGCGGCTTCGCGCTGTTGCCCGCGAACCAGGACCTCGTCGCGGCGGAAGTGCGGCTGATGACGATGATCGGCCGCGAGCTGCGCCTGCGGCAGGCGCTCGAGCCGCTCCGGGACGACTACGACGTGATCCTGATCGACTGCCCGCCGGCGCTGAACCTGCTGACCCTCAATGCGCTGGTGGCCGCGGAGGGCGTCATCGTGCCGATGCAGTGCGAGTACTACGCGCTCGAGGGGCTCAGTGCGCTGATGGGCACCGTCGACCAGATCAAGGCCAGCGTCAATCCGGGGCTCGAGCTCGAGGGGATCCTGCGCACGATGTTCGACCCGCGCAACAACCTGTCGAACGAGGTGTCCGGCCAGCTGATCATGCATTTCGGCGACAAGGTGTTCCGCAGCATCATTCCGCGCAACGTCCGCCTCGCCGAGGCCCCGAGCTTCGGCAAGGCCGCGATGTTCCACGACAAGGATTCCCGCGGTGCGCTCGCCTACCTCGCGCTGGCCGGTGAGCTGATCCGCCGCGACGAGGAGGCCAGCGAGCCGGCGCCCGACGCCGGGCTCGCCACGCCGGCCGCCGATGACCGGGGATAACGTGGCGCCGAGCCGCCGCCACGCGTCGCGGCCCGGGCAGCCGCTCCGCTAAACTGCCGGCATGGCAACCAAGAGACCCAGTCTCGGGCGCGGACTCGAGGCATTGCTCGGCACGGCCCCTGCCGTCGAGCAGGAACCGTCCGGCGCCGGCGCGCCGACTGCGCCACGGGGCGAGGAGCTGACGCGCATCGCGGTGGACCTGCTGCAGCGCGGCCGCTACCAGCCGCGGCTCGACCTGCGGCCGGAGAGTCTGCAGGACCTGGCCGACTCGATCCGTGCACAGGGCATCGTGCAGCCGATCGTCGTCAGGCCCGTCGGCGCCGAGCGCGCCGGGCAGCCGCAGCGCTACGAGATCATCGCCGGCGAGCGTCGCTGGCGCGCAGCGCAGATGGCGGGCCTGCACGAGGTGCCGGCCGTCGTGCGGCGCGTGCCGGACGAGGCCGCCGTCGCGATGTCGCTGATCGAGAACATCCAGCGCGAGAACCTCAATCCGCTCGAGGAGGCGCGCGCGCTGGATCGGCTGATCCGCGAGTTCGACATGACGCACCAGGCCGCGGCCGACGCGGTGGGGCGCTCCCGGGCCGCGGTCAGCAACCTGCTGCGGCTGCTGGAGCTGGCCGACGAGGTGAAGAAGCTCGTCGAGCAACGGCAGCTGGAGATGGGCCATGCGCGAGCGCTGCTCGGCCTCTCGGCGACCCGCCAGCAGGCGGAGGTGGGGCTGCTGGTCGCGAAGAAGGGGTTGTCCGTGCGCGAGACCGAGGCGCTGGTGCGGCGCATCATCGAGAAGCCGACCCGCCCGGCGACCGAGGCACCCCGCGTCGATCCGAACATCCAGCAGCTCGAGCACGACCTCGCCGACAGGCTCGGCGCCCGGGTCAGCCTCAAGCACAATGCGAGCGGGCGCGGGAAACTGGTGATCGACTACAACAGCCTCGACGAGCTCGACGGCATCCTTGCGCACCTGAAGTAGATCCGCTGCCG
>CAZKLS010000075.1:5390-14122 GCA_964553405.1 uncultured Steroidobacteraceae bacterium
GGAGCCCGGCACAGGGTCGGTACATGACGCAGTGCACACACAATTGAAGCACCGCAAAAAGAACCGATATAATTTGCGGCCTTCCGGAGGCCGCGCCGCACGGTGTGAACCGTCCCGGGTAACGGTTGAAAGAACTCGCCACCCGTGGCCGGAGCGCCCGGCACATGAAGTGGCTTTTTTGTTGCCCGGAGTCTTGATTGAGGGCCTCGACGAAGCTCGACATGCAGGACAGCCGACGCGAAGCGCGCGCCGTGCTGCTCGTCCAGGGCCTGATAGGGATGGTCGTCGCAGGCGGCTGCTGGGCCGTGGCGGGCCGTCCGGCCGGCATGTCGGCGCTGTACGGGGCCGGGATCGGCGTGGCTGCGACGACCTTGATGGCGCTCGCGATGCTGCGCGGCGGTAGCGGCATGACCGCGACGCGGGCGGCGATCGGGCTGATCACCGGCTGGCTGGTGAAAGTGACGTTCACGATCGCCGTGCTGGCGCTCGCACTGCGGACACCGGGGATCGAGGCCCTGCCCTTGATCGGGGCCTACGCGGCCACTTTCCTGGGGTACTGGGTTGGGGCCGCCCGGACTGGCGGGCGGAAGACGCAACGACAACTTGGAATGGCGGACTGAAGATGGCCGGCGAAGCCCCCGCAAACAGCACTGAGTACATCGGCCACCACCTCAAGCACCTTTCGGTCGGCGAGGGCTTCTGGACCTGGCACGTGGACACGATCTTCATGTCCGTGCTGCTCGGGCTGGTTTCGATCTGGATGTTCTGGTCCGCGGCCCGCAAGGCGACGCCGGGCGTGCCGGGCAAGTGGCAGGCCTTCGTCGAGATCGTCGTCGAGTTCGTCGACACCCAGGTAAAGGAAGTCTTCCACCTCGACCGCCGTTTCCTCGCCCCGCTGGCGCTGACGATTTTCGTCTGGGTGTTCCTGATGAACGCCATGGACCTGCTGCCGCTCGACCTCCCGGGCCTGATCGCGAGCTGGTTCGGCATCCATTACTGGCGGGTCGTCCCGACCGCCGACGCGAACACCACGTTCGCGATGTCGATCACGGTGCTGGTGATCGTGATTTTCTACAGCTTCAAGGCCAAGGGCGCCGGCGGCTTCATGCACGAGCTGTTCACGGCTCCGTTCGGCGCGAACCCGTTGCTGTGGATCCCGAACTTCGTGCTGAACCTCGTCGAGCTGCTGTCGAAGCCGATCTCGCTCGCGATGCGACTGTTCGGCAACATGTATGCCGGCGAGCTGGTCTTCATGCTGATCGCGCTGCTCGGCGCGACCTGGGCCGGGTTCAACTTCGCCAGCGTCACCTCGATGGCCGGACAGGTCCTGATGGGCTCGGCCTGGGCCATATTCCACATCCTGATCATCACGCTGCAAGCCTTCATTTTCATGGTGCTCACGATCGTCTACACGGCGATGGCCACCGAGCACCATTGAGCAGGTCATATCGTTAACGCAACCGCACGACTGGAGACTACAGATGGAACAGTACATCGCTCAGATCCAGAGCTTCACCGCGCTGGGACTCGGCCTGATCATCGGCCTCGGCGCGATCGGCGCCTGCATCGGCATCGGCATCATGGGTTCGAAGTTCCTCGAGGCGGCCGCCCGCCAGCCGGAGCTGATCCCGACGCTGCAGGGCCGCATGTTCCTGCTGGTCGGCCTGATCGATGCCGCGTTCCTGATCGGCGTCGCGCTCGCGATGTTCTTCGCGTTCGCGAACCCGCTGCTCGCCAGCTTCCAGGGCTGAGCCCAGCCGGATAGAGGGTCGCCATGAACATCAATGCGACGCTCATCGGGCAGGCGATCGTCTTCCTGATCCTGATCTGGTTCTCGGTCAAGTTCATCTGGCCCCCGCTTCTGCGCGCGATCGAAGATCGCCAGAAGAAGATCGCCGACGGCCTCGCCGCCGCCGAGCGGGGCCAGAAGGAGCTTCAGCAGGCCAACGGCGAGGCTGAGCAGATCGTGACCGAGGCGCGCGAAAAGGCGCTGAAGATCGTTGATCAGGCGAACCGCCGCTCGACTGAGATCATCGAGGAGGCGCGGGCCACCGCGATCACCGAGGGGCAGCGGCTGCTGACCGATGCCCGCCAGGAAGCGAGCCTCGAGCAGGCGCGGGCGAGGGACTCGCTGCGCAAGGACGTCGGCACGCTGGCCGTTGCCGGCGCGTCCCGTCTGCTGCAGCGCGAGATCGATCCGAAGGCTCACGCCGACCTGATCGACCAGCTCGCCCGCGAGATCGAGGGCGCCCGGGCCTGAGCCCGCGGCGACAGGAGTAGCAACGCATGGCCGAACGAGCCACCATCGCCCGGCCCTACGCGAAGGCGGCGTTCGCCTACGCGCGGGACCAGGGCAAGCTCGGGCAGTGGTCCGCCTGGCTCGGCACCGCGAGCGCGGTCGTCGCGAGCGAGGAGTTCCAGAAGCTCGAGGGCAGCCCCGGCGTGAGCTCCGAGCAGCTGCGGGGCCTCATCGAGGGCATCTGCGGCGAGCAACTCGACGACAGCGGCCGGGCGCTGCTCGCGCTGCTCGCCGAGAACGGCCGCCTCGAATACCTGCCGGAGATCGCCGAGCGCTTCGAGGAACTGAAGGCCGAGGCCGAGAACGTGGCGGACGTCGAGGTGGTCTCCGCGACCGAACTCGAGGAGCGCCAGCGGGAACGGCTGGCAGCGGCCCTGCGCAAGCGACTGCAACGCGACGTGCGGTTGCATTGCACCGTCGATCCGTCACTGATCGGCGGCGCGGTCGTGCGCGCAGGAGACCTCGCGATCGACGGCTCGCTGAAGGGCAAGCTCGCCCGGCTCGAAACCGAACTGACTGACTGAGAAATATCCGGGCCTTCCGCGAGTGGCGGACCCGGCCTGCAGAGGAACGGCAAATGTCCATCAAGGCATCTGAGATCAGCGAACTGATCAAGGCACGCATCGAGAACTTCACGGCGGCCACCGAGGCACGCAGCGTCGGCACCGTCGTGACGGTGACCGACGGCATCTGCCGCATCCACGGCCTGCAGGACGTGGTGCAGGGCGAGATGCTCGAGTTCCCGAAGAACACCTACGGCCTGGCGCTCAACCTCGAGCGCGACTCGGTCGGCGCGGTGATCCTGGGCGACTACGAGCACATCACCGAGGGCGACACGGTCAAGTGCACCGGCCGCATCCTCGAGGTGCCCGTCGGCCCGCCGCTGATCGGACGCGTGGTCAACGCGCTCGGCCAGCCGATCGACGGCAAGGGCCCGATCGAGGGCGCCGAGACCGACATCATCGAGAAGGTCGCCCCGGGCGTGATCTGGCGCAAGTCCGTGAGCCAGCCGGTGCAGACCGGCCTCAAGTCCATCGACTCGATGGTCCCGATCGGGCGCGGCCAGCGCGAGCTGATCATCGGCGACCGCCAGACGGGCAAGACGGCCGTGGCGGTGGACACGATCATCAACCAGAAGGGCAAGGACCTGATCTGCATCTACGTCGCGGTCGGCCAGAAGGCCTCGACGATCGCGAACGTGGTGCGCAAGCTCGACGAGTTCGGGGCGATGGCCTACACGATCGTCGTCGCGGCCTCGGCCTCCGACTCGGCCGCGATGCAGTACATCGCGCCCTACTCGGGTTGCACGATGGGCGAGTATTTCCGCGACCGCGGACAGGACGCGCTGATCATCTACGACGACCTGACCAAGCAGGCCTGGGCCTACCGGCAGGTCTCGCTGCTGCTGCGCCGCCCGCCGGGCCGCGAGGCCTATCCGGGCGACGTGTTCTACCTGCACTCGCGGCTGCTCGAGCGCGCCGCGCGCGTCAACGAGGAGTACGTCGAGCGCTTCACCAAGGGCGCGGTCAAGGGCAAGACCGGCTCGCTGACCGCACTGCCGATCATCGAGACGCAGGCCGGCGACGTGTCCGCCTTCGTGCCGACCAACGTGATCTCGATCACCGACGGGCAGATCTTCCTCGAGACGGACCTGTTCAATGCCGGCATCCGGCCCGCCATCAACGCCGGCGTGTCGGTGTCGCGCGTGGGCGGTGCGGCGCAGACCAAGGTCATCAAGAAGCTCGGCGGCGGCGTCCGCCTGGCGCTGGCGCAGTACCGCGAGCTCGCGGCCTTCGCGCAGTTCGCCTCGGACCTCGACGACGCGACGCGCAAGCAGCTCGATCGCGGCCGGATGGTCACCGAGCTGATGAAGCAGCCGCAGTACTCGCCGCTCTCGGTGGCGGAGCAGGCGCTGACGCTGTTCGCGGTCAACAACGGCTATTTCGACGGCGTCGACGTGAAGCGCGCGCTCGCCTTCGAGGCGGGCCTGCGCCAGCACGTCAAGACCAACTACAAGGAGCTGTTCGATCGCATCGAGGAGCGCAAGGACCTCAGCGAAGACGACGCCAAGGCGCTGACCGCGGCGATCGAGGACTTCAAGAAGAACGGCGCCTACTGAGGCGCCGTCGGGAGCAGTCATGCCCGGAACCAAGGAAATCCGCGCCAAGATCAAGAGCGTGCAGAACACGCGCAAGATCACCAAGGCGATGGAAATGGTCGCCGCATCGAAGATGAAGAAGGCGCAGGATCGCATGCAGGCCGGGCGGCCCTACGCGCGGCGGATCCTCGCGATCGCGATGCATGCGGCCCAGGCCAACTCCGAGTACAAGCACCCGCTGCTGACGCGCCGGCCGGACGTCAAGCGCGTCGGCGCCGTCGTGATCACGACCGACAAGGGGCTCTGCGGCGGACTGAACACCAACCTGCTGCGGATGGTTCTGAACCAGCACAAGGAGTGGATCGCGAGGGGCGTCGAGGTCGAGTACTGCACGATCGGCAACAAGGGCTTCGGCTTCGTGAACCGGATGGGCGGGACGATCGTCTCGCAGGTGGTCAACTACGGCGACCGTCCGTCGCTCGACAGGCTGATCGGCCCGGTCAAGATGCTGGTGGACGGCTACCTCGAGGGTCGCCTCGACGAGGTGCACATCTTCGGCAACCGCTTCATCAACACGATGAAGCAGGAGCCGGTCCAGAGCACGATGATTCCGATCCCGCTCGAGTGGCAGGCGCCGGACGGCGCGCGGCTCGAGGACGAGAAGGTTCGCGAGGGCAGCTGGGACTATCTCTACGAGCCGGACCCGCAGACGGTGCTCGACGAGCTGCTGGTGCGGTACCTGGAGACCTACGTCTACCAGGCTGCGGCCGACAACATCGCATGCGAGCAGTCGGCGCGGATGGTCGCGATGAAGGCCGCCTCGGACAACGCCGCGAACATCATCGACGAGCTGCAGCTCATCTACAACAAGAGCCGCCAGGCCGCGATCACCAAGGAACTCTCGGAGATCGTGGGCGGCGCCGCGGCCGTCTAGCGGCGGCGACAGGATCAACGCAAGGCAACAGATTCAGGACAAGACCATGTCACAAGCTCAGGGCACGATCGTTCAGACCATTGGCGCGGTGATCGACATCGAGTTCCCGCGGGACGCGATGCCGCACATCTACGACGCGCTGGTCCTCGAGGACTCCGGCAACCCGCTGGCCGAGAAGGGATTGACCTTCGAGGTCGAGCAGCAGCTCGGCGACGGCGTGGTGCGCACGATCGCGCTCGGTTCCTCCGACGGCCTGCAGCGCGGCATGAAGGTCCGCAACACCGGCGCGCCGATCTCGGTGCCGGTCGGCGAGGGAACGCTCGGGCGCATCATGGACGTGCTGGGGCGGCCGATCGACGAAGCCGGCCCGATCAAGGGCGAGGAGCGTCGCGCGATTCACCAGGCGGCGCCGAAGTTCGACGAGCTGTCGCCGTCGGTGGAGCTGCTCGAGACGGGCATCAAGGTGATCGACCTGATCTGCCCGTTCGCGAAGGGCGGCAAGATCGGCCTGTTCGGCGGCGCCGGCGTGGGCAAGACCGTCAACATGCTCGAGCTGATCAACAACATCGCCAAGCAGCACTCGGGCCTGTCGGTGTTCGCCGGCGTCGGCGAGCGCACCCGCGAGGGCAACGACTTCTACCACGAGATGAAGGAGTCGAACGTCCTCGACAAGGTCGCGATGGTGTTCGGCCAGATGAACGAGCCGCCGGGCAACCGCCTGCGCGTCGCGCTGACCGGCCTGACGATGGCCGAGCGTTTTCGCGATGAAGGCCGCGACATCCTGCTGTTCATCGACAACATCTACCGCTACACGCTCGCGGGCGTGGAGGTCTCGGCGCTGCTCGGCCGCATGCCCTCGGCCGTGGGTTACCAGCCGACGCTGGCGGAAGAGATGGGCCGCCTGCAGGAGCGGATCGTGTCCACCAAGGTTGGCTCGATCACCTCGGTGCAGGCGATCTACGTGCCGGCCGACGACCTGACGGACCCGTCTCCGGCCACGACCTTCGCGCACCTCGACGCCACCGTCGTGCTGTCGCGCGACATTGCTTCGCTCGGCATCTACCCGGCCGTGGACCCGCTCGACTCGACGTCCCGCCAGGTGGATCCGAACGTGATCGGCGAGGAGCACTACGAGACCACGCGCGCGGTGCAGGCCGTGCTGCAGCGCTACAAGGAGCTGCGGGACATCATCGCGATCCTCGGCATGGACGAGCTCTCGCCTGAGGACAAGCTGATCGTGGCCCGCGCGCGTAAGATCCAGCGCTTCCTGTCGCAGCCCTTCCACGTCGCAGAAGTCTTCACCGGCAGCCCCGGCAAGTTCGTGCCGCTGAAGGACACGATCCGCGGCTTCCAGGCCATCGTGGCCGGCGAGTACGACCAGCTGCCGGAGCAGGCGTTCTACATGATCGGCACCATCGACGAGGCGGTCGAGAAGGCCAAGAAGCTGCAGTAGCCAGGTAGCAAAAATGGCAACGATGCGAATCGATGTGGTGAGCGCCGAGGAGTCCATCTACTCCGGTGACGCGGAGTTCGTGGTGCTCCCGGGCGTGATGGGCGAGCTGGGCATCTACCCCCGCCATGCGCCGCTGATCACGCAGATCAGGGCGGGCACGGTCCGCATCAAGGTGCCCGGCCGCGAAGAGGAGGAGATGATCTTCGTGCAGGGCGGAATCCTCGAGGTTCAGCCCGACCACGTGAACGTGCTCTCCGATACGGCCATTCGCGCGACCGACCTCGACGAAGCCAAGGTGCTCGAGGCGAAGCGGGCCGCCGAGGAGGCGCTGCGCGCCCGTACCGAGAAGCAGGAGATTGCGACCGCGGAGGCCGAGCTCGCTGCGGTTGCGGCGCAGCTGCAGGCCATCCAGAAGCTGCGCAAGACCCGGCGCTGACCGGGGACCGGGCCGGGCGCGACGAGGCCCGGCCGCGCTTCCCGCCGGCCCAAGGCGGGCCCGCGCTCAGGCGGCCGGCATCGGCAGCCGCCCGTCCATCGTGAACTGCGACAACGGAAACCTCTGCAGGCCCGTGTCCGGGCGCGCATAGAAGCTCACCTGGTCGTGCCGCGTCTCGCACAGCCATTCTTCACTGAACGTGGGCTGCGGGCGCGAGAACACAGTGGGCGTGAACAGCGCGACGTTGATGCCCTCGCCGGCATCGCGCGCCGAGACGTACTCGATCGCATCCGCACCGGCTTCCCGCAAGGCCCGGCCGAGCCGCTGCGTGGCCTGGTAATCGTCGCGGCTCGCGAGCTCCGCGCGGTGGGCGTCGAACGGCGGCAGCTGCAGCGAGTACGCGCGGCGTGCCCGCAGCCGCGCGCCGAATAACGTGTGGCGGGTCCGCAGCGGCGCCGGCGGCGGTCGGCTCATGCCCTGCCAGAACACGAAGCGATAGTAGGCGGATTCGGCCAGCACGGTCCGCAGCCCCCGGGCCGCATAGAACAGGCTCGGCTCGTCCCGCCCGCCGAAGCGCGATCCGTGTCTCAGTGGCGGGTAACGGAAAGGTGTCGAGAGCAGGTAGTGGAGCCGCAATGCTCGCGCCGGCAGCGGCGGCTTACTGGCCTCGAGCATCGTCTCGAGCAGTTCCTGCTCTGCGAGCGTGCCCACCAGCCGGCTCGTGGCGACCTGCTCCTGGCTTTCGACCAGCCGGAGAACCTCACCGCCGAGCGCGCGGGGACGCGCCTCGCCCTGGCAGGACGCCCAGATGTCCGACGTCACGGCTTGCCGCGGATCGCGTCGAGGTACTCGACGACCCGAACGAGGCCCTGGACGCTGCGAACCTGCTCGGCGGGGATGCCGCCGGTGTGGCGGTTCTCGGTGTGCATCCAGTGTCGCATCGCGGCCGTGTCGCCACCGACCAGTGCGTAAAGCGCCCGGTAGGCACGGATCAGCAGCAACGCCAGTTCGCCCGGCTTGCTTTGCGGGTCCAGTCGGCCGCGGCTCAGCGCGGTCCGGTCGCGGCCGATCACCGCACCCAGCGCAGCCTGCGTGAGGCCCAGGTCCCGGCCGGCACTGACCAGCGCTGTGGCGAGGACGTGCTGCGGTTCCGGCCGGGTTGCGAGATTGTCGCTCATTGGTGGGCTCGTGGTGTGCGTGATGCACATAATGAGCTATCAATGATGTAAATGCAACGAGGACAGTCCCGCGCCGGGCCGGACCCGGCCTGCGCCTGGGTTGCCTGCGGGCAGTGGCGGCTCGCGTCCTTGCGCCGAACAGCAGGTCGGCCGGATCGAGGGCCGCGAAGGAGGCGTTTGCTGGGGCTCCGGTAGAATCCCGCGCTTCGCACTCGCGACGGGATGAGCAGATGACGCTATCGGTGGTGATCCTCGCCGCAGGCCAGGGCAAGCGCATGAAGTCCGACCTGCCGAAAGTGCTGCAGCCGCTCGCCGGCAAGCCGCTGCTGGGCCA
>CAZKLS010000076.1:0-13739 GCA_964553405.1 uncultured Steroidobacteraceae bacterium
GACCAGTTCGTGACCAGCAGGCCCACCAGCACGATCGAGGCCGCGCCGAGCGCGAGCAGCCAGTGAACGCTCGCCTCGAGCGCGTCCAGCGTTTCGGTTTCCGCGGCCATGATGATCGTCAGGCTGCCGCGCGGGTCGTCCGGCGGCAGAACGATCGAGCGCGCGATTGCCCGGCCTCGGTGCCCGTCGGGCAGCGTCAGCGGATAGGGCGCCGTCGTGCGACGGGCGCCGATGGCCGGGACCGGCAGATCGCGGCCGGCGCTCGAGTCCGACCGGGCGAGCACCCGGCCCTCGTCGTTCCAGACCTGGAAGAAGTCCTGATGGGCCCGGGCGCGGAACTCCGGGTCGAATTCCGCGGTGTCCTCGCGGCCCGGATTCGCCACCGCGAACTCCGCGATTCCGTCCAGGTGCAGCAGTATTTCGGAGTCGAGCTGGTCGTAGAGCTCGTCACGTATCAGCACGTGCAGCAGGAAGAAGCCCGATCCGACCGACAGACTCAGCCCCAGGGCCAGGCTGAGCAGCAGCCGGCCCTTCAGCGAGGAACGCGCGCGTTCAAGCAACGACATAGCCGAATCCACGCCGGGTCTCGATCAGGTCTTTGAGCCCCGCCGCGGCGAGCTTGGTGCGCAGCGTGCTCATCAGCACCTCGATGACGCTGTCGCCCACGTCACTGTCGCTCTCGTAGAGCTGCTCGAAGATCTGCGCACGGCTCAGCACGTGGCCCCGCCGGCGCAGCAGCAGCTCGAGCAGCGCGTATTCCTTCGGCGTCAGCCTGAGTACGCTGCCGTCCACGCGGGCCAGTTTCGTCGTCGTGTCGATGCGCAGGCTCCCGGCCTCGAGCACCGGTGCCGCGTCGCCGGCCGGACGGCGCGCCAGCGCCTGTATCCGGGCGCGCACCTCTTCGAGCGCGAACGGCTTCACCAGGTAGTCGTCCGCGCCGAGGTCCAGCGCCTCGACGCGATCATCCACCTGGTCGCGCGCGGACAGCACCAGGATGCGCGGCTTCTCGTGGCGGGGACGCAGGGTCCTGAGCACCTCGATGCCGTTCATCCTCGGCATCATCAGGTCGAGCACGACGACGTCGAACGGCGGGCCGGCAAGGAAGGCGAGTGCCTCGGCACCGTCGGCGGCGGTCTCGACCGTCATGCCGAAGCTCCGCAGGCCGTACGCGAGGGACTGCCTGAGGCGCCCTGAGTCATCCACGACCAGCACGCGCATGTTTGACACTCTGCGCAGTCTCCGCCGCTGCCGCCATCCGTATGTGTTGCAGGGCTCGCAGCGCAGTGGCTGCGCCGCGGCACGGGGCTTCACGCAGCAGGGCCACGGGAAGCGCTAGTCGAATGCGCAGTTGGCGCGGTTTAAGCCCCGCTTAAGCGTGCGGGCCTACAAAAGAATCATGGGCGTCGCCTGTCCGGCAGCCCCATCAACAGGGCCTTCCGGCCGGGTCAGGACGCAGGGAAAGCGGCCGAACTCGAATGGGCCGGTCGCTCCGGTCAGGGAAGACAGTGAGACAAGGAGATCGTCATGAGGAGCATCAATCTCAAAAAGGCAGTGACATGGGCGCTCGTCGGCAGCCTGGCTGCATTCGGCAGCGCAACGGGTGCGCCTTGCGGCTACGGCAGTGGTGCCGGGGGCAAGCAGCCCGTTGCGGAGGCGTCGGACGCGAGCGGCGGCAACCCACCGCAGTCCGAGGCGTCGGGCCCCGGGCGCGGGAAGCAGCCTGTGAGCGTGGCGTCGAACCGGGGTGGCGGCAAACGGCCGTCTTCCGACGTGCCTGGCGGTGGCGCCGGGCAACAGCCGGGGCCGGACGAGCCGAAGGGCGGCGGCGGCAACAAGCCACCGTTCGAAGTGTCGAACAACCTCGCCTATCCGTCCGTGGTCGTCGGCGGCGGTGCCGAGGCCTATTACGACATCAAGTTCACAGAGGCCGTGCTCGGCACTGACTTTTCCTACGGTTGTCCGGACACGAGCGAAGGTGCCGAGTACCCGAACCTGTCCTGCGCGAACGACCTGGGCACGATCTTCTACCCGAAGCTTTCGGCGCAGTGCGTCGCGCTGTGCGGCACGAGTGCCGAGCGCATGTTCTTCCAGAAGGTGAGCGGCAACGTCTGGTCGGCCGATACGGTCGCACCTGCGCCGGGCCTCAATGACCAGGCCTCGCACGTTGACTGGGGCGATGCGCTCGAAAGCCGGACTTCGGCTGCGACGTCGGTCGTGCGCGTCGAGACGATGCCTTTCTACACGACGCCGGGCGATCCGGAGTGCTATCACACCGGTTACGAGATGTGGCATGCCTACGGCCTCGGCCGGACGGAGATGTGGGGCCTGCGCGTCAGCGACGCCGGCATCCCGTATTCCTTCGAGCAGCCGTACGCGATCATCCGGACCACCAACGCGAAGCTGCTGATCTCGAAGCTCGGGGCGGACGAGGAGGCCTGCCCGACCATCGGCGTCGAGGGCGGCTCGTCGCCTTACAAGACGTCGATCCGGTACTGGAACGGCAACGGGTGGACGGGTGCCGTGTTCAACCACGAGCCCATCGCCTACACGCCTGAGCTCAACATCAGCGGCAAGTACGTCTACGGCTACAACTGGATGCTGCAGAGCTTCGACGTCCCTGCCGACCTGAAGAAGGCCGGCTGGTGGCGCCTGACGTTCTACACCGACACCGGCGAAGTCGTCTTCCGGAGCGACACCCGGATCGGCGCGCCATGGGACGAGGCGGAGGTCGAGGCGGAAGCGGAAGCCAAGGCGGTCGCTGAGTCCGAGACGGGCGAAAGTTCGTATCCGATCTACTCGCCGGTCGTGAGTCCGCAGGCAGGTGGCTACAACCTGACCTACATCGACATCTGCCTCTCGGCAGAGAAGGGCGGCGGCGGCAAGGGCCGCAAACCGGAGTGAGCCCGTTCGCGCGGGGGACCGGGCGACCTGCCGGTTCCCCGCGCCGGCCCGCCCCGGCGGCCCGGGATTCGGACGACGGGGCGGTGAGTGACACTGACTGGGGGAACGATCATGAGGACGAGGATTGCATTGGCATGCCTGCTGGTGATCAGCTGCTCGGTCTACGCGGGCACGGCCGCGGCGCAGGTGGTGCGCGAGAGCGGCACGAGCTCGCTGGCCGGCGTCTTGTACACGCCCAGCGAGCCCATGTCCTGGAAAATCAGCAGCCGGGGCGGCGAGATCCTGTTCGCTTCGCTGAGCGCGGACATTTACCGCCCGATGGCCGATCACGACCACGAGGAGGGCGGCGAGGCGGCCGAGGAGTCGCCCACGGAGCACGAGGGCGGTGGCTGCAGCGACGACTCCGGCGGAGGTCCGTTCAAGTTCTACATCAAGGTGCTCGATCCCGCCGGCGAGGTACTCTGCAGCGCCAGCAGGCCGGCACCCCCGCCGGGCTGGCAGCGCGACCCGCGGCTCGCGTGCGTCATGCCGTCCACGCGGTGGAACGCGCTGTACACGATCGAGGTCGGTCTCAAGGTCAACGAGGAGCACGCGACGGAGGCAGCGTCGGAGGCGCCGACGCCCCGACCGTTCCTGCTCGACCTGAGCCTGCGGCGGATCGCGCCGAGTGGCGCGCTGGTCGAGCCGGCGATTCTCGAGAGCGGCAACCGGCTGTGATCAATCCGGTTCCCCCTGGCCGGCCGGCGCCTGGATCCTGATCCGGGCGCCGTTCGCTCCGTGCGCCCCGAGGGCCCCGGAGCGAAGCGCCCGTCGGCGGTTCCCCTTGTCGCCCCGACGGGCGCAGCCGGCTTTTCGGGAGAGCCGCGGATCGCGGCGGGTCAGGCTCGCAGCATCACGCTCTTGAGCCGGGCGATCACCAGGCTGCGCATGTTCTGCAGCGGGTTCTTCTCCCAGGTGAAGCAGGGCGGGTCGCGCCTGAGCATGGCCCAGTTCTTCTCCTGCAGCACCTGCTCCAGGTAGGCGATGTTGCGCTCGACGGCCTCGAGGTAGGGATTGCGTCCGTCGAAGAACGCCTCGAAGTAGCGGTAGGCCCCGCGGAACTCACCGTCCAGCCGGGTACGCATCGTCGTCGCGAAGAACTCCGGCGTCTGCCGCAGCACGTCGAGCCCGGAGGCATACTGCGCCCGTATCCCGCCATCCTCGCCGCGGCTGATCGCGACGCCGCCGAGCACGAATTCGGGGTACAGCCGGTCGCGGCACTTCTCCAGGTAACAGCGGTCGGCCATCTGCGCCAGCATGTCGGCCGTTCCAATCAGGTAACCGACCCTGCGATCGAGCGCGTCGTCCAGGCGGATCTGCTCGAACGCCAGCTCGTAGCCGGTGAAGTGGACAATCTGCGCCGCGACGGGCGCCCACTGGCCGAGGCCGATCGTCGGCAGGTAGCGCGTGAGGAACTCCGCGCTGCGGCTCACGTGCGTGAGCGTGAACTCCGCCCCGTTGCGCTCGCTGTCGTCGTGCCGGCGGATGTAGCCGGCGTCGTGGAACAGCGCGACGACGACGCCCATCACCGCGCGCTCGCCGCCGAGACGCTCCTCGACCGTATGAGACCTGTCGTGCCCCGCGAGCAGCCGGGCCATCGCGAGCGTGTCGTCGAGCGAGTGCTGCAGGTCGTGATAGACGGTGTCGCAACCGAAGTAGCCGGGAAACTGCCCGTTGAACAGCCGCTCGAAGTCGGTGAAGGCCACGCCGAGCTTGTCGATCGGCGTCTCGGGCCAGGTGTCGGCGAAGATGCGCTCCACGGCACGCCTGACGGCCGCCACCGAACTCACCTGCACGGTGTTGGTGACGTCGAAATCACTGCGCCGGTACTGCATCGTTTCTTCTTGTCGGGCGAGGGTTTTCACTGCAGTAGTCCCGAGTCTAGACCATCGCCTGTGAAACGCCAGAGTCAAATTTTCCGACACCTGCGGGCACGGGCCTATATGTCAAACCCGGCCACGACCGGCGCGTGGTCCGACGGCCGCTCGAGCCTGCGCGGAGCCTTGTCCACGTGACAGGCCGCGCATTTTCCGGCCAGTTCCTCGCTCGCGAGCACCAGGTCGATTCTGAGACCTGCGTTGCGGCGGAAAGCCACCCGTCGGTAGTCCCACCACGAGAAGATCTTCTCCGGCTGCTCGAAGAGGCGGAAGACGTCCACCAGGCCCAGCGCCTGCAGCGCCCGCAGCGCCTCGCGCTCGGGCTCGCTGACGTGCACGGAGCCTTCCCATGCCTTCGGGTCGTGCACGTCGCGGTCCTCCGGGGCGATGTTGAAGTCGCCGAGCACGACGACGCGCCGGTGACGCTGCAGTTCCTCGGCCAGGTGACGGCGCAGCGCCTCGAGCCAGCGCAGCTTGTACTCGTACTTGTCCGAACCGACCGACTGCCCGTTCGGTACGTACACGTTGATCACGCGAACGCCGGCGCAGGTCGCGGCCAGCACCCGCTTCTGCTCGTCCTCGAATCCCGGGATGCCGGGCACGACGTCCTCGAGCGCAGACCTCGAGAGGATCGCGACGCCGTTGTAGGTGCGCTGGCCGCTGAAAGCGACCGAGTAGCCGAGCGCCTCGATTTCTTCGGCCGGGAAGTCCTGATCGGGCAGCTTGGTTTCCTGCAGTGCCACCAGCTCGACCGGATTCGAGGCCAGCCAGTCCTTCAGCTGCGGCAGCCGCACCCGCAGCGAGTTCACGTTCCAGGTTGCCGTCCGGAACGTGCTCACGTGCCAGAACCTGGCGCAATGCGGCCTGCGGTCACGCGGCCAGGCCCATCTGCCGCAGCAGCGGCTCGATCTGCGGCTCGCGACCCCGGAACTCGACGAACGCGTCCATCGCGTCGCGACCGCCGCCCCGCTCGAGTATCGAGTGCAGGAAGCGCCGGGCCGTCAGCGGGTCGAAGACGCCCTGCTCCTCGAACGCGCCGAACGCATCCGCGGACAGCACTTCCGCCCACTTGTAGCTGTAGTAGCCGGCCGCGTAGCCGCCGGAGAAGATGTGCTGGAAGCCGTGCGCGAACCGGTTCCATTCCGGCGGTGTCACGACGGCGACTTCCTCGCGCACCTCGGCGAGCGTCTCGGCGATCCGCGGCGGCGTGCCCGGCCGGTACTCGGCATGCAGCCGGAAGTCGAACAGCGCGAATTCGAGCTGGCGAACGGTCTGCATGCCGGCCTGGAAGCTGCGCGTGGTTTGCAGCCGCTTGAGCACCTCGGCCGGCAGCGGCTCGCCGGTATCCACGTGTGCAGAGATCAGCGGCAGCACCTCCTCGCGCCAGGCGAAGTTCTCCATGAACTGGCTGGGCAGTTCGACGGCGTCCCATGGAACGCCGTTGATGCCCGCGACGCTCGGGTAATCGACGCGGGTGAGCATGTGGTGCAGCCCGTGGCCGAACTCGTGAAACAGCGTCAGCACCTCGTAGTGCGTCAGCAGCGACGGACGGTCCTGGGCGGGAGGCGTGAAATTGCAGACCAGGTAGGCCACCGGCAGGGCGTTGGTCCCGCCCATCCTGATCCGGCCGACGCACTCGTCCATCCAGGCGCCGCCGCGCTTTTTCGGGCGGGCATACAGATCGAGGTAGAAGCCGGCACGCGGCGTGCCCTGCGGGTCGACGATGTCGAAGTAACGCACGTCGGGGTCGTACAGCTCGACATCGTCGCGGGCGACGATCCGTATGCCGTAGAGCCGCGATGCCACCGTGAACAGGCCCGCGAGCACCCGCGGCACCGGGAAGTAGGGGCGCAGCGCCTCCTCGGAGACCTCGAGCCGCGCGTGCTTGAGGCGTTCGGAATAGAACGCGACATCCCAGGCGGAGAGCCGGCGCCCGGCGAACTCCTCCAGTTCGGCGAATTCGCGCCTTGCGGCCGGACGACTGTGTTGCGCGAGCCTGCGCAGGAAGTCGAGGACCTCCGCCGGCTCTCGCACCATCTTCGTCGCGAGCGAGTACTGGGCGTAATCGCCGAAACCGACCAGGTTCGCGGCCTCGTGGCGCAACGCCAGGATCTCGGCCATCAGCTCGCTGTTGTCCCAGCGGCCCGCGTTCGGTCCCCGGTCCGAGGCCCGCGTCACCCAGGCCTCGTAGAACTCCCGCCGCAGTGGCTCGCTTTCGGCGTGCGTCATCACAGCCTGGTAATTCGGCGCGTCGAGTGACAGCAGCCATCCCGGCTGGCCGGCGGACTCGGCCGCCCGTCGGCCACGGTCGATCGTCGCAGCCGGCAGTCCCGCCAGCTCGGACTCGTCGGTCACCGGCCTCGACCACGCGTTGGTCGCGTCGAGCACGTTGTCGTCGAACTGCGACTGCACGGTGGAGAGGCGCTCCATCACCTCCCGGAAGCGCTGCTTGCGCTCGGCCGGCAGCGACACGCCAGAGAGGCGGAAATCCCTCAGGGCCTGCTCGAGCAGCGCGCGCTGCTCGCCGGAGAGCTGCTCACCCTCGGAGTCGAGCACGCGCTGGTATGCGGCGCAGAGCGCCTCGTTCTGCGCGAGTTCCGTGTGATAGGCCGTCAGCAAGGGCAGGCAGGCGTTGTAGGCCTCGCGCAGCGCTTCGCTGTTCATCACCGCATTCAGGTGGCTGACCGGCGACCAGATCCGCGACAGCCGGTGATGCATCTGTTCGATCGGCGCGACGAGACCGTCCCAGCCCGCGGCGCCGGCGGCGAGCAGCTCGGCGAGCCGGCGGCGGTTCTCCTCCAGCAGCTCGCGGACCATCGGCTCGACGGCGGCGGGATCGACCGCCGAGAAGCTCGGCAGGTGCATGTCGGGTGCGGGAGCGTTTTCCATCGGCTGATTCCAGGCCCGTTGCGACGAGAGCTGTATTCTAGGCCTAGCCGAAGGCCTGCTGCAGCAGCCAGGCCAGCGCGTACACGCCCAGCGCGAAACCGGTGAACGCCACGGCGGCCTTGCGGCGATAGCGCCGGGCGACGTCGCCCTCGGGAAAGGCCGCGATCATGAACAGCCGCCCGTCCGCGGGCCTGCCGAGCGTGTGCAGCGTGGCCGCGGCCGGTTTCGACGAGCGCTGCTCGAGCGCGACCTGCCTGGCCTGCTCGTGAGCCTGCTCCCATTCCGCGAGGCTCACGCGCCCGTCGCCGTCCGCGTCGAAGCGCTCGAGCAGCGCTGCCTGGTCCCGTTTCCAATCGGAGAGCAGCGCCGCGACCTCGGCCTGCAGGTTGCCGGCCCGCGCGCCGCCGACCGTGTGGAACTGACCGAGCGCATAGACCTGCTCGTGCTCGTAGATCCGGTCCTCCCGGTAGCGGTATTCGCGACCCCGGGCGCGTGGTGCGCGGCCCTGCACGGGCGGCGCTGGCCACGGTGCGTCGCCGTACCAGGTCGTCGATTCGCTGATCAGCATCTCGGCGCCGGACGGCTGGACGATGCACTCGCCGGTTCCGTCGTCGAGCAGGAACGGCTGCTCGGATCGACCGGAGTTGATCGTCCTCCAGGACTCGCGGCGTCCCGACTTCGTGCGCGTCTCGACCTTCTGCTGGATGCGGAACCGCCACCAGACACAGGGCCGTCCGGTCAACGGCGCCGCGGTGGGGCTGCCCTGCAGCGCACGGGCGCGGCCACTCAACTCCACGTATCCCTGTGCCGCGGAGCGGATCCTGGAGGTCGGCGTGTCCTCGATGAGCCGCGCGGTGTGCATCGCGCGGAAGGCCAGCCGGCCGCCGCCGATGACGGCGACCGCCAGCGTGATGACCCAGAACCAGAAGTCGTCAGCCAAACAGCTTGCTCAGGTCCACGTCGCGCCGCTGCTCCTCGCTGAACTCGAGCAGCTGCGCCTGCCTGAAGTCGAACATCCGCGCAACGATCAGGTCCGGGAAGGTCTGGATCCGGATGTTGTTCAGGTTCACGGACTCGTTGTAGAGCTCGCGCCGGTCCGCGATCGCTTCCTCGAGCTCGCTGATCCGGCCCTGCAGGTGCCTGAAGCTCTGGTCCGCCTTCAGGTCGGGGTAGTTCTCGGCGACGGCGAACAGCCGGCCGAGCCCCTCCCGCAGCTGCTGCTCGGCCGCACCGACCGCGGCCACGTCGCCCCGCTCCTGCGCGGCGAAGACCGCCGAGCGGGCCTGCATCACCCGCTCGAGCGTCTCCTGCTCGTAGCTCATGTAGCGCTTGCAGGTCTCGACCAGCTTGGGCAGCTCGTCGTGCCGCTGCGTCAGCAGGACGTCGATGTTCGACCAGGCCTTGCGCACGTTCTCGCGCAGCGCCACGAGTCCGTTGTAGACGCGGATCACGTAGAGCGCGGCGACCACCAGCAGCGCGAGAAACAGCACGGTAACGACCATCATGGGCAGGCTCCACGCCGGCCGGAATGGCCGAGCTTGCGCAAGCTTGCCGCGATCCGCGGCCGAGCGTCTAGACTATGGGTCGCAAAACCGCAGGGACCAGGCGATGCCGACCAAGGCCTTTCGCGGCGTCGAGCCCCGGCTCGGCGCGGACGTGTACATCGACCCCACGGCGCTCGTGATCGGAGACGTCGAGCTCGGCGACGGCGTCAGCGTCTGGCCGATGGCCGTGATCCGCGGCGACGTGAACTCCATCCGCATCGGGGCGCGCAGCAACGTGCAGGACGGCAGCGTGCTGCACGTCACTTCGCCGTATCCCGGGCACGATGCCGGCTTTCCGCTCGTGATCGGCGCGGACGTCGTGATGGGTCATGCCGTGGTCGTGCACGGCTGCACGGTGGGCAACCGGTGCCTGGTCGGGATCGGCTCGATCCTGCTCGACGGCGCGGTCGTCGAGGACGACGTGATGATCGGCGCCGGCAGCGTCGTGAGCCCGGGCAAGCGGCTCGAATCGGGCGGGCTGTATCTCGGCAATCCCGCGCGGCGGCTGCGGGATCTCACGCCCGCGGAAGTCGAGCGGATACCGCAGATGGCGCTGTACTACGCCCGGCTGAAGAAGGACTACGCCTAGGATTCCGCGCGAATCGCGCCGCGGGACCGCAAGGCCTCCAGCACCGGGGCCGTGGGAGGCCGAACGCCCCGCCAGAGCTCGAAGGACTCGGCCGCCTGCTCGACCAGCATGCCCCAGCCCTGCGCGACGCGGCCGGCTCCGAGCCGCCGGGCCCACTCCGTGAATGCCGTTTCGCCGAGGCCGTAGGCCATGTCGTAGCAGGTCGTCAGCGAATCGACGACACCGTTCGGAACGGCCGGCACCTCGCCCCGCAGGCTCGCCGAGGTCGCGTTGACGATCAGGTCGAAACGCTGGTCGCCGAGCTCGTCGAAAGCGCAGGCGGTCACCGGTCCGAGCTCGGCGAACTCGCGGGCGAGCGCGAGCGCGCGCCCGGCGTTGCGATTCGCGATCAAGAGCGTCGCCGGGTCCAGCCCCAGCAGCGGCGCCAGCGCACCGCGGGCCGCGCCACCGGCGCCGAGCAGCAGGATCCGCGGCCTGCGGCTGCGGAAGCCGAGGTTTCGCACCAGGTCGGCGACGAGGCCCGCGCCGTCCGTGTTCTCGCCCAGCAGGATCTCTCCCTGCCGGGCGATCGTGTTCACGGCACCCGCCTGCTGCGCCCGCACCGTCAGCTCGTTCACCAGGTCGACGGCCGCGCGCTTGTGCGGCAGCGTGACGTTGATGCCGAGGCCGCCCCCGCCGAAGAACTCCAGCACCTCGCTGCGGAATCGCTCGGGCGGCGACTCGTACAGGTGGTACTCCATGTCCTGACCGGTCAGGCGCGCGAACATCCCGTGGATGAACGGCGACCAGCTGTGGTGGACCGGGTAGCCGAAGAGGCCGTAGGAGGAGGGCATGGGAGGGAAAAGGGAATAGTGACTGGCGGGTAGCGGGTAGAGGAGGAAGCCGGGCTTTCATCCTAACCCCTTTCTGGCTACCCGCTATCCGCTAGTTCCTATCCGCTTCCTGCAACCAACCCGCCGCCTGCTTGGCGAAATACGTCAGTATTCCGTCCGCGCCGGCGCGCTTGATCGAAACCAGCGATTCGAGCACGACCGCCCGCTCGTCCAGCCAGCCGTGGCCCGCCGCGGCCTTCAGCATCGCGTACTCGCCGCTGACCTGGTAGACGAACGTGGGCGCGCCGAACCGTTCTTTCACGCGCCGCACGATGTCGAGGTAGGGCATCCCCGGCTTGATCATCACCATGTCGGCGCCCTCGTCGAGGTCGAGCTGCACTTCGCGCAGCGCCTCGTCGGAGTTGGCCGGGTCCATCTGGTAGGTGTACTTGTTGCCCTTGCCGAGGTTGCCGGCCGAGCCGACCGCGTCCCGGAACGGTCCGTAGAAGCTCGAGGCGTACTTCGCGGAGTAGGCGAGGATGCGCGTGTGAATGTGTCCGGCTGCCTCGAGCGCATCGCGCACGGCGCCGATCCGGCCGTCCATCATGTCCGACGGCGCGACCACGTCCGCGCCGGCCTCGGCGTGCGATACGGCCTGCCTGACCAGTGCCTCGACCGTCACATCGTTCACGACGTAGCCGGAATCGTCGATGATCCCGTCCTGGCCGTGGGTGGTGAACGGGTCGAGCGCGACGTCGGTGATGACGCCGAGCTCCGGCAGGGCCTTCTTCAGGGCCCGGACCGCACGCTGGGCGAGGCCGTCCGGGTTCCAGGCCTCGCGTCCGTCCAGTGACTTCGCCTCCGCCGGCGTGACCGGGAACAGCGCCACGGCCGGGACGCCGAGCCTGCAGGCCTGCTCCGCCTCGCCGACCAGCTCGTCGATGCTCATCCGCTCGACGCCGGGCATCGAAGGGACCGGGACGCGCTGTCTCGTTCCCTCGGTCACGAACACCGGGTAGATGAAGTCGGCGGGCGTCAGCAGCGTTTCCCGCATCAGGCGGCGGGAGAAGTCGTCTCGGCGCATGCGGCGCATGCGCACGCGGGGGTACTGGTGGGGATTGTGGTCGTCGGTCATCTCGAGATCCCTTGCCGCGGGTCCCGTTTGCACCCGTGGGTCGCGGCGGATATGGTGCGGGGCCTTCCGGCGGAGGCAGGCGCTCACGAGCGCCGTCCGGACCCGGGTCGAATCGAGTCGAAATAAGGCCGTCGGATGCCCGGTCTTTATACATGAACGCGCCATTTGCCGGAAAGGACGGAGAAGCGGGCTTCGCGAGGCTCTGCGACGACCTGCGGGCGGACCTGTACCGGTTCGCCTTCTGGCTGGCGCGGGACCGGCAGGTGGCCGAGGACGTGGTCCAGGAGTCGCTGTTGCGGGCCTGGCGGTCCCGGGAGAGCCTGCAGGACGCCGGCCAGGCGAAGTCCTGGCTGCTGACCATCGTGCGGCGCGAGCATGCCCGGCTGTACGAGCGCAAGCGCCTGCCGACGGTCCCGGTGGATGAGCTGGTCGAACTGGAGGACCCGCAATTGGCAGTGGCCGAGCGCAACGAGATCCTGGAAGTCCGGCGCGCGATATTCGCGCTGGAGGAGGACTATCGCGAGCCGCTGGTCATGCAGGTATTGCTCGGGCTGTCGACCAACGAGATCGCCGAGCAGCTCGGGCTGACCCAGGGGGCCGTGCTGACGCGCCTGTTCCGCGCACGGCAGCGGCTGCGCAAGCAACTGGGCCAGGCGGCAGGCGGCGAGGACGAGTAGCCGGCCCCAGGGGCCGTGAGGTTGCAGTATGGAATGCCTCGAATTTCGCAGAGCAGCGGGCGCCGCCCCGGGCCAACTCGGGCCCGAGGCCCTGTCGCATGCCGAGCGCTGCGCCAGCTGTGCCGCCTATCTCGACCAGCTGCAGCGGCTCGACGGACTCATTCTCCAGGCCCTGCGGGTCCCGCTGCCTGCATCGGACGGCGCCGCCGCCGCTGGCGCGGCAGGCGCGGGGACGCAGCTGCCGGGCCGGCGCAATCGCTGGCTGGCGCTCGCGGCCAGCATCATCGGAGGCGTGCTGGTCGGCACGCTGCTGTGGGTCGGCGGCCCGGAGAAATCCATCGCCCTGCAGCTGGTGGAGCACATCGAGCACGAACCCGAGGCGCTGCTCGTCACCGACACGACCGCGGACCCGGCCCGGCTCGACAAGGTGCTGGCCCGGGCCGGCATCAGCCTCAGGCCGGAGATCGGCGTCGTCTACTACGCGCGCAGCTGCCCGTTCAGGGGCGATCGCGTGCCGCACCTCGTCGTGCAGTCGGACAGTGGTCCGGTGACCGTGATGGTGCTGCGTAATGAAAAATCTGCCGCGCCGGTCAGCTTCGAAGAGGACGGTTACAAGGGACGGATCGTGCCGGCCGGACCCGGCAGCATCGCGATCGTCGGCAGCGACGAGGTGGACCTCGAACAGGTGGTCTCGCGCGTGCTGGCTGCGGTGGACTGGAACCTGGATTGACCCGAGGCCCGGACCTCACACACTCACAAACGACCAGCAGGAGAGACCCATGAATGACCGGAAGACCATCAAGCCCCTCGCCATCGCAGTCGGCGCAGCGATCGCGGGGTCGCTCGCGACCGTCTCGGTGGCGAGCGCGAACCCCTTCTCGCTGACCACGCTCGGCAGCGCCTACATGTACGCGGCCGAGGGGTCCTGCGGCGGTGCGAAGGGCGCCGAGGGCAAGTGCGGTGGCGACAAGGCCAAGGAAGGCAAGTGCGGCGAGGGTAAGTGCGGCGGCGACAAGGCCAAGGAAGGCAGCTGTGGCGGCGATAAGGCGAAGGAAGGCAATTGCGGCGCCAACAAGGCCGGGGAAGGCAAGTGCGGCGAGGGCAAGTGCGGCGGCGACAAGAAGACCGGTTGATCGGGTAGGAACCCCCATGCCCTCACCCGCCCTGCGGGCACCCTCTCCCGCTGACGCGGGAGAGGGCTGGACGAGGGCTCCGCTCCCTCTCCCGCTCTGCGGGAGAGGGTTGGGGTGAGGGCTCCGCTCCCTCTCGCGCGCCG
>CAZKLS010000077.1:0-13691 GCA_964553405.1 uncultured Steroidobacteraceae bacterium
GCCGTGATTCAGGAATACGACGGAAGGATCCAGCGACCAGTGCTCGCGAATTGCGCGCTTGCTGCGATCGGAGCGGTTCATTCGATGCAGTTTAACCGCGACGCTACGCAAACGCCGAGCCGCGGCTTCGCGCTGCGCTCGATTCGACACCAGCGAATGCGCTACCAGGTGGTCCAGCCCCCGTCGACGGCGTACACGGCGCCGGTGATGAACGAAGCCTCGTCGGAGGCGAGGAACAGCGCGGCATTGGCGATCTCGCGCGGCGATGCCAGGCGCTTCATCGGGTGCATGCCCTCGATCATCTGCCGGCCTTCGGGCGTCGAGCAGGTCGTGGCGCGAATCAGCGGCGTATCGACACCGCCCGGTGCGATCGCGTTGATGCGGATCAAGTCGCCCGCATAGTCGATCGCGGTGGTGCGGGTCAGGCCGACGACGCCGTGCTTTGCGGCCGTATATGCAGCGGCACTGGGGAAGCCCACCAGTCCCGCGGCCGAGGCGATGTTGACGAGACTGCCGCCGCCGGACTTCAGCATCGCGGCCAGCTCGTGCTTCATGCAGTGAAACACGCCGTCGAGATTGTTGCTCATCAGCTCGCGGTAGGCCGCGGTGTCGGTCTCGTGCAGCTTGCCGACGGGCCCGAGGATCCCGGCGCAGTTGACGGCGACGTGCAGCCCACCCCAGTGCTCCAGCACCTCGGAGATCGAGCGGGCGACACCGGCTTCGTCCTGAACGTCCAGGTGTACAGTCCGGGCACGGCCGCCGAACGAATGGTCGAACTCGCCACCGACGCGCGCCAGGCGCTCGCCGTCGCGGTCCACGAGCGCGACCCGCGCGCCTTCCTCCAGGAACCGCTGCGTGACGGCTTCGCCGATGCCGGACGCGGCGCCGGTTACGTAGCAGACTTTGTCTTTCAGTCGCATGATCGTCCTCCAGCATCGATCAGTGCCGCGTCAGCGGCGACGGGTAGCTGCGCATCATCTTACTGGAGCGCAGCCGTGCCGCAGTGCTCGAACGCCGGGTCAGTCGATGTGTTTCTGGCCGGAGGCGAAGACCAGGTAGAAGATTGCCCCGAACAACGAGATGCCCGCCGTCAGCACGAACGGCGCAGAGAATGCGCCGGTGCGGTCCACGAGCCAGCCCGTGACGTAGATGCCGACGATTCCCGGCAGCGTCGCGAACGTGTTGCTGACGCCCCAGATCACGTCGGCGTACTTCGGCGCGATGTCGAAGCAGTTCGGCGCGAAACCCGACACTGCGCAGGCCGAGGTGGCGGTCGCGAAGCACATGATCACGACAGCCGCCGTCGGGGTCGTCGCCTGGGTCAGCAGCAGCATGAAAATCGCGCTGCCGGCCAGCGCGATGCCCTGCATCAGCTTGCGCACGAAGGCGGCGCTGCGCCCGGACCGCAACATGCGGTCGGCCCATGCGCCCGCGTAGTTCGCAGCGATGAAGTTGACCAGCCAGGGCGCCGCCGAGAGGACGCCGGCGCTCGCCAGCGAAACGCCGAAAGTGGTCTTGAAATAGCTCGGCAGCCATGCGAGCAGCACGTACAGTCCCCAGTTCGTCGCGAAGTGCGCCACGACGATCGCCCACATCGCCGGCAGCCGAAGCAGGCGTCCCCAAGGAATGGAACGCTGACCTGACGGCTGCGATCCGGCCGACGAATCGCCGGGCGAGCCGTCGCGCGCCAGCACGTGCCACGCGGCGTACCACACCAGCCCGATAGCGCCGAACAGGTAGAAGGGCAGTGGCCAGCCGTAGCTGCGCACCAGCCAGCCGGTGACCGGCAGCGCGAACACCGTACCCAGCGAGATCGCGCTGATGACCAGCGCCGTCGCGCGCGAGCGGCGCTCGGGCGGCACCCAGCGCGAGATCATGTTCATCGAGGCGGGAAACACCGCCGCCTCGCCCAGTCCGAGCGCCATGCGCGCCACGACCAGCGCGCCGAGCGACATCACCGCTGCCGGTGGCGTCAGCGCGGTCCACGCCGACCACCAGATGACCGCGATGCCGAGCACGCGCCAACCACCGTAGCGGTTCGCGAGTGCGCCGCTCGCCGCCATCAGCAGCAGGTAACCGATGAAGAACGCGGAGAGCACGATGCCCTTGTCCGTCTCGGTCCAGCCGAGATCCTGCTGCATCGCGATGGCCGCTACCGAGATGTTGGTGCGGTCGATGTAGGAGATGAACACGGCCGCGAACAGCAGCAGCACGACGGTGTAGTACCGCGGCCAGCCCGAACGACCCGAGTCAACCGGTGCACTGGACATGGACGTTCCCCCCGACGCGTCTGTCGCGGATGCTACATGAGCCGCGAGGTCTCAGGCAGCGAAGATCCGGATCGTTGCGCGGGTTACCTGCGAGCCAGCGCTTGTGGGATTCACCCGCGCGGGATTCACGTCTCGCCGCGGGCGATGGCCTGCAGCCGGGCGATGCGCTCCTCGGTCGGGGGGTGCGTCGCGAACAGGCTTGCGATCCCACCGCGGAATGCCGAAAGCGGGTTGACCTGGGCGAGCGGCGCCATCGTCGGGGAAACCGCCATCGGCACGCGCTGCGCAGCGGCCTGGAGCTTCGCGAGTGCGCTGGCCAGCGCGAGCGGCTTGCCGCTGATCTCGGCGCCTGCCGCGTCGGCCTTGAACTCCCGCGAGCGGCTGATCGCGAACTGGATGATCATCGCGGCGAAGGGCGCCACCAGCGCAGCGAGCGGCGCGAGCGGCGACCCCCTGCGGCCCTCGCTGGGCGCGTACGCGCCGAACCTTGCGAGATTGGTGATCGCACCGGCCATCGTTGCGGAGAGGGTCTGCAGCAGCATGTCCCGGTTCCTGATGTGGCCCAGTTCATGCGCGATGACGCCCTCGGCCTCGTCGTGGCCAACGAGGTCCATCAAGCCCTGGGTCACGCAGACCACGGCGTTCTCGGGATTGCGTCCGGTTGCGAAGGCATTCGGCTGTGCGTGCGGTGCGATCGCGACCTTCGGCATGGGCAGACCGGCACGCTGGCGCAGGCGGTCCACCATGTCGTACAGCTCCGGCGCCTGCTCTCGGGTGACGAGCTGCGCACGATACGCGCGCAGCGCCATCTTGCCGGAGTTGAAGTACATCACGAAGCTCATCACCGCGGAGATCGCGAGTGCGATCAGCATGCCCTGCTGGCCGCCGACCATGCCGCCGACGACGCCGAACAGGGCCACCATGCCCGCCAGCAGCACGAATACTTTGACGTTGCTCATGATTGTCACCGGAAACGCGAGAGTGGTGTCGCCGCGACCCATCCTGCCAGCCGGTCGCGAGTCATCGAGGCCGGCTGGCAGAGGGTCGAACCTGTCAGTCGTGCAGGTCCCTGGGGATATTAGCGCCGTTCCCGGCAGTCTTCGAAGCAGTCGCGATTCCCGCGCCAGACGAATGCGTCCGCGGCCGCGGTCGACCGCCATGGTTCGCTATCCGGATAGACAGCGGCGGCCCTGCAGCGATCAGATGTGCAGGTTTGGCGCTACGGTTCCAGGACGGGATGCGCCAGCAGTCCGGTTCAGCAACTTCAGCGAGGTGATGGTATGGATTCAGCGACTGCGGGTGCCGCGATCGGCGGCGTGATGGGGCTCCTGATCCTGGCCCTGCTCGGGCTCGCCGTGGGAGTGGTCGCGAAACTGCTGATGCCAGGCAAGGACCCCGGCGGGTGGTTCGTCACCATCCTGCTCGGTATCGCAGGTGCCTGGGTGGGCGGCTTCATCATGAGACTGTTCGGCCTCACGAGTTCGCTGTCAGCCTTTGTCAGCGCGGTGATCGGCGCAGTGATCCTGCTGGCGATCTATCGGCTGGTCAAGAAGAAGGCCTGAGCGGGGGCCGCGACCCTGACGCAGCGGACGTACGACCGATGGCAGTGCAGATCCAGAGCTGCGTGAGGCGCGTCCGTCAGCGGCTGTTAGCATGCGTCGGCGTGCTGGTTGTCGCAGCTATGCCGTCGGTCGACTCGGCTTCCGTCGCCGCGGAGCAGCCGGGCGCGGCCCGGCCCTCCTACGTCGTCGATCTGGAACGCGCATACGGTCCGCCCAGCCAGGCGGGATTCGGCAGCGCGGTCTTCTTCGACGTGCTTCCGCCTGAAGCCGACCTGAGCGAGGCCGCTTTCGGCACGTACCGTCATTTCGTCGGACCGCTGTGGGAGAGATTCGGCGAGCAGGGCTGGCTGGAAGCGTGGAAGGAAGTCCATTCCCGCGGCAATTCCGGACCACGGGACGTCGTGAACGAGCTGCGCGGCATCAGCGATCCCGACGCGCGGCTTTCGGTGCCGATGATCCTCGACAACATCGAGGGAGCGGAGGCGGCGAGGGCCGCGCTCTCGGCTGCGTTCGACGATCCTTCGGTCACCGAGCTCCGGGCCTACAACATCGGTGACGGCGGGGCCATGTCCGGCCTGCTGCTGGCCGGCCGGCGCGACAACGGCGAGACCACGCAGCTGGTCTTCCTGCTGGACTGATACTCCGGCGCCCCTCGAATGTCGGTCCGCTCAATCGCCGGTCGCGAACAGGCGCCGGCGCGACGCCTCCGCCAGCCGCTCGAGCCGCGCGAGGTCTAAGTCCACCAGTCGGCCATCCCACTTTCGGGCGCGACCCGCCACGAAAACGTGGCGCACGTTGGCCGTGCCCATCCCCGTCACGATCGCGCCGTAGGGATCGTTGAGCGGCAGCACGTCGATGCTGCGCGGGTCCAGTACCAGGATGTCGGCCTGCTTGCCGGGCGTCAGCGAGCCGATGCGGTCGTCGAGGTGGTTGACCCGCGCGCCGCCGAGCGTGGCGATGGCCAGCACTTCGCGGGCCGTCAGCAGGCGTGGCGGGGACGGCTCGCCGCGCCGCGCCCGCTCGTGCGCCAGCATCCGCTGCAGCGCGAGTGCCATGCGCATCTGGCTGAAGAACTCGCCGGAAACGCTGGTCTCGACGTCGTTGCCGAGCCCGAGCGGCACGCTGCGGTCGAGGGCCTGCTGGAACGGCGGCACGCCGTGACCCATCTGCATCTCGACCGGCGCGGCGATCGAGACGCCGCCGCCCGTATCGGCCACCAGGTCCCATTCCTCGGCCGTCAGGTTGCAGCAGTGAATGTAGGTATTGTCCGGGCCCATCTGCCCGGCGAGCGCGAGCAGCGTGCCTGTGCCGTTTACGTGAGTGGTGATCGGCACGCCTGCGCGCCGCGCGAGCGCCCAGTGGTCGGGATCGAGGCCCGCGGCCAGCGCCAGTGTCAGCAGTCCGTCATCGCCGGCGAAGTGCTGCTCGCGCAGCCTCAGCAGATCCTCCGGCCAGGCGTTGTCCGGTCCGCTCTGACCGCTGCCGTAGGCATAGACCGCGCGCAGGCCCGCCTCGCGCAGCGCCTGTACCGCCGCATCGGCGTGCGCGGGCGAGTTGCCCACGTGCGACCAGTCGAGCACGGTCGTGACGCCGGCGTTCAGCGCGCCGCATGCCGACAACAGGTTGCCCGCGTAGACGTCGTCGGGCCGGTATCTCGGGCGCAGTCCGCCCGTGATGCGCTGGAAGTACTCCTGCAGCGTTCCGTCCGGCAACAGGTTGCGCAGCTGGCCCTGCCAGAGGTGGCGATGCGTGTCGACGAATCCGGGCGCGACCACCATGCCCTGCGCGTCGATGACGGCCGTGTCGTTACCAACCTCGATCCGCGGACCGACGGCGGCAATGCGCGCGCCGTCGACCAGCAGGTCGCCGGTGACGAAGTCGCCGAGCGCGTGGTCGAGCGTGAGTACCCAGCCGCCGCGGATCAGCAGTCGGCGACCGGCCTGGGGCGGCGGCTGGTCGGAGCCTTCGGCTCCGGCGCCGGCGAGCAGCGCGGGACCGGCCATGCCTGCCGCCAGGAACTGGCGGCGGTTCAGCCGCGCCGCTGCGGATCTCCCGGCGTCGGCGTCGGCCGGAGCAGCATCGGCATCACTGGCGCGCCGCATCGCTGCGCTCACGTACGGCCTTGAATTCCGAGCCCGGCTTCCACCGTGGCCAGCGTGTCGAGTTTCCAAGGTCCTGCAGGATCAGCCGGAACAACTCGATGTCCTGCACGGCCCCGCGCAGGTCCCAGTCCTCGCTCCAGGCGTCACAGGTCTGGTGGTAGCAATTGCCGATGTAGTCGGCGATCCACTGGTCGCCGGCTTCCCGACCGCCGTCCACCAGGTCGGATCCGCCGGCAATGGCCATGATCAGCAGCACCGGCACGCCACCCTGCGCGAGCGGGAAGTGATCGGCCCGGTAGAACAAGCCGTTTTCGGGCAGGTTCTCGGGCGTCACGACCCGGCCCTGCGTGGCGGCGAATCGCTCGAGGTCGTCCTCGAGCTCGCTCTGGCCTTCCCCGACCAGGATCACGTCCCGCGCGGGTCCGGCCGTCTGCAGGATGTCGAGCGTCAGGTTGGCGACGGTCTTCTCGAGCGGATACAGGGGATTCGCCGCGTAGGCGGCGGAGCCGAGCAGGCCGCTTTCCTCGGCCGTCCAGGCCGCGAAGACCACGCTGCGCTCGAGCGGTGGCCCGGCCTTGAGGACGCGTGCGATCTCCAGCACGCCCGCGATGCCGAGCGCGTCGTCATTGGCGCCCGGCCGCACCGTTCGTCCCTGCGGGTCGGGTTCGCCGATGCCGTACGCATCCCAGTGCGCCGACGTCATCAGGATCTCGTCGGGGCGCGTCGTTCCGGGCAGCATCGCAAACACGTTGGCGCTTTCGAATTCCTCCACGGAGACCGTGAGGTCCGCGGCGAACCGGAGGCCGTCGACCTCGAACGCCTGGAAGTCCGGACTGCGCGCCCGGGTGCGCAGTTCGTCGAGATCGTAGCCGGCCGCCTTCAGCACGGCCGCCGCGACCTCACCGTGCAGCCAGCCCTGCAGCGCGACGGGCTCCTGCGCCGAATCGGCCTTGACGACCGCGTAATTCTCGCCCGGGGACGACGACGCCACGTTCCAGCCGTAGCCGGCCGCCGCGGTCTCGTGGATGACCAGTGCCGCTTTCGCGCCACGCCGCGCCGCTTCCTCGAACTTGTACGTCCAGCGCCCGTAGTAGGTCATTCGTCGATTGCCGAATCGCCCGGCAACCGCTTCCCCCGGCGCGGCGGCGAAATCTGGATCGTTGACCAGGAACAGCGCCACCTTGCCCTGGAGGTCGATGTCGCCGAAGTCGTCCCAGTCACGCTCGGGCGCGTGGACCCCGAAGCCGACGAACACGACCGGCGCGTCGAAGCTGAGCGCCTCGACGTGCCGCACGGTGCTGATCTCGATGTCGTCCTTCTGCCCGAGCGCCCGGGTCTCGCCATCGACGTGAAACGCAAGGGCCGCCGGCGCCTGCACCTGGGTGCGGATCATCGGCACGGTCTGGACCCAGGTGCCGTCCTCGCCGCCGGGCACGAGTCCGAGCTCGTCGAACCGGTCGATGATGTACTGGACGGCTTTTCGTCCTCCCGGCGTTCCGGGCGCACGGCCCTCGAATTCATCCGAGGCGAGCGTCCTGACGATCTCGGACAGTCGCCCGGCGTCGATGCCGGCCGCCGTGCCGGCAGACGACGGTTCTTCGCGCCGATCCGCGCCCGCGTGTCCGTCGGTTCCCGCGTCACGGGCACCGCAGGCCGTCAATGCGAGGCAAAGCGATCCGATCGTCAGCGCTCGTTGCAGCATGTTCGTATCCGTCCCGGTTGCAGAACGACCTAGGGTACCGGATCTGCCTTCCGGGCGGCCGCTGCGGCGGGTCCTGCCCCTCGTTGCGCGGATCGCCGCAGGAGCCCGGTGGATGGCCCGGTCCCGCCATGCGTGATAACGTCCGCGGCCAGCGTCCCGCGACGAAAGAACAACATCCGGCGCACCGCGCGATCAATTCCAGGGGGGGAGGCGATGTCGGAGCAATCGATCAGCCGCGGAACGGCCTGGCTGGTGTTCCTGCTGGTGGCCGCGGCGATGTTCGGCGACTTCTACGTCTACGATTCGATCGGCCCGGTCGCCGACCTGCTGCAGCAGCAGCGCGGTTTCAGCGACACGCAGATCGGCCTGCTGAACGCGATCTACAGCCTGCCGAACGTCGTGCTGATCCTGGTCGGCGGCGTTCTCGTCGACCGCTTCGGTGCCAGTCGCGTGACGCTTTGGACCTCCGCCGTGTGGCTGTCGGGCGCGGCGCTGACTGCGTTCGGTCCGGACATCACGACGATGGCGGCCGGACGGCTGCTGTTCGGCGTCGGCTCCGAGACCTTCCTGATCAGCACGACTGTCGCGATCGTGGACTACTTCGCGCAGCGTCACCTTGCGTTCGCTATGGGCCTGTCGCTGGCGATCGGCCGCGCGGGCTCGTTCTCTGCCGACATGTCGCCGGTCTGGTTCGCCGATGCCTATGCGAGAGGCTGGCAGCCGCCACTGGTCATCGCACTGGCGTTCGCAGCGATGGGATTCGTGGCGGCGCTGGCCTACCGCCGGATCGACCTGCGCGTCCGCGGCGGCGCGCCGGCCGGACCGATCGGTCAGCACCAGCGCTTCGCGCTGCGCGACCTGCTGCATTTCGGCACGGCGTACTGGTACCTGCTGCTGCTGTGCGTGCTCTGGTACGCGGTGATCCTGGCCTTCCGCAGCACCTTCGCGATCAAGTACTTCCAGCACGCTCACGACCTGACGCTGGCCGCCGCAGGCGCGATGAACAGCTACGTCTTCCTGGCCGCGATGTTCGCCACGCCCGCGTTCGGCTGGCTCTGCGACCGGACGGGCCGTTACGCGCCTTGGCTCGCGTTCGGCGCGATGCTGCTGCCCATCGCGATCTTCATCATGGCCACGACCGACTTGAGCCTGTGGGTCGCCACCGTACTGATCGGCATCAGCTACTCGCTGGTGCCCGCGGTCATGTGGCCGCTGGTGAGCAAGCTGGTGAAGTCTTCGCAGCTCGGGACGGCGATCGGCCTGATGTGGGTCGTGCAGAACGCCGGCATCGCGGCCGCCAACCTGGTGGCAGGCTGGCTCAACGACGGTGCGGGGGCGGGTGCGGACAACCCCGATGGTTACCAGCCGATGATGACTTTCTTCGGCGTGTCGAGCACGCTCGGCTTCGCGTTCGCAGTACTGCTGTGGCTCGTCGCCGGACGCCGGCGGCACGAGCTCGCGGCACGCGGAAACTGACCTCCGGCAGGCTGTCGAAGCCGCCGGAGAGTCACCGGCCCGGGCTGTTGCGGACCGCCTTCTCGAACGTACCTTGCAGGCGCTGGTCCAGCAGTCGATGCGGCTCGATGGACCGGCCGTAGTGCAGTTCGGCCAGTGCGACGATGCTGTTGAACAGCACGCGCACGCTTCCGCTGTCGTCCTGGTAAACGTAGAGTTTCTGGCAGAAGGCGTCCAGGCCGATGCTCGGGAACGCGGCCATCGCGACCGCGCCCGGTGCGGGACCGCCGAACAGCAGCAGCCGGGCAGGGCGAATGCGGACGTCCTGCCCGGCGGCGGCCTGCTGGAAGTCGATCTCGCCGAACCAGACCGTGTCGCTCTGCGCCGCGACCGCGGCCTTCAGGCGCTCGAGCGTCGCCTCGAAACCGAAGTCCGACTCGAGCTCGACGATGCCCTGGTTCCGCTCGAGACCCGAGGTCGGGACGGCCGTGATCGCCGGACCGTCCACGTGTCCAAGGGCGCGCCCGAGCGCGGCATCGAACGCCGCCAGCGCCGGGCCCGGCTGCAGGCCGTGCCGCAGCTCGAGAAACCGCGCGTCCGTGTACATCACTGCCGCATCCGGGTCCGACTGGTAGGCGAGAACGCGGAACGGCAGGTCGAGACCGGTCCGGATGTTCTCGGCGAGCAACGGCGCGCTGACCGCCGGGTCCGAGAACAGCACGACCCTGGCGGCCGGCATCGAACGCCCCGCCTGCTGCCCGAGCCGCGCATGGTCGATCTGGAGTTCCTCGCTGAACCCGGCGGCCTCGATGCCGGTACGAACCTGCTCGAACGCTGCGTCAGTCGCCGCGAAGCGGTCCGCCGTTTGCCCGGCAGCCACAGCCGACGATGCGGCGAGGCCGCAGGCAGCGGTTGCCAGTAGCTCAAACAGTCGCATCAGATCACCTCCGGGGTTTCGCAAGGGACATTGTCGTACATGACACGCGCAGCTGTGTCGCTGCCCACGCGGCGGGGACGGGTCAAGGTCTATGGTGCGCCCGTAATCTGCCGTTCGTTCAGGTTCGCGACACGCTTGACGAACCAGGCCGGGAACATCCGTTTCAGGCGCCAGGCCAGACGGTACTTGGCGGGCCAGACGATGTGCAGCCGTCCGCTCGCGACCGCGGCCAGGATGGCGCGGGCGGCACTGGTCGCGTCCTCTCCGGAGCTCTGCATGATTCGCTCGGCCATCGCGCGCTGCTCCGACGGGGCACGCATCGTCGACAGCAGGTGCGTGCTGAAGAACCCCGGCATCGCGACCGAGGCCTGCACGCCCGAGCCGGCGAGTTCGGCGGCCAGCGTCTCGGTGAGCGAGATCACCGCAGCTTTCGTGCAGTTGTAGGACGACATCTGCGGGGCGGAAGCGAAGCCCGCCGAACTCGCGACGTTGAGCACGAGTCCGGAGCCGGCGGCCCGCAGGTGCGGCACGGCCGCCTGGCAGCCCCACACGACGCCGAACAGGTTGATGTCCGTGATCCAGCGCCAGTCGGCCGGCGTCGTGGTCTCGACCGGGCCCGCGGCCGCCACGCCCGCGTTGTTGACCATCACCTCGAGGCCGCCCGTGCGCCGGACGAAGTCATTGACCGATGCGCGGACGAACCCTTCGTCCGCCACGTCGCCGGCGTAGGCGTACGCGGTGACGCCGGCGTCGGCGAGTGCCTGCCCGGCCTCGGCGAGCCGCTCAGCCGACACGTCGAGCAGTCCGAGCCGCCAGCCTGCGCCGGCCAGCTCCGTCGCAATGGCGCGCCCGAGCCCGCTCGCGGCGCCGGTGATGAACGCCCGCTTCGCGGGGAAGCGGCGGGAAAGTGCCGTCACGGCCTGTGTTTCGCTCATCTCGCAATACTACCTTCCAGGAGCGGCCGGCGCGCCGTGGCCGGCGAGAAAGGCGCTCACGGAGTCGAGATACTGCGGCGACAGGTCGAGCGTGTTGTGTCCCAGCTCCGGCACGACGACTGTCCGCGCCTGGCCCGCCCGGAAGGCGGTCGCGAGCGCCTCGGAACGCACCCGTGGAACGATCTCGTCTTCGCCGGCGATCACGACCAGCACTGGCGCGGTGACGGCTGCGGCGCGGCGCGCGGACTCGTAGCGGTCGCGCAGCAGCAGGCCGACGGGCAGCCAGCCGAAATAGGTTCGCGCAAGATTGACGAGACTGTCGAACGGCGTGACCAGCACGAGGCTCGTGACCGGACGTCGTCCCGCGAGCTGGACTGCGATGCCGCTGCCGAGGCTGCGGCCCACGATCGCGATCTCGGAATGCCGCTCACTGACGTGGTCGAATACCGCGATCGCGTCCGCGACCAGCCCGGCTTCCGACGGTCGCCCCGTGCTGCCGCCATAACCCCGGTAGTTCACCAGGTACACCGAGTGTCCGGGCAGCGCTTCGGCGAAGGCGTCGACGTGGCCGGCGGCGTCGTCGGCGTTGCCGCCGAAGTAGATCATCGCGCGCGGGCCCGGCCGAGGCACGACCCAGACCTTGATGCGCTCGCCCTCGCTGTCGAGCCAGAGCGCCTCGGCCCTCGGGTGTGACCGCTCCGGCGTCGGGAAGTAGATCTGCCCGCGCTGCGTGGCGTAAACCCAGGCGCAGAGCAGCAGGTAAAGCGCAACGAACCCGCCGATCAGCAGCAGCGTCATCCTCGCCAGTCCAGGCAGCGGTGACCGCGATCCCGGGACCATCGCGGCATCAGCACAGCGGACGATCGCCGACGGACGATCGCAGCAACTCGAATCCCGCGCGGGCCTCGGCTACGAAACGCCGGACGCGGGCGGCGTCCTTGCGACCGGTGGCGTCCTCGACACCGGTGTGCACGTCCACGCCGGCCGGGCGGACGGCAAGGATCGCCTCGCGGACGTTCTCCGGGGTCAGTCCGCCGGCCAGGATCACCGGCTTCGGCGCGATCTCGACCAGGCGTCGGCTGACGGCCCAGTCATGAGTCTTTCCGGTCGCCCCGCTGGCGCCGGTGAAGGGGTCGTAGGTGTCGGTGATGAACGCATCGGCGCACTCGCCGAGCCGCTGCGCCATGGCCGCCAGTTCGCGTTCCGACTGCTCGCCGACCACCAGGCTCTTGATCACGCCGAGCTCGGGGCGCTGGCGACGCAGGTGGCGCAACTGCGCGAGATCGATCTCGCCGTGGAGTTGCACGATCGACGCGCCGAGGTAGTCCATGAAGTCCGCGATGTCGTCGGCCTTGTCCTGGTAGGTGATCGCGACACCGTAGCAGGGCGGCTGGATCGAGCGAATGATCTCGGCCGCCTCGGCCTCCGGGAGGTCTTCCACGTTGACCGGGAGGCGCAGCGGGAAGCCAAGGTACCGCACCCCGCAGTCCAGCAGCCGCCGCGCCTCGTCCAGGTCGCGGACGCCGGCAACCTGGATGAAGTCCTGGAACGCCTCGGCTCGCATCGGCATCAGCCGGCTGCTCTCAGCGCTTCGCATCCGTGAGGCAGGCGTAGCTGGCCGCGTCCCTGCGCAACGACAATTCGCCGCCAGCGAGCCGCGCCCTGGTCTGCCTGGCGACGGCCACGACCGTCTCGTGGGCCGGCAACTCGTAGCCCACCCCAGGCAGGTAGTAACTGCCGTCCGGGTCCCGGCACAGGCTGACGATCCAGGTGCCGCGCGGCGGGTCTTCGAGCGCGTCCTCCGTCGCGGCATACCGCGAGAAGACGACGGTCGCGTGCTCTTCGCCCAGGTAGGTCTCGATGACGGCCGCCGAATAGTCGGTCCGCACCAGCGCCTCCTGATCGCCCCCGTCTTCGGCCCGCACCAGGGGCGTCACCCGCACGCCGCTGATCTCGACCAGCGCCGAGTAGTCCGTCGTCAGGATGTTGTCTGCGGCCGCCGCCGCTGCGAACTCGACCTGCTGCTGCTGCGCGCCGCCGCCTGCCCCGGTGCAGGCCGCAAGCGTGGCCACGACGACGATCGTTGTGGCTGCTCGCAAGGTCAGCGTTCCGATCCGGCGCGGCTCGAGTCGCCCTGGTAGACCGGCAATCCGTCCGAGCCCGGGTCGTGGCCCGGCGGGAAGACGAACGTCGTCCAGACTTTCGCCGAATACTCGGAGATCTGAACCTTGTCGGCCTGGTTGCCGCCGAGCATGTAGTACTTCGTGCCGTCCTCGCTCTTGCCGACGATGAACGCGACGTGGCCCCCGCCTTTTCTCGACTTGATCCCGATCGCGCCATAGACCGGCTCGTCGAGCTTCTGGCCGAAGTTCTCCCAGGACTTCGCGCGGAAAGCCTTCGCGACCGGAACGATCTCGTTCTGCTTCATCACCCAGGCGACGAAGCTGCCGCACCATGCATTACGGCCGCCCGAGTCGTCGGTGCCCCAGTACTTGCTCGCCTTGAAGTACTCGAGGATGCGCGGGTTGGCCTTGTGCTTACCGCTGCGCTCGGACACCCCGATCTCGGCCTCCGCGGTCTTCATCCAGGGGGCGTGCTCCGCCACCGCCTCCGGGGCCTCGGCGAGCGGCACCGAGGGGAGCCAGTCGTCATGATCCCAACGATCCCACCGATCGAGACAGTGGTTCCGCCGCGGGTCGTGTTCCGGCAGGCCGGTGTGATCGAAAAA
>CAZKLS010000078.1:0-1069 GCA_964553405.1 uncultured Steroidobacteraceae bacterium
CGCCGCCGTTGTAGAAGAAGTAACCGATGTCGTGCGCCTTGAAGACCTCGATCAGCCGCTCGTACTGGGTGGGGTCGTCCTCGAATTTCTTCAGCTTGAAGCGGGCCGAGCCGAAGGCCCCTGCCGGGGTGTGACGGAGCGCGCGGATCGCGGCCGCGCTCTCCTTGCCGGTGTCGATCAGGTCCTCGGTCAGCGCGCCGATGATGCCGTTGCGGCCTGCATAGAGGCTGCCGATCCGGCCCTTGTGCTTGCGGGCGGTCTCGATGACGCCGCAGGCCGAGGCGTTGATCACTGCCGTGACACCACCGGATTGTGCGTAGAAGGCGTTGCGCCGAGGGGTCTTTTTCTGCATGCGAACTCCCGGGAAAATCCTGACCAATGACGGGTACTTAGCGGGTTCTGAAGGCTCCCAAGGATACCCGAATCGGCGCCCGCGCCGCCCCCGTACTAACCGCGGCGCAGGTTGGCGCGGCAGGCGGTTTTAGGTACGGTTCCCGCCACCCATTCCGGTCGGAAGAACAACCATGAGACTCGTACTGCTAGGTGCGCCCGGTTCAGGCAAGGGAACGCAGGCCCAGAGGCTGCGCGACGAGAAGGGCATCCCGCAGATCTCCTCGGGAGACCTGCTGCGCGATGCGGTGGCCCGGGGGACCGAGCTCGGCAAGCGCGCCAAGGCGGCGATGGACGCCGGCGAGCTGGTCTCCGACGAGATCGTGCTGGGGCTGATCCGCGAGCGGCTGGGGCGGGCGGACACGGCCGGTGGTTTCATCCTGGACGGCTATCCGCGGAACGTCGCACAGGCCGGTGCGCTGGACGTCGTGCTTCGGGAGCTCGGCAAGCCGATCGACGCAGTCGTGCTGATGGACGTGGACGCAAAGGTCCTGATGAAGCGGCTGACGGGCCGGCGGACCTGTCCGAAGTGCGGCAAGGTCTTCAACGTCTACTCCTCGCCCTCGGCGAACGGCGACCGCTGCGACGTCTGTCCGGATGCGCCGGAACTCGTGCAGCGGGCCGACGACCGCGAGGACGTGATCGAGAACCGCCTGAAGGTCTACGACAGCCAGACGGC
>CAZKLS010000078.1:1169-13562 GCA_964553405.1 uncultured Steroidobacteraceae bacterium
CGCCCGATCAGGCGGGTTTCCTCGGGCGTGGGCTTTCCGGGCGGCGGCTCGAGCGCCTGCCCGACCGGCTCGCTGGCCGCACGCTCGAGCAGCGCGAGCAGTTCCTCGCCACGCTTGCGCGCCACCGAAGGCGGCACTTCGCTGACCTCGGCCAGCTGCTCGGCGGTCCGGGGTGCGCGGGTCGCAATCGCATACAACGCGGCATCCGGCAGGATCCAGCCACGCGGCTTGTCCGAGGCGATGGCCCGTTCCTCCCGCCAGCAGGCGAGGGCCCGCGCGGCGGCCTGCTCCGCGGCGGTGAGCCGCCGCAGTCCCTTCAGCCGGCGCCAGGCGTCGGCGGGCTCCGTCCGGTAAAGCGCGGGATCATCGAACGCGGCGGTTTCCTCGGGCACCCAGCCGGCCCGGTCCCTGCGCTGCAGCTCGACCGACAGCTCATCGTGCAGCTCGAGCAGGTGGTGCACGTCGTCGGCCGCGTAGGCCAGCTGCTCCGGTGTCAGCGGGCGCCGCGACCAGTCGGTCCGGGTCTGGCCCTTGTCGATCGAGTGCCCGAGTTGCCGGGCGACGAGCTCGGCGTAGCCGACCTGCGGCGGGTAGCCGAGCAGCGCGGCGGCGACCTGGGTGTCGAACACCGGCCCGGTCAGCCGTCCCCCGGCCTGGTGCAGGATCTCGAGGTCCTGTCGGGCGGCGTGCAGGATCTTGAGCTTGCCACGGTCGGCGAGCAGCTCGTACAGCGTGCCCAACTCGAGCCCGGCCAGCGGGTCCACCAGGTAGCTGTCCGTGTCGCTGGCGAGCTGCACCAGGCACAGCTGCGCGTAGTAGGTCCGCTCCCGCATGAACTCGGTGTCGAGCGCGAGGCGGGACGCGCCCTGCATCCGGAACACGGCTGCCTCCAGTTCCGCTTGTGTCGTGACGAGTCTCGCTTCCCGCATGATCTGCCTGCCTGCGTGTAGAATCCGCTGCTGCGCCGGCCCGGCCGTGAGCACAGTGCAGCAGTTCCTCAAGGTCTTCATCGATATCGTACTCTGGCGCCAGGGTCCCCAGGACCTGCCGCCGTCGAACCTGCTGGTCCTGCTGACGCTCGCAGCCTACATGACCGTATCGACGCTGCAGCTGGCATTCCTGGACGAATCCGCCTTTACGTGGCTCTTTTTCGTCGTGGTCGATCCGCTGCTGCTCGGGGGCTGGATCTGGTTCGTGCTGCGCGTGTTCGGCCACCCGGAGCGCTTCCAGCAGACCATCGCGGCGGTCTACGGGACCGGTGCGTTGCTCGGCCTCGCGGTGTACCTGCCGGCCCAGCTGCTGGTGACCGGGGCCGCCACGCAGCCCGACTCGACCGCGGCCCAGCTGATCGCGCTCGCGATGGTGGTCGTTTTCGCCGCTGTGACCGGGCGGATCATCAAGCTCGCGACGGACACGAGCATGTTCACCGGAGTGGCGATTGCGTTGACCTATTTCCTGGCCGTGGACGTGCTGATCAGCATGCTGCGCGGATCGGTGGGCTGAGCATGCACCTGCACATCATCGGCATCGCCGGAACGTTCATGGGTGGCATCGCCGCGCTGGCCCGCGCGGCCGGCCATCGGGTCACCGGCTCCGACCGCAACGTGTATCCGCCGATGAGCACGCAGCTCGAGGCGCTCGGCATCGACCTGATCGAAGGTTATGAGCCGGACCAGCTGAAGCTCGCGCCGGACGTGTTCGTGGTCGGCAACGTGATGAGCCGCGGCAACGCGCTGATCGAGGCGCTGCTCGACAGCGGTCGCCGCTATGTCTCAGGACCGGAATGGCTGGCGCAGAACGTGCTGCAGGGACGCTGGGTGCTCGGCGTCGCGGGCACGCACGGCAAGACGACCACCTCGAGCATGCTGGCCTTCATCCTCGAGCACGCCGGGTTCGCGCCGGGATTCCTGGTCGGTGGCGTGGCGCAGGACTTCGATACGAGTGCGCGGCTCGGTCAGGGCGAGCACTTCGTGGTCGAGGCCGACGAGTACGACACCGCCTTCTTCGACAAGCGCGCCAAGTTCGTCCACTACCGGCCGCGCACGGCGATCCTGAACAACCTCGAGCACGACCACGCGGACATCTATCCCGACGTGGCCTCGATACAGAAGCAGTTCCACTTCCTGCTGCGCACGGTGCCCGGTAACGGCCGGCTGGTCGTCAACGCCGCCGACCGCAACCTCGACGAGGTGCTGGAGATGGGCTGCTGGACGCCGGTCGAGCGCTTCACGGCGCGGGACGACGTGCGCAGCGTCTGGCGCGTCGTCGCCGAGCCGCAGAGCGGCTACTCCGAGTTCGATCTGCTGCACGGCGAGCGGCGGGTCGGCTCGGTGTCCTGGGGCATGTTCGGGCGGCACAACGCCGAGAATGCGCTCGCGGCCTTCGTCGCCGCCCGCCACGCCGGCGTGGCGGAACAGGCGGCGCTCGAGGCGCTCGGGAAATTCGGCGGCGTGCGGCGACGCCTCGAGTTGCGCGGGACGGTGGCCGGCATCGCGGTGTTCGACGATTTCGCGCACCATCCGACTGCGATCCTGCACACGCTGGAGGCGGCGCGTCGCAAGGCGGGCGGCGGGCGCGTCGTGGCGGTGCTCGAGCCGCGCTCGAACACGATGAAGCTCGGTACGCACACGGCCGCGCTGGTCGACGCGCTGGGCGCCGCGGATTCGGTGTTTCTCTACCAGTCGCCGGAAGTGAAGTGGGACGTGGCCGATGCGATGCGCCCGCTCGGCGCGAAGGCGCGGGTCGAGCGCGACATCGACGCGCTCGCGCAGCAGATCGCCACCGTCGCCGAGGCCGGCGACCAGCTGGTGCTGATGAGCAACGGCTCTTTCGGCGGGCTGCACGAGCGGCTGCTCGAGGCGCTGCGCAGCCGCCACGGAGGCTGAGCAGCCATGGAGCGCGTCGAGATCCCGCTGTTCCCGCTGCAGGCAGTCCTGTTTCCCGGCGGGCCGCTGCCACTGCGGATCTTCGAGACCCGTTATCTCGACCTGGTGCGTCGCTGCCTGCGGGAGGACACGGGTTTCGGCGTGGTGCTGATCCGCGAAGGCCAGGAAGCCGCGGGTCCCGCGCTGACGTTCGACATCGGGACCTACGCCCGCATCGTGGACTTCTCCCGGCATCCCGACGGTCTGCTCGGCATCGAGGCCCGCGGCGACAGGCGCTTTCGAATCCTCGAGCGGCGGCGCGAGCCCGACGGACTGAACGTGGCGGACGTCGAGTGGCTGCCGCATGAGTCCGGGGTCTCGCTGCCGCAGGAGTTCGCCGAGATCGGACCGGCGCTCGCGCACGCGCTGGACCAGGCGGGCGAGCCGTTTGCCTCGCTGGAGCGCAGTCTCGATTCGGCAGCCTGGGTCTCTGCCAGGCTCGCGGAAGTGCTGCCGTTACCGATGGTCCACAAGCAGCACTGCCTGGAACTCGACGATCCGCTCGAGCGACTTCGGTACCTAAGGCCCTTGTTCGAGATCACGGGCTGAACGCGCAGCCGCGCCGGCAAACCAACCATGAGCGGACCGCGATTCCTGTTCCTGCCGGTCTCCGGGCCCGGAGGTGCCGGTGAGTTCTTCCGCTCGGTGGCCGTGGCGCACGCGCTCGAGCGGCGCTGGCCGGACAGCGAGATCAGCTTCGTCGTGAGCCGGGATGCCTCCTATGCGCAGAGCACGGCGTTCCGCACGCTGCTGGTCGATCGCTCGCCCACCCACGAATCCGACGCAGTGCTGGAAATTCTCCGGCAGGAGCAGCCGGACGTTGCGGTTTTCGACAGCTCGGGCCGCGTGGTCCAGTACCGCGCGGCGAAGCGGCAGGGCACCCGGGTCGTCTACGTGAGTTCGCGCGCCTCGGCACGGCGCCGCGGATTCCGGCTGCGTCGGATGCGGTGGCTGGACCAGCACTGGATCGCGCAGCCGCGCTTTCTCGGCGGCGACCTGCGGCGCGCCGAGGCGGCGAAGGCCCGGCTGATGTCGGCCACCGAGGTGGTGTTCCTCGAGGTGCTGCACGAGCCGCCGGACCCGGAGGCGGCTTCACGGCGGCTCGCCGGGCTCGGGCTCGGCGGTCGCCGCTTCGCTCTCTGCTGCCCGGGCGGCGGCGGGACCTTCGCCGACCGGCCGGACCCGGCGCTGCTGTACTTCGAGGCGGCATCCCGGTTCACGCGACAGACGGGAATCCCGGTGCTGGCCGTGCTCGGAAGCCGCTTCGAGCCGCCGGCGTCGGTGCCGGACGGCGTGCACCTGTTGCAGACGATCCCGAACGGGGAGCTGATGGCGCTGCTCGGGCAGTGCCGGCTCGCGATGCTGAACGGCGGCAGCCTGCTGGTGCAGGCCATTGCGCAGCGCACGCCCTGTGTCGCCGCGCCGATCGCCGACGACCAGCCGGAGCGCATCGAGCACTGCGCGGCATTGGGCCTGGTTCGTCCCGCGCCGCTCGAGCACGAGGCGCTGGCCGCGGAGGCAGTGCGGCTCTGCGCGGACGAGGCGGGACTGCGGCAATTGAGTGAACGAGCCGCCGAGCTCGATCTGCGGAACGGGCTCGACGTGGCGGTGGACGCAGTCGCGGGACTGCTGCAGGACCGGCGCATCGTCGCCGGTCCGTGCGCCTCGACGGATGGCGAGCGCCTGAGAATCATGCACGTGATCCTCTCGCGGGGCTTCGCGGGCTCCGAGCGGGCCGTCGCGGAATCATGCAACGCGATGTGCACCGCGCACGACGTGACGCTGGTGATCCGGCGCGACCACCGCCGCCCGAGCGGGGCGAGCATTCGCGATCACATCGATCCCCGCGTGCGCGTCGTGGAGCTGCCGGCCTACTGGTTCACGCGCCGCCGCCTCGGCGAGGCCATCCGCGAATTTCGCCCGGATGTGATCCACACCCACCTTCGGCGCGGCACCCGCTACGTCGTGCAGCTGGCGACCGGCGTGCCGCACGTCTGCACGCTGCACGTCTCGCTGAACGGGCCGCATTACCTGCGGACGGACGGGCTGATCTGCATCTCCCGCTGGCAGCAGCAGACGCTGCCCGCCGAACGGCCGCCACACGTGTTCCTGATCCCGAATTCGCACGTTCCGCAGCCGCGGCTCGACCCCGATCGGCGCGAGGCGCTGCGGCGCGAACTCGGCGCCGGTGAGCAGGACTTCCTGGTCGGCGGCGTCGGCCGCCTGAGCGCGAGCAAGGGTTTCGACGTACTGCTGCGGGCATTCGCGAAAGCCCGGCTGCCCGGCGCGCGGCTGGCGATCATCGGCGAGGGGCGCGAGCGGGCGCGGCTCGAGCGCCTCGCCGGGGAGCGCGTCAGGCTGGTCGGCTATCGGCACGACGCCAAGGACTGCTACCAGGCTTTCGACCTGTTCGTCAGCCCGTCGCGTTCCGAACCGTTCGGTCGCGTGATCATCGAGGCACTCGACGGCGGAGCGCCGGTGATCGCCACCGACGTGCTCGGGCCCAGGGACACGGCACGCGACTATCCGATCGAACTGGTGCCGCCCGACGACGTCGATGCGCTCGCCGAAGCCCTCGAGCGCGCCTATGCGCGGCCCCGCGAGCGCAGATCGCCCGACCTCGCGGATTTCCACGTCGATGCGATCGCGGACCGCATCCTCGAGGCTTACCGGGAAGTGATCTCCGGGCGCGTCAGATCCTAGCGAACACGCGGCCCGCGGCCTCGATCGTCGCCTCGATTTCCCGCGCGCCGTGGGCGCCGGACACGAAGCCGGCCTCGAAGGCCGAAGGCGCGAGGTAGACGCCTTCCTCCAGCATGCCGTGGAAGAACCGCTTGAAGCGTTCGACGTCGCAGGCCGTGGCGCCCGAGTAGGAGGTGACCGTCGGGGCGTCGGTGAAGAACAGCCCGAACATGCCGCAGACGTGATTCGTGGCGAGCGGGATGCCGGCGCGGGCGGCGGCTGCGGCGATGCCCTCGACGAGGTGATCGGTCGCGGCAGCGAGCGAGGCGTGAAAGCCCGCCGCCTCGATTCCGTCGAGCGTCGCGAGCCCGGCCGCCATCGCGACGGGGTTCCCGGACAGCGTTCCCGCCTGGTAGACAGGACCGAGCGGCGCGAGCTGCTCCATGATGTCCCTGCGGCCGCCGAACGCGCCGACGGGCATGCCGCCGCCGACGATCTTGCCCAGCGTCGTCAGATCGGGTCGCACGCCGTAGAGCTGCTGTGCACCACCGCGGGCCACCCGGAACCCGGTCATGACTTCGTCGAAGATCAGCACCGCGCCGTGCCGGGTGCATTCCTCGCGCAGCGTCTCGAGAAAGCCGGCGACCGGCGGGATGCAGTTCATGTTGCCGGCGACGGGCTCCACGATCACGCAGGCGATCGAGGGGCCGAGCTCGGCGAAGACCGCCTTGACCTGGTCGGGATCGTTGTAGGCCAACGTCAGCGTGTGGGCCGCGAGTTCGGGCGGCACCCCCGGTGACGTCGGCACGCCGAGCGTCAGCGCGCCGGAGCCGGCCTTGACCAGCAGCGAGTCGGAGTGGCCGTGGTAACAGCCCTCGAACTTGACGATCTTGTCGCGCTGCGTGAAGCCCCGGGCGAGCCGGATCGCGCTCATCGTGGCCTCGGTCCCGGAGCTCACCATCCGGACGAGCTCGATCGAGGGCACGAGCTCGACGATCTTGCGGGCCATGACGGTCTCGATCTCGGTCGGGGCACCGAATGACAGCCCGTTCACGGCGGTTTCCTGCACGGCGCGGATCACGGCCGGATGCGCATGACCGAGGATCATCGGGCCCCAGGATCCGACGTAGTCGATGAACCTGCGCCCGTCCGCGGCCGTCACGCAGGGCCCGTCCGCACTCGCGAAGAACACCGGCTCGCCGCCGACGCCGCGGAATGCGCGAACCGGCGAGTTCACGCCGCCAGGGATGTATTTGCAGGCTTCGGTGTACAGGCTCACGAGGGATCTCCGGCGCTCGCGCGGGGCCCGCTAGTCTAGCAGCCGGGGCGCCGCGGCCCGTACCATAGGGACGCGCTCTGCCTGGAGGTGTGGTCTTGAAGACCTGGATGTGCGTGAACTGCGGTTTCGTCTACGAGGAGGCGAAGGGGCATCCTGAGTCGGGCATACCGCCGGGCACGAAATGGGCGGACGTGCCGGAAGACTGGGTCTGCCCGGACTGCGGCGCGGACAAGGGCTCGTTCGAGATGGTCGAGGTCTGAGCGCGATCGTGAGCGTCGGCGCGACGGCCACGACCTATCTGCTCGCCATGCTCGGCAGCGCGCTCGGGGGCGGCGCACGCCTGTGGGTCTCGACGGTCGTCGCGCGTGGCCACGGCGCTCAATTCCCCTGGGGTACCCTGACCGCGAACCTCGTGGGCTGCCTGCTGGTCGGTTTGCTCGGTGCGCTGTTCGCGCCGCCGGGCCGGATGCACGACGCCCAGCTGCTGCGGGTCTTCCTGGTCGTCGGCGTGCTGGGCGGCTTCACGACGTTCTCGGCCTTTTCGCTGGAGACGATCCTGCTGGTGCAGCGCGGGCAGTGGCCGGCGGCGGTCGGCTATGTCGCCGCCTCGGTCTTCGGCGGTCTCGCGCTGGCCGCGGCGTCGTACGCGGCATTGAGCGCTGCGCTGCGCTGACTTTCGATTCCGCTTTGTTCTGGTGGGGACGGCGCCGTTTGCCCTGCGCCTTCCCGGAACCCCGCGCGGGACGCCACGAGCACGTCCCTGTGGGCTCCGCGCGCGCCGTCCATGGCGCGCGACGGCCCGCTCGGGATTCCGGCAACCCGCAGGGCACGGCGCCTTCGAGGTTACCGCGGCGTTGCTGGGCGCACGAGGGCAGGCCGGGGCATGCGCACGGGCCGTGCGAGGCAGGGATGCCGAGCCCGGAGCCTCCATGGAAGGATTTACGGCGTCCCGTGCGCGTGCCCGGGTTTGCCCGAAGTGCCCTGGCGTCACCGCGAGCCGCGCGAGCGGCCCAGACGGACTACTGCTGCGTCACCTCGTACCCGCGCTGCCGCAGCAGGTCCACGACGCTGTTGCGGCCGACAAGGTGCAGCGCGCCGACGACCACCAGGTAGTCGTCCCGATCGTCGAGCAGTTCCACGAGCTGCCCGAGCCAGGCGCGATTGCGATCCTCGGTGAGCGGCTTGTAGAGCTCCGGGAACTCGTCGAACTCCTCTGACAGCAGCCGCGCGAGCGCTTCGGAGTCGCCCTCGCGCCAGGCGCGCATCAGCCCCTGGATCTGCTCGTCGAGGCCGGCGGCATCCTCGAGCGTCATCGCGAGGAACCGCTTCTGCATCGGCAGCGGGAGTCCCGCGAGCACGGCGAACTGCTGCTCCGCCGTTTCCAGGCCCAGTATCGGCTTGCCGTCGGCGACGGCGCGCGCCGCCAGCGTCTGCTCGACGCCGAGCTCGGGCGAGAACCCCCGCTTTGCCAGCTCGAGCTGCAGCAGCGTGACGGCGACGAACCAGGGCGCGAAGCGATCGAGCAGCGCCAGGTCGAGACCCGCCTCGCCGGCGCGCGCGTTGATCGCGTCGTAGTCCGCGCCCAGCACCTCGCGCAGGCTGCCGCCCTCGGGCAGCAGTGCCATCCGCTGCATCGCCTCGAGCAGTGCGGCAGGATCGGCGGCGGCCACGTCGTCCAGGTCGATTTCCATCACGAGCTGCTCGGCGTCTTCGTAGGCGTCCTCGGCGACGGCCGGCAGCCCGTCGTCGCCCGCCCTGAGCACGTGGATCGACCCGAGCAGGTAGACCGTGTTCTGCTCGCCCTCGACCGTCCAGAGCGTGTGCCGGTCGCGCCCGTCGGCAGGCGCCGCGATGCCGAGCAGCCCGGCCGCCGCGCAGAGTGCGATGCTCCCGGCGTTCGGATTCCGTCGCGCGGCCGCCTTCATTGCCGGTAGCCCTCGAGCCAGACCACTTCCGAGGCGATGCCGCCGTCGGCGTGAAGGTCGATGATCCGGTAGCCGGGCGGCCTGTCGTCCACGACGAAACCCGGCTGGCGGGGCGCGAACTGCATGCAGGTGGCCGGCGTGCACATCATGCGCAGCGCGCCGCGGTACAGGTCCAGCGACTGGTGAGCGTGTCCCCAGGCGATTCCGCGCACGGCCGGGTGGCGGTCGATCACGGCCATGAAGTCCCGCGCGTCCAGCAGGCCGAGTGCGTCCAGCCCCGGGGCGTCCATCAGCACCGGCGGATGGTGCAGGCAGACGAGCACGTGCCGGTGAGCGTGTGCCGCGAGGGCCCGCTCGAGCTCGCGCAACTGGCCGTTGCCGAGCCGGCCCTCGCCGTCCTCGGACGAGGCGTACCAGGTGGACAGCATCACGACGGCCCAGCCGCCGAGTTCGGCCGTGCCGCCGACCTGGAACGGTGGCTGCACGAAGCGGCGCCGCATTTCAGCGGGCTCGTCGTGGTTGCCGGGGATCAGCAGCACCGGCGCCCCGAGCCGGTCGAACAGCAGTTCGAGCGCGCCGTAGCCTTCCGGCTCGTCCTGCACGAGGTCGCCGGTCACCGCGAGCAGATCGGCGGGAAAACAGCGCTGCTTCGCGTGCTCGAGGCAGGCCTGCAGGCTCGGCAGCGTCGCCACGCCGCGCACGCGGCCGAGCGGGTCCGCGCACAGGTGAGTGTCCGTGAACTGGACGAGCCGGATCGAATCGACGCTCATCGGGTTGGCGGCATCTCCGGGCGTGGTCCCATAATCATGCCGATCATCGCAGAACGCGGACCGAACGAGGTAGCGCCATGTCCAGACGCTCGATCGTCCTCACGGACGCCCTGTACGAGTACCTGCTGTCGGTCTCGCTGCGCGAGCCGGAACTGCTCGCCCGGCTCCGCCAGGAGACGGCACTGCAGGAAATGTCCCGGATGCAGATCTCGCCCGAGCAGGGACAGTTCATGTTCCTGCTGCTGCGGCTGATCGGGGCGCGGCGTTGCCTCGAGATCGGCGTGTTCACGGGCTACTCGTCGCTGGTCTCGGCGCTGGCCCTGCCCGCGGACGGGCGTATCGTCGCCTGCGACATCAGCGAGGAGTGGACTGCGATCGCCCGGCGCTACTGGCGGGAGGCCGGCGTCGAGCCGAAGATCGACCTCAGAATCGCGCCGGCGCTCGAGACGCTGGACGGGCTCATCGAGGCCGGGGAGGCGGGCCGCTTCGACTTCGCCTTCATCGACGCCGACAAGGAAAGCTACCTCGCGTACTACGAGCGCGTGCTGCGACTGCTGCGGCCTGGCGGGCTGCTCGCGGTGGACAACGTGCTCTGGTCGGGCCGGGTGGCGGATCCGGAGGTGTCGGACCCGGACACGGCTGCGCTGCGACACTTCAACGAGGCGCTGCACCGGGACGAGCGGATCGACCTGAGCCTGGTGCCGATCGGCGACGGGCTGACGCTGGCCCGCAAGCGCTGAGGTCCGCCGCTGCGGCCGCTGGTCGGATCGCGGCCCACCCGGCACAAGCGTATGTGGTCGCCGGGCACCCGGCCGGGTCGCCGCGAAGTCGCTCCCCGATACTCGCTTTGTTCGCGGCGACCCGACCAGGTGCCGCGGCGTCAGGGGTCGGCTGGACCGAGCGCGCACGAGGACGCCAACCAGCGGGGTGCGGGTCCGGGACCTTCCCGGACCGACCGCGTATCGGGGAGCGAATTCGCAGCGGCGGGTCCGGGGGGCTTCCCGGACCGAGCGAGTATCGGGGAGCGAATCCGGGGAGCCCCCCGGATCCGCCGCCCTTGAGTCACCCGGTCTCGCGGGCCTGACGCGACCCGCCTGCCCGCTCAGTACCGGTAGTGATCCGGCTTGAACGGGCCTGCCACCGGCACGCCGATGTAGTTCGCCTGCTCTTCGGTCAGCGTCGTCAGCGCAGCGCCGACCCGCTCGAGGTGCAGGTGCGCCACCTTCTCGTCCAGGTGCTTCGGCAGCACGTAGACCTTCTTCTCGTAGCGCTCGCCGTGGCGGAACAGCTCGATCTGCGCCAGCACCTGGTTCGTGAACGAGTTCGACATCACGAACGACGGATGCCCGGTCGCGCAGCCGAGGTTCACCAGCCGGCCTTCCGCCAGCACGATCAGCCGCTTGCCGTCCGGGAAGATCACGTGGTCCACCTGCGGCTTGATGTTCTCCCAGCGGTACTGCTTCAGCGACGCGATCTCGATCTCGCTGTCGAAGTGCCCGATGTTGCACACGATCGCCTGGTGCTTCATCCGGCGCATGTGGTCGTGGTTGATCACGTTCAGGTTGCCGGTGGCGGTGACGAAGATGTCGGCCTTCTCGCAGGCCTCGTCCATCGTCACGACCTTGTAGCCCTCCATCGCCGCCTGCAGCGCGCAGATCGGGTCGATCTCGGTGATCCACACCTGCGCGGACAGCGCGCGCAGCGACTCCGCGGAACCCTTGCCGACGTCGCCGTAGCCGCAGACGACCGCGATCTTGCCCGCGACCATCACGTCGGTCGCACGCTTGATCGCATCCACCAGCGACTCGCGGCAGCCGTACAGGTTGTCGAACTTGGACTTCGTGACCGAGTCGTTCACGTTGATCGCCGGGAAGGGCAGCTCGCCCTTCTTCGCGAACTCGTAGAGCCGCTTGACGCCGGTCGTCGTCTCCTCGGTGACGCCCTGGATTTCGGCGAGGCGCTTCGAGTACCAGCCGGGCTGCTTCTCGAGGCGGCGACGGATGGCCGCGTACAGCGCCGTTTCCTCCTCGTTCGTGGGCCGCGCGACGACCGAGGGGTCCTTCTCGGCCCGGGCGCCGAGCAGCAGCAGCAGCGTCGCGTCGCCGCCGTCGTCGAGGATCATGTTCGCGAAGCGGCCCTCGGGCCACTCGAAGATGCGGTGCGTGAATTCCCAGTACTCGTCCAGCGACTCGCCCTTGTAGGCGAAGACCGGCGTGCCAGAGAGCGCGACCGCCGCGGCGGCGTGGTCCTGCGTGGAGTAGATGTTGCAGGAGGCCCAGCGGACGTCGGCGCCGAGCGCCTTCAGCGTATCGATCAGCATGGCCGTCTGGATGGTCATGTGCAGCGAGCCCGCGATGCGCGCGCCCTTGAGCGGCTGCTGGCCGCGGTATTCCTCGCGGATCGCCATGAGCCCCGGCATCTCGGTCTCGGCGATCGCCATTTCCTTGCGGCCCCAGTCGGCGAGCGACGGGTCCCTGATGACGAAATCCTGGTCCGATGCGGTGGAAACGACAGCGTTCATATCTCGGTCCTCTCGGTGAACGTGAGGGTTCGTACGGGGAATCGCAGGTGGATTCGCTCGCCGACCATCACGAAGGTTCAGCGAGCGCCGTTTGAACAACGGGCCTGAGCCTGGCGGGCAGGACACCCGTTGCAGCGCTCCTCAGGCGAGGGGCGAAGTTTGCCGCCGCGGGGCGGGAAGGGCAAGGAGGAAGGGGATAGGGGGTAGGGGTTAGGGGTTAGGAAGAGGCGGATAGTGACTGGCGGGTAGTGGATGGTTGAGAGCTTGAATTCGGAAGCCCTCACCCGCCCTT
>CAZKLS010000079.1:0-12893 GCA_964553405.1 uncultured Steroidobacteraceae bacterium
GAGGCGACGTGCGCAGGTCGAGCGGCGCGTGCCGACCACGGCGATCACGGCCAGCATCGCGGGCGCGCTCGCCGTGTCGACCGCGTTGCGGCTCGGCGACTCTGCCGAGTCGCGCGCGCGACGGATCTTCGTCGACTCGATCGGCGGTGCGGGCAGCGTGACCCTGCTCGAGCGGCGCGCGGGATGCCCCGGTTGCGGCGGCCCCGCGTCGCCGCCACAGGTGATTCGCACGCGCAACCGCTGGATGAGCACGCATTTTTCGGACGACATCGGGCCGTCGACGCTGCAGCATCTCGTCAGGCTCAGCGACGCGCTGATCACGGGCTATGCCTGCCGGGGCTGCGGTCCCGTGCCCGGTGCGGAGCGTTATCTCAGGCGCCGCGCGGCCGATTTCGACGACTCGATCGCGGTGTGCCCGCAGTGCGGCGAGAACGCGATCGTGATCGAGGTCCGCGACCTGTTCCGCCTCGGTGAGCTCGGCGAGATGTTCGGTCGGGGCGCCGTGCCGGCCAAGTATGCGATCGTCGAAACGGGCGAGCGCAGTTTCTGTTTCGACCTGGAGGAGGACACCGATCCATGAGCGATGAAATCAAGATCCAGCTCCGCACGGCCGACCAGACCCGGCTCGCCGAACTGGACCTCGACGCGGCCAGCACCGCGGGCGACATCATCCAGGCAGCGGTGGACAACTGGTCGCTGCCCGGCGACACCGACTACACGCTCGTCAACACGACGACAGGCCGCGCGCTGGTACCGGGTGAAGCGCTGTCGAAGTCGGTCCGGCCCGGGGACCTGATCGAGGTGCAGCCGGTCCTCGTCGCAGGTTGAGGTGCCGGCGCCGAGGCACCGATGAGCAACACTCTGCGTCTCGAGACCGACGTCGAGCGTGTCCGCGCGCTCGCCCGGGCGCATGCCGGGCGGATTGAGCTCGTGTCCGTGCCGGCCGGCGCCTCACAGGCACTGGTGGCCGACCTGCGCTATCCGACGGCGCGCAGTCGCGCCTACCCGGCCGAGGTCGAGACCCGGATTCGGCTGCGGGTCGCGCTGCCCTCGCGTTATCCGTTCGTGCCACCCGTCGCGAGCGTCGAGACCCCCGTCTACCACCCCAACGTCTTTCCGTCGGGCCTGGTGTGCCTGGGCACCAAGTGGCTGCCCAGCGAGGGACTCGACCTGTTCCTGAAGCGGGTGATACGGCTGCTGACCTTCGACCCGCTGCTGGTCAACGTCGCCTCGCCTGCCAATCGCGACGCGGCGTCCTGGTACCAGAGCGCACGTCGCAGGCATCCGGGTGCGTTTCCGACCTGCGAGGTCGGTTTCGCAACGACGGGCGAGCGCCGTCGGGAGCGGGTCGGGTGGCGGGATGCTGCGCAGGGCGCGGGACGCAGCCTGCGCCGCTGCCCCGGCTGCGCCCGTGAACTCGCGCTGCCGGCCGGCCGACGCGGCACGGTCCGCTGCCCCGCCTGTGGCCAGCGCTTCGAGACCGAGACCTGAGCGAGCGGCCATGCAGTGGCGGGAACTCAGCCCCGGGCTGCCGATCCAGGACGAGGCAGCGCTGATCGAACGGCACCCCGACCTGCAGGACCTGCCCCCGGTTCCGGGCACGACGATCATCGTCCGGTCATCGCTGCGCCGGAGCGTGCTCGAGCACCTGGCGGCGAGCGACGTCGAGCAGGGCGGCCTGCTGATCGGCGAAGTGTTCGCAGCGGTTCGGGACGCCGCGGGGCCACCGGCCTTGACGGTGCTGCTGAAGCGCTGCATTCCGGCCACGCACTACGCGGCATCGGCCGTCTCGCTGCAGATGGGCACCGACGTCTGGAGCCGGGCCCGCGAGGCGCTCGGGGCCGAGGAGATGATCGCGGGCTGGTACCACAGCCATCCCGGACTCGGCGCCTTTTTCAGCCGCCGGGACCGGCAAACGCAGCGTGCTTTTTTCAGCCACGCCTGGAGCGTCGGCTGGGTCGTGGACCCGAGCGATGCGAGCGAGGCCTGGTTCGTCGGCGCAGAAGCGAGCGCGCCAGGGCGCAGCATCACCGTGCCGGACTGAGGATCAGCGCCCCCTCAACGAGCAGTGAACCGATCGACGCGCTCGACCAGGTACTCGTAGAACGGGTTGCTGCGCTGCCGCGTCAGCAGCCAGCCGGGAACCGTGAGCACGCCGTTCTCGCCGTAGGCTTCGACGCGACCGAGCTGGATGTGCCCGGCCTCGGTGGCCGCGTAGCCGTAAAGTGGATCATCCGGCGGAAATGGCAATGCCACGTGTGACAGCGAGAACACGGTCCTCGGCCAGGCGAGCCCCAGCTGTCGCACGACCTGGCCGGACTGGGCAGGCTCGGAGCGTCGCTCCACCACCGATGGCGTGCCGGGCCCCCCGTTGGTGACGACAGACAGCGCATAGGGCCGGCGGGCTGTCTCGACCAGGCGCTGGGTGAGCGGGCCCGGATCGTCGACGAGCAGAGGCTGCGCATCGGCGAGACGGTTCACGTCGAACAGCACGAGCTCGTGTCCGTCGGCGTCCAGATGCTCGAACAAGACGTCGACCACGGCCTCCGCTCGCACCGTCGCGTCCACGGTCGACAGGAAGGCGAGCACCGGTGGAAAGCCCTGGAGCGGCCCCGCGCGGGCCATGCGCGCGACCCGGGAAGCGATGTGCCGGGCGAGCCGCTGCACCTCGCCGCCGGCATGCAGGCTGAAGGACGAATACTTGTACGGATCGTACTCGTTCTCGACCTGCTGCCAGGCGGCGCGCCCGAGCCCCGGCAGGTGCGACAGCCCGGTCTTGACGCGGCCGACGAAGGCCAGCGGCGAGATGCCGAGCGCCGGCGAAAGCAGTATCAGGCCGGCCGGTCTAGGCAACGGCTCGCCGTCGAGCAGGTCCAGCGAATAGTCCACGGCGAGCGTCGCGCCGTTCGAATAGCCGACCATGTATATCGGCCGGTCCTCCGGGAGCCGCGCGCGCATTTCGCGCATGGCGAGCCTGACCGCGGCCTGCATGTCCTCGATTTCAAAGCTGAGCAGGCCTGACGGGGCCGTGCCGTGGCCGGGCAGCCGCAGGCCCAGGACCCAGAAGCCGCGTCCTGCCAGGTGCTCCCCCAGCGCGCGCAGGCTGTAGGGCGAGTCGGTCAGTCCGTGCAGAAGCAGCACTGCAGCTGGTGCCCGGGCGGCGGACCCGAACTCGAAGCTCCGGTTCCAGTTGACCGGCCACACGCGCGGGTCGCTGCGGCTGCCGGGCTGGTAGCGGTTGAATCCGCCGGCGACGCCGTCGCCGGAGTTGCGGTAGATCTTCTGCTCGAGTTCCCGGAACAGGCGATCCTCGAGGGCCCGGTAGTCCTCGAGCGTCGCGACCGAGGCGGCCCGGTCGGCAGTGAACTCCTCCTGCAGGACGAGCCGGTGCCAGGGCTCGAGCTGCGGACCGGAACCGAGGAATCGCAGGTACAGGATCGCCCCGACGACCGCCAGCCCCAGCAGCGCCGACATGGCCGTCGACAGCAGAATTCTCGCCAGCTTCGCCACTCGAGCACGCTCCGGGACCGGCCTAGCGGGCATGATAGGCGCATCCGGCGCCCCCTCGTAAATCCCGAATGGTCCAGCGGCCGGTTCCCGGTCAGGATTGGACGCCGACACTCCAGCAGAGCCGACCCCGGATGTCGCGGCCAAGGACAGCGCAGATCCTGGCGTTCATGACGCCGTTTCCGTACTCGATCGACATTGAGGCCCCGCTGTCGGAAGCACGCCGCTTCCTGCGTGAACGCGGCATCCGTCACCTGCCGGTCACCGAGCGCGGCACGCTCGCGGGCGTGCTGACCGACCGCGACATCAAGCTGGCGCTGGGCCCGGACATCGGTTGCCCACCGGAGCGCGAACTCAGGGTCCGCGACGTCTACCAGCCTGACAGCTTCGTCGTCGACGCGGACGCCGAACTGGAGGAGGTCGCCAGGACGATGGCCGAGCGGCACGTCGGATCGGCACTCGTCACCCGGGGCGGAAAGCTGGTCGGCATCTTCACGTCCACCGACGCCTGCCGCGCACTGGCACGCGTGCTGAGCGGGCGGCCCCCCATCGGACCCGACCTCGTGGCCTGACGAACGCATGCAACACGGCGAAGAAAGCGCGCCGGCCGCCGTGACCCACGGCCCGACCACCGCTGACAACCAGCTGTGCGCCGACCGGCTGCGCGAGGCTGCGGACCTGCTGGAGGCGCAGGGCGCCAACGTGTTCCGCGTCGCGGCCTACCGCAAGGCGGCAGATACACTGCTGGGGCTGGAGGAGGACGTGGGCACGATCCTCGCGAGGGACGGACGTGCGGGGCTCGAGCAACTGCCGGGAATCGGCCGCGGCATCGCCGCGGCGCTGGCGGAGATGGCGCAGAGTGGCCGCTGGATGCAGCTCGAGCGCCTGCGCGGCAGCGCCGACCCGGCGCAGCTGTTCACGGTCGTTCCCGGCCTCGGCCATCGGCTCGCCGAGCGCATCCACGAGGAACTGCACATCGACACGCTCGAGGCGCTGGAGATCGCAGCCCACGACGGGCGGCTCGAGAGCGTGCCCGGCGTCGGGCCCCGCCGCGGCGCAGCGATACGCGCCAGCCTGCAGAGCATGCTGTCCCGCGGGCGACCGCGGCGCGAAGCCCAGGTCAGCCACGGCGGCCCGCAGGCCGGCCCTTCGGTCGAGACGCTGCTCGCCGTCGACCGCGCGTATCGCGAAAAAGCGGCGGCCGGCAAACTGCCGACCATCGCCCCGAAGCGCTTCAATCCGACCGGAGAAGCGTGGCTGCCGGTGCTGCACATGGACCGCGACGGGTGGCGCTTCACGGCCCTTTACTCGAACACGGCGCAGGCGCACCAGCTCGACCGCACCCGCGACTGGGTGGTCCTGTACTTCTACGACGACGAGCACGCGGAAGGCCAGCACACGGTCGTCACGGAGACCCACGGGCCGCTGGTGGGCCGCCGCGTCGTGCGCGGCCGCGAGCGTGAGTGCCGCAAGTACTACGGCTGAGTTCTCAGATCAGGTATGCCGCGGCGAACAGCCCGAGCATGCTGAACACCAGCGCGAGCTTCGCCAGCGTGCCGAACAGCAGCCCCATCCAGGTGGCGACGCCGGCACGGGTCGCCTGCTGGACCTTGCCGTGGGAGATGAGCTCCCCGATCACGGCCCCGGCGAACGGACCGAGGATCAGGCCGGGCAGGCCGAAGAAGATGCCGCCCACGGCGCCGATCGCGGCACCGGCGATCGCGAGCGGCGTCGCGCCGACGCGCTTTGCGCCGAGCACGCTCGCGGCAAAGTCGATCACGAACGACAGCACCGTCATCAGCCCCAGCAGCACGAGCGGCAGCCAGCCGACCTTCTCGAAGCCGTCGATCCAGGCCGCGAGCAGCAGGCCCGCGAACACGAGCGGCACGCCGGGCAGCGCCGGCAGGACCGATCCGGACACGCCGACCAGCACCAGCAGCATCGCGAGCAACCACCACCAGGTATCCGCCGTCATGAACCTGCCTCCGGGGGTACGGGCCGCAGAATAGCCTGTCCGGCCGCGGCAGGCTTGAGCGGCGCGGTTCGCGGCAGTAGTCTGCGCTCGGGCGCACAACTCAAATCCTCCGGGAGGGTCAAGGACATGAACAGCTTCGGCAGAGAATCGGGCCGTGCACGCAGGTTCACGATCGGCGCCGCCGCCGCGACCTTGCTGCTTCCCTGGGTCGCGGGCGCCGACGGAATGAAGGCCACCGCGGAGATGAAGGGCTGCGAGGATCCCCGCATCACCGGCACCGCGACGCTGGTCGAGCAGACGACGGCCGAGGGCATCAAGGAGGTCACCGTCGAGCTGAAGATGTCCGGACTGGCGGACGGCAAGCACGCGGTCCACATCCACGAATTCGGCAAGTGCGAGCCCTGCTCCGCGGCCGGCGGCCACCACGACCCGGGGCCTTTCGGGCAGTCGCGACCCGACTCGGCCGGCGACGAGACGCCCGCCAAGGACATCAACCATCCCTTCCACATGGGCGACCTGATCAACATCGAGGTCAAGGACGGCGTCGGTTACATGAAGCACACGACGAACCGCGTGACGCTCTCGCCCGGGCGGCTGGGCATTCTCGATGGGGACGGCAGCTCGTTCATCGTGCACTCGAAGATGGATACCTATTGCGACGCGGAATCCGACCTGAAGAAGGGTTGCGCCGGCGGCGCCCGCGACGCCTGCGGGATCATCGTCGCCGTCAAGTAGCCACCAGACGGCGGGATTCCAGTAATCCGCACGCTGAAATTCCCGCCGCTCCCCGTCGTCGAGGCCCTGCCCGAACTGGGCAGGGCGCTCGCGACCCGTAATCGCGCGATCCTCGAGGCGCCGCCCGGCGCGGGCAAGAGCACGCTGGTCCCGCTTTCGCTGCTCGAGGGCGAATGGCGCGAGCGGCGACGCATCGTCGTGCTCGAGCCGCGCCGCGTCGCCGCCCGCGCGGTGGCACGTCGCATGGCGTGGCTGCTCGGCACGGAGGTCGGCGGACCGGTCGGGTACCGCACCAGGCTGGATACGCGGACCGGCCCGGACACGGTGGTCGAGGTCGTCACCGAAGGCGTGCTCACCAGGATGCTGCAGCACGATCCGGCGCTCGAGGGCGTAGCCTGCGTCGTCTTCGACGAATTCCACGAGCGCAGCCTGCAGGCCGACCTCGGGCTCGCGCTCTGCCTGGACGTGCAGCGGCACCTGCGCGAATCGCTGCGCCTGCTGCTGATGTCGGCGACGCTCGACAGCGGGGCGATCGCGCAGTTGCTCGGCGGGGCCCCGGTCGTTCGCTCCGCCGGGCGGATGTTCACGGTCGAGACCCGCCATGCACCGCCGCCCGGCCCGACTTCGCGCCCCGGCACGCTGGAGCGCTGGGCCGCGTCGGTGACGCTGCGCGCGGTCGCGGAGTTCCCCGGGGACGCGCTGGTCTTCATGCCCGGAGCTGCCGAGATCCGCCGCTGTCAGCGGTTGCTGCAGGAGTCTCCGTCGGTCTCGCAATCGAGGCTGCTGCCGTTGTTCGGTGACCTCACGGCCGAGGAACAGGACGCCGCGCTGCGCCCCGATCCCGAAGGCCGGCGCAAGATCGTCATCGCCACCAACATCGCCGAGACCAGCCTGACCATCGAGGGCGTGCGCATCGTCGTGGACAGCGGTCTCGAGCGGCGCTCGCGATTCGATCCGGTGAGCGGGATGAGCAGGCTCGAGACGCTGCGGATCTCCAGGGCGTCGGCGGAGCAGCGTCGTGGACGCGCCGGCCGCACGGCGGAGGGTGTCTGCTTTCGGCTCTGGAGTGAATCGATGGAGGCGGCACTGCCGGCCCATTCGGCACCCGAGATCGCCGAGGCGGACCTCGCTCCACTGGCGCTGGACCTTGCCTGCTGGGGCTGCGTCGATCCGGCGCAGCTCACCTGGCCCGACCCGCCGCCATCGGCCCACCTGGCACAGGCACGCGACCTGCTCGAGCGCCTCGAGGCCATCGACGGCCAGGGACGGATCACCAGCGTCGGCCGACAGATGGCCAGGCTCGGGCTGCACCCGCGCCTCGCGCACATGATGCTGCGGGCGCGCGAGCACGGGTCCGTCGAGGTCGCGAGCCTGCTGGCCGCGTTGCTCGGCGAGCGCGACATCCTGCGTACCGCCGGCGGTGAATCGAATCCGGACCTTCGTGAACGCCTGCAGCTGCTGCAGGGCGGGGCGCCTCCGCCGGGACTGCAGGCCGACCGCTCGGCGCTGCGACGGGTCCGCGAGTCCGCGGGCAGAATCGCGCGCGGCGCAGGCAGTCCGCGACAGCGGGTCCCGGGCGTCCCGGACGACGATGCTGCCGGGCTGCTGCTGGCCTACGCGTACCCGGATCGCATCGGGCGGGCCAGGACTCCAGGCAGCGGCCGCTACCTGCTGAGCGGTGGACGGGGCGCCGCCTTCACGCAACCGACCGCGCTGGCGCGTCACGAGTTCATCGTCGCGGCCGAGCTCGATGCCGGAGACGACGAAGCCCGGATCCGGCTCGCGGCGCCGATCGCCCGTGACGACCTGGAGCGGCATTTCGCGGCGTCGATCGTCGAGCAGCGCAGCGTGTGCTGGGACCCGCGCACCGAAGCCGTGGCGGCCAGACGCCAGCGCAGGCTCGGGCAGGTGGTGCTCACCGACGAGCAGCTCAGCGATGCTGGCGAGGCGGAAATGCGCGCGGCGCTGCTCGCCGGCATCCGTGCGATGGGTCTCGGTTGCCTGCGCTGGAACGCGGCGGCGCTGCAGCTGCGGGCGCGACTCGACTTCGCACGTCGCCATGACCGGAAGAACCCCGAGTGCTGGCCGGATGTGTCGGACCGAGGGCTGCTCGGCGCGCTCGAGGACTGGCTCGGCCCCTGGCTCAGCGGGATCTCCCGGCGCGAGCAGCTCGCGAGGCTCGATCCCGCCCCTGCGCTCGCGTCGCTGCTCGACTGGAAATGCGCCAGGCGTCTCGATGACTTCGCTCCGGCCTCGCTCACGGTACCGAGCGGCTCACGGATTTCGCTCGACTACTCGGGTGCCGCACCGATCCTCTCGGTGCGCCTGCAGGAGGTGTTCGGGATGAAGGAATCGCCGCGCATCGCGGACGGCCAGGTTGCCGTGACGCTGCAACTGCTCTCCCCCGCCCGGCGGCCGGTGCAGCTGACCTGCGACCTGGCGAGCTTCTGGTCGCAGGGCTACGCCGACGTCAGGAAGGAACTGCGGGGCCGGTACGCGAAGCACTACTGGCCCGAGGATCCACTCACCGCGACACCGACGCGGCGCGTGCGCCCCCCGGACCGCTAGCGCCGCGGCCCCACCCAACGCCGCAGGGCACGAGTGCCAGGCTGCGGGCCGGCCGTTCACGAGCGGCGCCGCGATGCCCTAGACTCCGCGCATGCGTGTCGCGTTCCGCACAGCCGGCGGCCGTCGCTGCCGCCTCGCAGGCACCTGGCTCGCGCTGCTGGTGCTGCTGACCGCCTGTGCGCCATTTCGCGCGGACCGGCCGTACGGCCAGGCGGACCCGGGCGCGGAGATCGCGCGCACTGCCGAGTCCTTCGTCGGCGCGCCCTACCGCTATGGCGGCTCCGGCCCGGAAGCGTTCGACTGCAGCGGCCTGGTGTATTTCGTCCACCGTCGCCACGGCATCGAAGTGCCGCGCACCGCGGCGCAGCAGTACGACGCCGCCACGCCGGTACGGCCGCGGGAGCTGCGCCCGGGGGACCTGGTGTTCTTCCGCCTGCAGGGGCGCAAGGTGAGCCACGTGGGAATCTACGCCGGGGGCGACCGCTTCGTGCACGCGCCGCAGAGCGGTGGCCACGTTCGCGTCGCGAGCCTCGACGAGGACTATTTCCGGCGCAGCTTCGCCGGTGCCGGCCGGTTCCTGCCCTAGGCGAAGCCCTGTTCAGCTGCCGCCGTAATTGAGCGCCATGTAGGCCATCGCGACCGACATCGCGTCGCCGAGCGCGGTATGCCGCCCCGTCACCGGCACGCCGAGGTCGGCGAGGATCTCGTCGAGCGCCTTCGCCGGCGCGTGGTCGGGATTCCGCCGCATGGCCCGGCGTCGGTAGATGTCGCGCAGGTCGAAACGCACCGCGTCGAACCCCTCGTGACCGCCCTCGCGCAGCGCGCGATCGAGCATCGCGCAGTCGAAATTGACGCAGTAGCCGATCACCGGACGGTCGCCGAGCCAGTCGACGAACTCCGACGCAGCGCGTCCGGCCGTCATGCCGCCGGCGACGTCGGCAGGACGCAGGCGGTGGTACTTCACCGCCTCGTGATCGACCGGCGCGTCGCTGCGGACGGTGCAGCTGAAGCTTTCGCTGGTCACGATCCGCCGCTCTCGGATCGGGACCGCGCCGATCGCGAGGATCTCGGCGCTCTTCACGTCCAGGCTGCTGGTCTCGAGGTCGAAGGCCACCAGCTCCCGGTCGCCGGGAGCGGCCGGCGTCCGCAGGCTGCGCAGGACTCCCTTCAGGCGTCGGGCGAGAGCGGGCATGACCTGCTGCCGCCTACATGCCGCGGTGATACCGCGCCGACAGGAAGGACTGGAATTCGCGAACCACGCCCAGCGCGTCCCGCAGCAGGTCGCGGTCGAGGCGCCGCAGGTTCGCGAACTGCACGCGGTTCGTCGGTACTTCACCCTCGCGCAGTTCCTGCAGCTGCTGGCCGAGCCGCAGCCGCAGCATGATCCCGTAGGACTGCCGCAGGTTGGTTCCGAGCGACCGGCTCAGGATGCCGCGCTCGATCAGTGCATCGATGCGCTCGAAGGTGGAGGTGACGCGCAGGCCCTGCTCCGCGGCCAGCGTTCGAACGCCGTGCACGACCGGGAAGATGCCGCCTTTCTTCAGGTCGACGGGCGACTCGCGTCCGATCAGCCCGCCGAGGAACCGTAGCGGGGTCTGGAACTCGAGCGCCGGCGTGATGAAGTGATGCAGCCACAGCTCGTTGCGGGCCAGCGCGAACAGGGCCTCGCGCACCGGCTCGAACAGGCGGGCGTCGCCCCCCACCACGCGCGCATCGAACATGATCGCGGCGCGCATCTGCGCCTCGGGCGAGTCGTCGCCGGAGATCCGACGCACGCTTTTCAACCATCGCTCGCCGTCGCCGCGCCACTTCGGGTTGGAGACCATCACGCCACCCGGGCAGGGCGGATAGCCCATCGCCGCGAGGCCCTCGCTGAACGCCTGCGCCCCGCCGGCCACCGCCTCGTCCGTGATGCCCGGGCCGAGCACCAGCGCGTTGTCCTGGTCGGTCTTCAGCAGCTGCTCGCCCCGGCCCTCGCTGCCGAGCACCAGCAGGCAGATCGAGTCGCGCAGCGGCTCGTCGAACGAGAACTCGAACAGCCGCTTCAGCAGGCGCTGGTTCAGCGCACTCACGAGGTCCGCCAGGTACTCCATCTTCGCGCCGGTCGCATGCAGCGTCCCGACCAGCCGGTTCACCTGGCGGGCCGCGTTCGCCAGTTCCTCGCGGCTCGAGGCGCGCGAGACCTGCAGCCCGATCACGTGCGAATGGCTCGAGTAGTGGCTCAGCAGCTCGGCGAGGCCCAGCGTGCCCTTCAGCTCTTCCTCGTCCAGCACCGCGATCCGCTCGATGCCGCGGCGGGTCATCACCACCAGCGCCTGGAACAACGGCTCGCTGACGTCACAGCCGACCACGGGGCGGCTCGCGATGCTGCCCACGGGCTGCTCGAGGCCCCGCTGTCCGAGCGCGATGGCTTCGAGCAGGTCGGTGCGGGTCACGATTCCGCGTCCGGCCGGCCCCTCGACGAACACGCAGTCGACCTTCTGCTCCCGCATGCGCCGCGTGGCCTCGTCCAGGCGGCAGTCCTCGGGCACGCGGACTGCCTCGCCCAGCAGCGCATCGCCGACCCGGGTCAGCATCATCTCGGCCAGGTCCGAGCTGCCCGCGGATTCGTCCGCCTCCATGCTGCGCTTGGCGAAGGACTCGAGGAAGTAGGCGGCGAAGCGTCCGTTGTCGGAGACCGCCGAGCGGAAGGCCTCGGCCGGGATGGTCCAGGCGAGCGTGTCCTCGTCCGTCTCGTAGGTATAGCGTGCCCGGCCGGTCAGCGACGCGGTCGTGCCGAACACGTCGTGGGGCCCGAACTCGGCGAATACGCGGTCGCTGTCGTCGCCGACCTCGAAGGCCGTGACTCCGCCTTTCATGATCACGTACACGGCGCGCGAGGGCCCGCCCGCCTCCAGCACCGTCGTGCCCTTCGGGATGAACTCGATGTCCATGCTGGCGCCGAGTTGTCTGGCCTGCCCGGCGGTGAGCAGGTTGAAGGGCGGCGTGTTGAAGTCGAATTCCTGGTCGTGCCTGCTCACGCTGCTCACCTGTCGCGTGGAAAAAAACGGGGCGGCCCCTGAGGACCGCCCCGGATTTCAAGCCAGCGACCCGGTCAGTGGTGGGTCGCCGCACCTGCACCGCGCGGGACGCGGATGTCCTCGACGAGGTGCTGGATGTGCTCCGGCGGCGGTGCCGTCAGGTGGCTCACCGCATAGGTCACGATGAAGTTTAGCAACATGCCGATGAAGCCGATGCCTTCCGGCGAGATGCCCCAGAGCCAGTTCTCCGCGGTATTGGCGGTGGGGTTGATGAACTTGAAGTAGATGATGTAGGACGCCGTGAAGACGATACCCACGATCATGCCGGCCATCGCGCCCTGCTTGTTCGCGCGCTTGTCGAAGATCCCGAGGAAGATCGCCGGGAAGAACGACGAGGCCGCCAGACCGAACGCGAAGGCCACCACCTGCGCGACGAATGCCGGCGGATAGATGCCCAGCAGTCCCGCGATCACGACCGCCACCGCGGCCGCGAGGCGCGCGAACAGCAACTCCTGTTTCTCGGTGATGTTCGGCATCACGACCTTCTTCAGCAGGTCGTGCGAAATGGCGGACGAAATCACCAGCAGCAGTCCGGCCGCGGTCGAGAGCGCCGCCGCGAGGCCGCCGGCCGCCACCAGCGCGATGACCCAGGCCGGGAGGTTCGCGATCTCGGGGTTCGCCAGCACCATGATGTCGCGGTCGATCGTCATCTCGTTCGCGTCACCCTTGGCGTAGTACATCCGTCCGTCGCCGTTCTTGTCCTCCCACTTGATCAGGCCGGTCTTCTCCCAGTTCTTGATCCAGCTCGGGGCCTCGCTGTAGAGCGCGCCCGCGCCGTCCTTGCCGTTGATCGTGTCGATCATGTTGTAGCGCGCGAACGCCGCCACCGCCGGGGCCGTCGTGTAGAGGATGGCGATGAACAGCAGCGCCCAGCCGGCCGACTTGCGCGCGTCGCGCACCTTCGGCACGGTGAAGAAGCGCACGATCACGTGCGGCAGGCCGGCCGTGCCGACCATCAGCGCCGCGGTGATGCAGAACACGTCGATCATGCCCTTGGTGCCGTCGGTGTAGGCGTTGAAGCCCAGCTC
>CAZKLS010000080.1:0-12661 GCA_964553405.1 uncultured Steroidobacteraceae bacterium
CTTGCGGTCGTCACGTGGTCAGTCATGTATCTCTCCTGCCCTCCCCGGCCCGGCCACAGGGCCGTCCTCGATGTTTCCATGCTATGCCTCGGCGCTTCAGGGGACAATCTGTATTGCGCACGGAACCGCGCCCGGGTGGTTCACGCCCCGCCCACCTTCTGCGAACATCCTGTGCAACCGCCACGTTTTCTCGCACCAGGAACCGAACATGAAGACCAAGACCCTGCTGTGCTGCCTCGTCCTGCTTGCGGGAAGTCCGCCGGCCGCCGCGCACGACATCGTCCGGCGCGGCAGTGCGAGCCTTCCGATCGCGAGCAGCGTGAGCGTGCCGGCCGGTTCCGAGCTCGTCTTCCTGAGCGGAATGCTCGCGGATGCTGCCGATGCCGAGGCACCGCCCGGCAGCGTGGAGCGCTTCGGCGACACCGCCGCGCAGGCCCGCAGCGTTCTGGCGAAGATCGCCCGGGAACTGGCGGCACTCGGGCTCGGCATGGAGGACGTCGTCAAGATGAACGTCTACGTGGTCGGCGACCCGGACAAGGGCGGACGGATGGACTTCGCCGGGCTGATGCAGGCCTACATGCAGTTCTACGGACGCGACGGCGCCAGCGCGATCCCGGCACGCACCACGGTGCAGGTCGCGGGCCTGCCGTTGCCCGGCGCGCTGGTCGAGATCGAGGTCGTCGCGGCCCGGCACGCGGACCACGACGACCCGCGGAGCCACTAGGGCAGATCGCCTGGCGGGAGATTTCCTTCCCACCAGCCGGGGAAGTCGGGATTCACCTCGGCCGGATCCATGTTGCCGAGCAGCTTGCCGACCGCCTGCATCATGTCCTCGGTGAGGTCCCAGCCCGCGGAATTGGTCTCCTCGTAGTGACCGACCGACTCGCCGAGCGCCTGCCCGTAGCGACAGCTACCGGCGATGACCTGCGCGACGTCCGGCGGATAGGCTGCGAGCTCGTCCGGATCTTCGGTGATCCGCTTGCACGTCGCACCGGCCACTGCGTCGGGGTAGTCGAGCAGCCCCAGGCCGTGCAGGAAGCCACAGGTACCGGGTTGCACGAACGCATCGGCGATGCAGTACACGCGATAGTTGGAAATGGGCACGAAGTAGCCGAGCTGATCACTGCCGAGGCCGATCGTCCACTTGTAGCGGTCCGCCATCCTGTTCAGCGCATAGCCCGGTATCTTGTAGTCGTCGCCGAAGGCATGCCGGCCGGGCGGTTCCTCGTACCAGCGATCGGGCGAGATCCTGAACTCGGCAGGCAGGCCGATCGTGAGCTCGCTGGGAATCTCGCCCGGCAGGAACATCATCCCGACCGACCCGATCCGCACGTACTCGACCGCCGACTTCAGGTGATCACCGACGCGGAAGTCGGTGCCGATCAGCGGGTCGGTCGCGCTCTGGTAGCCGTCGCCCGAGCAGCTCGCGTCCGTCTTCGGTCCCTGCAACGGGCAGTTGTATAGCAGCGGCACGTCGTGCCCGAGGTTCGTGCGTCCCGTCGCGGGATCGACGACCAGCAGCACGCGGAAACCGAAATTGCTCAGGTAGGTGTAAAAGGGCTGCACTGAGTAGCTGACCCGGGGCGCCTCGATCTTCTCCGCCTGCTCGAGCAGCCGGATCGTTGCAGCGGCCAGCTGCTCCCCGATCATCGAGGTGCGGCGGAAGTTCTTCTCCTTGTAATTGCCGTCGCCTCCGGGCCCCGTCGCGCCGGCCGGCGCCTTCATCTGATTGCCCAGCGGATGCGCGGCATCGACCTCCCACACCTCGGCGCCGCCCGGACCGATCAGCACGCCGAGCGCGCCGTTCAGGTACAGCACCTCGCCGCCGTAGCGGTCATGCAGGTCCTCGCGCAGTACACCCGGGAAATCCGCGGTGAAGTAACGGCCCTCGGCCGTGCAGGTGGCGGGCGGCCTGCCAAGCTCGGCGCAGTCCTCTGCGATCGCGCTGAACGGCGGATCCCAGCCGAGCGTGCCCTCCGGGTGGTTGTTCCACTGCACCATCGTCGCAATCACCCGGCCACGCGTGTCCACGGCCTGCATCACGTTCAACCGAGGATCGAAGATCTGCGGGTCCGTACCGTCGTTCATGCCGAACCAGTGCTCGCCGGCTGCGACGGCGAGGCGTGCCGGCCTGCGACTGCTCACGGCGGCCGCAACCGCCGCGGCCGCCTGGTCCGTCATGTGCTCGAACCAGTCGTGGTTGACGTCGAACGCGGTATCGGGGCCGTGATGATTGTGGGTTGCGGAGACGATGACCTTGAGCTTCTTGGCCTGGCCCGGCGGAAGCAGCGCAGCGGCCTTCTTGCGGATGCTCTCGCCGTCCGTGCGGAACACCATGTAGAGGTCCGTCCCGACGATCACGACGATGTCCTCGCTGCGCGGGTCGTCGATCGCCAGGGCCGTCGCGCGGATGTCGTCGTGTACCCACAGCGACTCGGGTTCACCGTTGCCGACGGCGATACGGCCATCGTCCCAGGCCGGCACCAGGATGCCCGGATCATAGGCATCGTCACGGGCCGGAAATCCCTCGGCGAGATAGTCGTAGCCGCCGTTCACGAGCGGCAGCACGGTCCTCGAGGACGCCCCGACCAGCAGGGTCCCCTGCCCGGGCGGGCTCGCCCCGGGGCCCGGCTTCGAATGCGCGGCCGGCATCGCGCCGAGCGACAGCGCCGCGACGACCGCGGCCACGAAAGATACGTGGTTGACTGAAAGTGCACCCATTGCTGGTCTCCCCTGCAGATGCGGACCGGCATCGGCGACCGGCCCTGCTTTTTCACAAAACTAGCATAGACAGGTAGGACCCGCAGCCGGGACTCGAGGGCTTATGTAAAGTTTCGCGCCGTGAAGGCTAGCAGGCAGGAGAGGCAGGGCTCTCCGTAGCGCAACAGGACCGACCGGCCGCCTCTCATCGAGCCTCCACCCGGCTCATCGTCGGTTGCACGTACGCTGCGTGCACAGCCGTTTCTCGCGTAGTCTAGCTTCACGACACAGGGATCCAGCCTTGACCGAGAGCCGGGAACTGATCGAGCAGAAACTGAGCGACTGGCGGCGGGCCGGACTGCTCGACGAAGAGACAGCGCGGCGCATTCTCTCCCATGAGCAGACGCTGTCATCCGCCGGGCTGCAGCCGGGGCGCGGCGCAGCAATCGCGTTCGGGCTCGGCGCGCTGGCGCTTTCGGCCGGCATCATGCTCTATGTCGCCGCGCACTGGGACCTGCTCGGACCCGTCGGGCGAACCGCGGTGCTGGTGGCCTCGATCGTGCTGCTGCACGGTGGCGCTGCGCTGGCCTCGACGAGGCTGCCCGCCCTCGCGACCTCGCTCCATGCGGCGGGCACTGCCGCCTACGGCGCTGCGATCTTCCTGGCCGGCCAGACGTTTCATCTGGCGGAATCCTGGCCGCAGGCGTTCCTGCTGTGGGCAGCGGGCGCCGCAGTCGGGCTGATGTTGCTCAGGGACTGGCCGCACACGTTGTGGCTGGCGGTGCTGGTACCCGCATGGCTGAGCGCGACGTGGGCCGCGGAAGTGGCGGACGTCGCGCCCGTCGTCACGAGTTTCGGCTTGCTGCTGCTCGCAATCGCCTACCTGGGCTCAGTCCGGCAGGAGCCTGATTCGGCGTGGCGGCGCGCGCTGTCCCGACTCGGCGCAGTCTGCGTGCTTCCGCTGGCGGCGCTGCATGCGAATGCCGCGTTGTACCGCGGACCGCCCGATGGAACTTCGCTCGTGGCTCCGCCGGGGGACTCTCGTGCCACGCTCGCGCTGGGCTGGGTCGTGGCCGCGGGGCTGCCGCTGCTCGTCGCCTGGCTGCTGCGGCGGCGGGAGAGCTGGCCTGTGGCCATTGCCGCGTTGCTGGCCGCCGCGCTGATTCCGCTCGATGCCTCGCAGCCGCTGCAGGAGCTCGTGGCCTACCTGGTCTGCGGGGCCGGTTCGGCCGGGATCGTCGCCTGGGGCCTGCGGGACGGTGACCGGCTGCGCGTCAACGTCGGCGTGCTGTGCTTCGCATGCACGCTGTTGTTCTTCTACTTCGCGAGCCTGTACGACAGGCTGGACCGGGCGATCGGCCTGGTCGGCGTGGGACTGCTGATGATCGGTGGCGGGTGGTGGCTCGAGCGGATGCGCAGGCGCCTGCTCTCGCGCATCGAGGAGACCGCGCGATGAGCATTGATCGGCGCGGCCCGCCGGGAGCCTGGCGCAGGGCGCTGCTGCTGATGCTGGCACAGGTGCTGCTGCTGGGCGTCGTCGGCGGGAAGCTGATTTACGACCGCAGCATCTGGCCGCGAGGCTGGGTGCAGACCCTCGGGCTCGACCCGGACCTGCCGATACGCGGCCGTTACCTGCGACTCAGCGCCGCGATCCCGCTGACCTCGCTGCCACAGGCACCGGACGGCGACGCATACGGGCGTGACGTGCACCCGGTCCGGCTGGAAGTGGCTCCCGATACTGCGCGCGTTCGGGGCGTGCCCATCGCGGATCAATCGAGCGTCGCGCGGGTCCGTGCAGCACGGACTCCGCAAGGCGAGAGGGTCTGGGCGCTCACCGAACCGCTGGTCTACTTCCTGCCGGAAGGCGCACCCGATCCGTCGCAACTCGCTGCGGGGGAAACGCTCTGGTCGGAAGTGACCGTGACGCCGGAGGGCCGCCTCCGCCCGATTCGTCTCGGCGTGCACAGGGGCGGCTCGATCGAGGCATTGGACCTCGACTGAAACCGAAAGCGCGGCGCCGCGCCATTGCGGCGCTCAGGGATCCTCATCGAGTTGCTGCAGGCGCTCGCGCGCACGCGCGTCGCCCTGCGCCGCCGCCAGCTCGTACCAGCGGCGTGCTTCGGCGCGATCTGCCTCCACGCCCTCGCCGTATTCATGCATCACGCCGAGGCCATATTGCCCCGGAGCGTGGCCCTGCTCCGCGGCCTTGCGATACCACTGGAGTGCCAGCGAGTAGTCCTGCACGACGCCGACGCCGCTGGCGTAGGCGACCGCGAGATTGGTCTGCGCCACCGGATCGCCCAGCGCCGCCGATTCGCGCCACCAGCTCACCCCGGCCGCGGGATCCGACGGCACCTCGTCGCAGCCCTCGTACAGCAGATTCCCCGCCGCCGTGTACGCACGCTGGTAGCCGAGCGTTGCCAGCTCGGTGATGATTGCGAGCGCATCGCGGCAGCGACGCTCCGTGCCCTCCGGGTACAGGAACTGGTCCGCCATGTAGAGCAGGTTCGAGCGCGCCTTCTCGTTGCCCTGCCGGGCGGACTTCAGGAACCAGTCGCGCGCGGTCTCCAGATCGAGCGGGACGCCGAGTCCCTGCGCGTACATCGCGCCGATCGCGACCTGCGCGCCTGCGTCGCCCTGATCCGCCAGCGGCTCGAGCAACGCGAGTGCCCTGGCATATTCGCCGGAGTAGATCGCCTGACGCCCTGCCTCGAGGTCGTCCGCGGGCACCGTGCGCGCGATCCCGAGCCATGCGATCAGCAGCACGGTCCTGCCGAGTCCCGGCCTGCATTTCGCGCCGGTCACGTGCGCCAGACCTGGCGCGCAACCCGCGCCATGTTGCCCCCGAGGACCCGCTCCACTTCGGGCGGGGACATGCCGAGGTCGCCGAGGGCCAGCGGCAGCTCACGCCAGGTTTCGACCGGCGCATAGGTCATGCCGGCGATGCTCTGCGCGTAGCCGGCACTGAGCGGCCACCAGTAGCCCGGGTCGAAGCCGCCGGGCGGGCTGTCGTCCAGCCCCGGCTCGCTGAACCCGATGTCGAGCCCGATGCCGGCATGCTCGACCCCGACCAGTTCCGCGACGTACGCCGCATGGCGCGCCACCTCGGTCGCGCACGGCGCGTCGGAGCCTGTGAACGCCGAGACGCCGGACACGCATACCACGCCGCCGGTGGCCGCGCAGGCACGGATCTGCTCGTCGCTGACGTTGCGTCCGTGTTCAACCAGTGCCAGTGGATTCGCATGGCTGAAGACCACCGGCGCGGTCGATGCGTCCATGATCTCGAGGCTGCAGCGTCGGCCGGTGTGGGAGCAGTCCATCAACAAGCCCGCCTCGTTCACCGCCTTCACCACCTGCCGGCCGAGGTCCGTCAGGCCGCGCTCGACGTCGTGGCAACCGTCGGCCACGCCGTTGTTGCGATTGTAGGCGAGGTGTATCTGTCGCACGCCCAGCTCGCGGTAGAGGGCCACCATTTCCGGTCGCCCGAGCAACGGCAGCGCACCCTCGAGGTCGAAACCGACGGCCAGCCGGCCGGATGCGCGGGCCGACTCGACGTCCTGCATGCCGCCGGCCAGCAGGTAGCGCTCGGGAGCCTGCGCGAGTCGCCTGCGGAAACCGGCAATCACGCTGATCACCTGCGAGACGGGATTCATGTCCATGCCGACGTTGATCGAGACGTAGCTGACTCCGGCGGCACGAAAACGCTCCAGCGGCCCGAAATCGGCGTCGGGGTGCAACGGCAGGCAGGCGTGGGCGTCCCAGAGGAGCATGCTCGGTTCCCGGCGCCCGGCCGCCGGGCATCCTGAATGCCCGCTGCCCGGCGCTGAAGGTGAATCGTGGACCCGCGGCCATTATGCTGCCATCGCAACCGGCGCCGCGGAAGCGGCGCGTAGCCGAGGGCCAGCAGATGCGCGAGACACTCGTGCCGCGAACAACAGGGGCCGGCGACGTCGCCGGGCCCGGCGGGGTCCCGAAGGGCGGGCTCCGCTGCCGCGGCGTCGCTCACCGATGAGCCTGCTCGCGCTCAGGGGAGCGTGCCTCGCCTACGGCCACGTCGCGCTGCTCGATCACGCCGACCTGCAGCTCGAACCGGGCGAGCGCGTCGCGCTGATCGGACGCAACGGTACGGGCAAGTCCTCGCTGCTGAAGGTGCTGGCCGGCACTGCGGTGCTCGACGACGGCGAGTTCCAGCGAAAGTCCGGCCTGCGACTCGCGCAGGTCGAGCAGGAACCGGTTTTCGAGCCGGGGCTCACGGTCTTCGACGCGCTGATCGCCGGGCTGGGCGAAGCGACGCGCTCGCTGCAACGGTATCACCTGGTGTCACAGCAGCTCGCGGAGCCGGACGCAGACCACGACGCGCTGCTCGCCGAGCTGGGTCGCCTGCAGGCCGAGCTCGAAGCGCGCGGTGCCTGGACGATCAGCGCTCAGACCGAACGGGTCATCAGTCGCTTCGGGTTGCCGGCCGATGCGAGCGTCGAGGAGCTCTCGGGCGGCCAGCGCAAGCGTCTCGCGCTGGCGCGGGCATTCCTGCTCGAGCCGGAACTGCTGCTGCTCGACGAACCGACCAATCACCTGGACATCGAGTCGATCGAGTGGCTGGAGAACCTGCTGGTCGAGGACGGGCCCTCGCTGCTGTTCGTCACGCACGACCGCCGTTTCCTGGACCGCGTGGCGACGCGGATCGTCGAGCTCGATCGCGGGCGACTCGCGAGCTTTCCCGGCCGCTTCGCGAGCTACCTGGAACGCAAGGAGCAGATGCTGAACGCCGAGGCGCTGGCAGACCAGCGCTTCGACAAGCTGCTGGCGCAGGAGGAGGCCTGGATCCGCAAGGGCGTAGAGGCCCGCCGCACGCGCAGCGCCGGCCGCGCGCGCAGGCTGGAGCGGCTTCGAGTCGAGCGTGCGGCTCGCCGGGAGCGCCTGGGCAAGGTGCGGCTGCGCATCGACGCGGGCGAGCGCAGCGGCCGGCTGGTCGCGGAGCTGGACGGGGTCTCGAAGTCCTTCCCGGGTCCGGACGGGCCGCGTCGCGTCGTCAGCGATTTTTCGGCACGCATCCTGCGCGGCGACCGGGTCGGACTGATCGGGCCGAACGGCGCGGGAAAGACCACGCTGCTGCGCCTGATCCTGGGCGATCTCCCGCCGGACTCGGGCAGCGTGCGGCTCGGCACCAACGTCGAGGTCGCTTACTTCGACCAGTTCCGCGCCCAGCTCGATCCCGAGGCAACGCTGCTCGATGCGGTCGCCCCAGGCTCGGAGTGGATCGAGTCCGGCGACCGTCCCCGCCACGTGATCAGCTACCTGGGTGATTTCCTGTTCGCGCCGGAACGGGCGCGCTCGCCGGTGCGTTCGCTGTCGGGTGGCGAGCGCAATCGCCTGCTGCTGGCCCGGCTGTTCGCGAGGCCGGCCAACGTGCTGGTGCTGGATGAACCGACCAACGACCTCGACATCGAGACGCTGGAGCTGCTCGAGGACCTGCTCGACGGGTACCCGGGGACGGTGTTCCTGGTATCTCACGATCGCGCCTTTCTCGACAACGTGGTCACGCAGACCATCGCGGCCGAAGGCGACGGTATCTGGCGCGAGTACGCAGGCGGATACGAGGACTGGCAGCGCCAGCGGCCACAGGCGAGCGAGGTGACGCGACCGGCCGCTTCGGCCTCGACGGCGCGCCGGGAGCCGCCCGCAAGGCGTGCGGATCCCCCGCCACGCCTTTCCTACAAGGAGAGCCGCGAACTCGCCGCACTTCCCGGGCGGATCGAGGCGCTCGAGGCGGAACAGCGGCAGATCGCGGCGTCCTTCGAGGACCCGGCCCTGTATAGCGGCTCGCCCGAAGAGCTGCGCCGACTGACCGGGCGCATGGGCGCGATCGAGGTCGAGCTGGCCGAACTCATCGAGCGCTGGGAGGCGCTCGAGCTGCGCAACACCAAGTAGTTTTCGCAGTGAGCTAGTGAGAACCCGGGATTGCGGCCGGGTACAGGGCTCCTAGTATTCGCGCAGGTCGCCGGGGCGGCCTCGATTGCAGCAGGTGGCGCCCGACGGCGGCCCGGAACGATCCGGAGCACGACATGATCCACAAGCGACTGCGACGCCCCCTGCCCATGCCCTTGCCCGAGTGGTTTCCGCGCGGCACCGCGCTGCTGCGCGACCCCACGCTGAACAAGGGCACCGCGTTCACCGAGCACGAGCGCGACGCGCTGGGGCTGCGCGGCCTGCTGCCGCCGCACGTCTGCTCCCAGGAGGAGCAGGTGGAGCGCGTGCTGGAGAATTTCCGGCGCCTCGACTCCGACCTCTCCAAGTACATCCTGCTCGAGGGCCTCTACGACCGGAACGAGCGGCTGTTCTTCCGCGTGATGATCGAGTGTCCCGACGAGATGATGCCGATCGTCTATACGCCGACGGTCGGGCTGGCGTGCCAGCACTTCGGTCACATCTACCGCAGACCGCGCGGCATGTTCGTGTCGGCCGCGGACCGCGGCCGCATGGTGCAGCTGATGCACAACTGGCCCTACAAGCAGGCCGCGATGATCGTGGTCACAGACGGCGAACGCATCCTCGGCCTCGGCGACCTGGGCGCGAACGGCATGGGCATCCCGATCGGCAAGCTCGCGCTGTACACGGCCTGCGCGGGACTGCACCCGCGGCGCTGCCTGCCGGTGATGCTCGATGCCGGCACCAACAACGACGCGCTGCTCAACGATCCGCTGTACCTGGGCCTCAGGCAGCGCCGGTTGACCGGCGAGGCCTTCGACGACCTCGTCGAGGAGTTCATCACGGCCGCGGAGCACGTCTTTCCGGGAATCGTCGTGCAGTTCGAGGACTTCGCGAATCACAACGCGTTCCGGCTGCTCGACAACTACCGGGACCGGATCTGCTGCTTCAACGACGACATACAGGGCACCGCGGCCGTCACGGTCGCAGGCATCTTCTCGGCGCTGCGCGTGACGGGCAGGCCCATGTCGGAACAGACCTTCCTGTGTTTCGGCGCGGGCGAAGCCGCGACCGGCATTTCCGACCTGCTCACTGCCGCGATGGTCCAGGACGGCCTCAGCGAGCAGGCCGCCCGGGGGCGCTGCTGGATGGTGGACTCGAAGGGTCTGGTCGTGGCGGGCCGTGGCGCGCTGGCCGAGCACAAGAAGCCCTACGCACACGCGCACGAGCCGATCCGCGACTTCAAGACGGCGGTCGAGGCGCTCGCGCCGACGGCGATCATCGGTGTCGGCGCGACTCCGGCCGTGTTCACCCGCGAGGTGATCGAGGCGATGGCCCGCATCAACGAACGGCCGATCGTCTTCGCGCTGTCGAACCCGACGTCGAAGTCCGAGTGCACCGCGGAGCAGGCCTACGCCTGGTCGGGCGGACGGGCGCTGTTCGCTTCCGGCAGCCCGTTCGATGCGCTCACGCTGGACGGCCGGCACTACGTGCCGCGCCAGGGCAACAACTGCTACATCTTCCCGGGTGTCGGACTCGGCGTGGTCGCGGCGCGCGCTTCACGCGTCAGCGACGAGATGTTCATGGCTGCGGCCCGCACGCTGGCCGATACCGTCACCGAGCAGGACCTCGCGCAGGGCAGCCTCTACCCTCCGCTGGGTCGGATCCGGGAGGTCTCGGCACGCATCGCCACCTCGGTCGCGGAGGTGGCCTTCGCCGCGGATCTCGCCGACATCGACCCGCCGGCGGACCTGCTCGCGTTCATCCAGTCGCAGATGTACGACCCGCACTACCACAGCTACGCCGCCTGAGCGGCGGCGCGCGGCTGCCGCGCCACGGCCCACGCGAGGCCCAACAGGGCACGCTTCTTGCGCAGGCGGTCGGCCAGCCGCAGCGGCTCGTCGAACGAGAGCCAGAGCCGCAGCAGGTGGCGCCGTCGCGCCGGATCCGCATGGTCCTGATAGGCCGTCCGCGCGTGCAGCACGGTGTGGTTCGAGATCAGCTGTACGTCCCCGGGTTCGAGGTCCATCTCGAGGCAGAGCGACGGCTCGCGCGCAATCGTCTCGTAGTGATCCAGCACCTCGAGGTCGAAAGCCGACAGCGGCGCGACGCCGGGGTGCCGGCCGGCGGAACGAAAATAGTCGCTGTGGTAGGTCGTGCGCAGCCGGCCGTCGCTGTAGCAGCAGGGCGTCACCGGAAAGGCGTTGATGCCACCCTCGCCGTGCGTGTCGAGCATGTAGGGTCGGCACAGGCGCGCGGCGTGGCCGGGACTGCGGCTCAGCAACTCGTTGAATACCGTCACCGAACTGACGATCCGGCTCAGCCCGCCCGACTGCGCCTTGTGCATGCAGAGCAGCCCGACGGCGTCGGCGGCGTCGCAGTGATAGGCGATCTCCCGTGGGGTCTTGTAGTAGCGGCCGTCGGCAAGGTCGGACGCAGACCGCGTGTCCCTGACGTGCCCGACCAGATCGCCCTGCGGGTTCTGCGCTCCCGGGATGCCGAGGTGCAGCCCGAAACACCAGAAGAACCGTTCGGCCTCGGCGTCGCTCCAATCCGCGACGGGCACGCCGCGCAGCAGGCTGAAGCCGCGGCCGCTGCAGACCTCGTCCCGCACGTCCGCCAGCACCCGGGCGAATCCGGGCAGCGGGAAATCCTCGGGTCCGAGCTCCCGGGTCTGCTTCCCGGTCCGGGCCGCGTGCTCGAAGGCCTGATGGATCTCGCCGATGTCACGCGGCGTGAGGCGATACGACCAGTCGTCCCGCTGCCGCAGGTCGTCGCCGCGCCAGGCCGACGGGCCCACGATCGGCCGGTCGGGCACGCCCTGGCGGGGTCGGCTGAAGTAGTGCAGCGCCTGGTCCCGCTGGGAACGGAATCGGCGGCCTTGGTGACGTATCGCCATTTCTCCTTCCACGCTGCTGCGAACCAGTATCCCGACTCCGCCGCCCAACGTCGAGCACCCTGGCGGCCCGCAGCCCCGGGCAGCCGGGCAAACCGGGTCCGCGGCCGCTAAGATTGCGCGCCGTCGTCGGTACCGGACCTGGTGATGCGAGACTGCTGCAACGTGCTGCCCGACCTTTCGAACCCGGCCATCCGGGGCCGCGAACCGTGCAAGCCGACGGCCTGCCGGTGAGCGAGCGGGGCACGTACGCCAGGCTGGTCGCAGTCCCGGCGATCTGGGGCGGCACGTTCATCGCCGGGCGAGTCCTCGCGCTCGCGATCCCGCCGGCGGTCGGCGCGCTGCTCCGCTACGTGGTGGCCAGCCTGGCGCTGTACCTGGCTGCACGCTGGCTCGAGGGCGGACTGCCGCGCCTCGACCGCAGACAACTGCTCGCCACGCTGCTGCTCGGCGCAACCGGCATTTTCGCCTACAACCTCTGCTTCCTCGGCGCGCTGGCCCGCCTGCCGGCGAGCCGAACCTCGCTGATCATCGCGTTGAACCCGGTGGTGACGATCGCGGCCTCCTCGCTGCTGTTCGGCGAACGGCTGAGCGGCAGGCGCTGGGCCGGCATCGGCGTAGCGCTGCTGGGCGTGTGGATCGTGGTGTCGCGCGGCGACGTGCTCGGGTCGCTGCCCGGCGCGATCGGAACCGGGGAACTGATGATGTTCGGCGGCGTCTGCGCCTGGGCCGCCTACACGCTGCTTGGTCGCAAGGTGCTCGCCGGGCTCGCGCCGCTGCCGGCGACGCTGTACGCCTCGCTGTGGGGCACGTTGCTGCTCGCGCTCGCGTCGATCCCGGAACTGCCCGACGTGTCGCTCACGGACCTCACGCCGGCGGTGCTGCTCGGCATCCTCTACCTCGGGGTCGTCGGGACGGCCGTCGCCTTCGTCTGGTACTACCAGGCGTTGCAGAGACTCGGCGCCGCACGAACGGTGATCTTCAACAACCTGGTGCCCGTGTTCGGCGCGGCGCTCGGCGTGCTGCTGCTCGACGAGCCGCTGCTGCCCAGCATGATCGTCGGCGGCCTGGTCGCCGTGGCAGGCGTGATGATGGTCACCCGCGGCTAGCGGTCGGCCTCGCGCTCCGGCTGCCGGACCC
>CAZKLS010000081.1:0-12605 GCA_964553405.1 uncultured Steroidobacteraceae bacterium
CCTTCCGCTTCAACCCCGAGGCGTTCCAGGGCGTGCTGGTCAAGGAGGAGGACCTGAAGAACACGACCTACGTGTTCACGCTCGACGACGGCACGGAGCTGGAGGCCAAGGGCGACGAACTGATCGAGTACGACGGCGAGACGCACACGGCGGCGAACCTGTTCGACGCCCTGAAGGAAGGCTATTACGGCAAGTTCTGAGGCGCTGCCGCGGCGCGCCGGAGTGAGAGACTACACAGATGAGTGCCCACAGGATCGCAAGCAAGATCGTCAAGTACAGGGTCGTCCGTCCGGGCGAGGAGCAGCCGGCGGCCGCGAAGCGCGAGCCGCAGGCGGCGGACTCGCGCGACACGAAGGTCATCTGGATGCACGAGAAGGTCGAGCGTCCCGAGGTGCTGATCGGCTCGACCTACAAGATCAAGACGCCGGTGTCCGACCACGCGATGTACGTGACGATCAACGACATCGTGCTGAACGAAGGTACCGAGCACGAGCAGCGAAGGCCGTTCGAGATCTTCATCAATTCGAAGAACCTCGATCACTTCCAGTGGATCGTGGCGCTGACCCGCATCATCTCGGCCGTGTTCCGCAAGGGCGGCGACGTGACGTTCCTGGTCGAGGAGCTGAAGGCGGTCTTCGATCCGCGGGGCGGCTACTGGCAGGCCGGCGGGAAGTTCATGCCGTCGATCATCGCCGAGCTCGGTCACGTCATCGAGAAGCACCTGCAGACGATCGGGCTGCTGCGGGATCCGGAGCTCGACGAGCACCGACTGAAGCTGATCGAGGAGAAGCGCGCCGAGTACGAGGCGCGGCAGAAGCAGCAGGATGCGTTCGCGCAGAGCCATTACCCGCAGGGGGCGCAGCTGTGCACCAAGTGCAGCACCGCGGCCGTGGTCATGATGGACGGCTGCATGACCTGCCTGAACTGCGGTGATTCGAAGTGCGGTTGAGCCCCGGTGTCGCCGGGGTGGGTTCCCCACGCGCTCTGGCTGGATTCCCGCCGGCCACCTGATGACCCAGGGCGCCTCTGACCGGGCGCGGCGCGTACCTTCGAGGCGGCCAGCTGGCCGCCTCGTTTTTATTGCGCGGCCGGACCGGACTGTGCCGCAGTGCACGACTTGCCGCGCCGCGTGGCTATAATTTCCGCCCTGATGGGAAATCGAAACCCCAACCTCGGCATTGCGGGCCTGCTGGCAGCGCTGGCCTGCCTCCCGCTCGCGGCAATCGCGCAGGGCTTCAGTTCCGTATCCGGCGCACCCGCTCCGGCCCGGCCCGTCGCGCAGGGTCCGGCCGCGATCCCGTCGCCTGCACCGGCCGCGTCGCCGGGGCAGAGCTTCAGCTCCGTGTCCGCCCCGCCGGCGGCCGGCGCGCCGGCGGCGGCCGCGAGCGCGGCGATTCCCGCTGCGGTGGTCGGCGCGGTGGCGGGCGCATTCGCGTCGGTCTCCGGCATGACGGCTGCGCCGGCGACGGGCGAAGCGCCGAGGCTGGGTGCCGGCGGCGGGCTTGCGGACAAGGTGCTGGTGAAGAAATCCGAGCGGCAGCTCTACCTGATGCGGCGCGGCCAGGTGATCGCGCAGTACCCGATCAAGCTCGGTCTGAACCCGTTCGGGCACAAGCAGCGTGAAGGGGACTTCCGCACGCCCGAGGGTCGCTACGAGCTGGTCCGGCGCAACCCGTCCAGCCGCTTCTTTCTCTCGATCGAGATCTCGTATCCGAACCGGGAGGACCGCGCGGTTGCGAGCGAGGCAGGGTACCCGCCGGGCGGGCTGATCATGATCCACGGCCAGCCCAACGAGCCGAAGAAGCCGCCGGCGTATTACGCCAGCAAGGACTGGACCGACGGCTGCATCGCGGTCAGCAACGCCGACATGATCGACATCTGGAATCGAGCACCGCTCGGAATCCCGATCGAGATCACGCCGTGACGCGCGGCACGGACGTCCTCGAACTGGCCGTCGAGGACCTCGAGCCGGTCGTCGACGCCAGGGTGACGCCGACCGGAAGCCTCGAGAACCTCTCGCAGCAGGAGGTGGACCGCCTGCTGGATTCCTCGCGGGGCGGACTCTATCCGCTGTTCCGCCGCTGCTCGCTGGCGGTGCTGAACGCGGGAGGGGAGACCGACGACGCGCGGGTGATCTTCGAGCGCTACTCGGATTTCGAGATCCGCATCGTCCGCAAGGCCTGGGGCATCAAGCTCGAGCTGCGTAATGCGCCGCCGGCGGCCTTCGTCGACGGCCGGATGATCCGCGGCATCCAGGAGCACCTGTTCGCGGTGCTGCGCGACATCCTCTACATCCACGGCGAGGTCTACGAGCACGGCAGCGTCCAGCTGCGCGAGTCCGGGGACATCACCGACGCGATCTACCGCATCCTGCGCAACGCCGGGCTGCTGGTGCCGCGCATCCGGCCGAACATCGTCGTCTGCTGGGGCGGCCACTCGATCGGGCGCGAGGAATACGACTACACCAAACGGGTGGGCTACGAGCTCGGGCTGCGTGGGCTGGACGTGTGCACCGGCTGCGGTCCGGGCGCCATGAAGGGTCCGATGAAGGGCGCCGCGATCGGTCACTCGAAGCAGCGGATCCGCGCCGGTCGCTACATGGGCCTGACGGAACCCGGTATCGTCGCTGCGGAGCCGCCGAATGCGATCGTCAACGAGCTGGTGATCCTGCCGGACATCGAGAAGCGACTCGAGGCGTTCGTGCGCGTCGGGCACGGCATCGTCGTGTTCCCGGGCGGCGCGGGCACCGCAGAGGAGATCCTGTACCTGCTCGGGATATTGCTCGACCCCGCCAACGAGAGCCAGCCGCTGCCGCTGGTGTTCACCGGGCCCGCCTCCAGCGCCGGCTACTTCGAGGAAATCCAGCGCTTCCTCGCGGCGACGCTCGGGCCGCGGGCGCTGGAGTGCTTCCGGGTGATCATCGGCGATCCGCCCGAGGTGGCCCGGGCAATGACCCGCGGCATGGACGCGGTGCGCGAGTTCAGGCGTCGCCAAAGCGACGCCTACAACTACAACTGGCTGCTGCGGGTGTCTTCAGAGCTGCAGCAGCCCTTCGAGGTCAGTCACGAATCGATGGCCCGCTTGCGGCTCGAGCCGGGACTGCCGCCGCACCAGCTGGCTTCCGAACTGCGCCGGGCGTTCTCGGGCATCGTCACCGGAAACGTCAAGGAGCACGGCATCCGGATGATCGAGAGTGGCGGGCCGTTCGAGCTGCGCGGGACACCCGAGCTGCTCGGGCCGCTGGACGCGCTGCTGCGCAGCTTCGTCCGCGAGCGCCGCATGAAGATCGCCGGCGAATACCAGCCCTGCTACCGGATCGTCAGCTGACCCTGATCTTGTGACCCAGTACCGGACGCCGGCGACGGCGACCGGTTAGCGTTGCCGGAGAGCATGGATCATCCGGCATGAGCGAAAAGAAGCAGGACGTCCTCGTGGAAGAGGCGGCAGTGGCCCGCCCGGAGCGTCGTTTGAAGATCGCGGCGGCCGCGGAGGGCTGGGAGGCCTACAACGCCTGGCTGCTGCGGGTGCGGCAGAACGCGGGTCCGACCTCCCGGCAGGCGGTGATCTCCAAGGCCCTTTACAGCGTGTCCAGCTACAAGACCTGGGCCGAAAAGGCCAAGGGAGCATTCGACGGAAAGAAGTGATGGGCCGTGCTCGAGGCGCGGCGGTATCATATGCATAGGGCCGCCCGCGGGTAGCGGGCCCCGGAAGTCCTCTCATGGAACGCCTGCTCAAATGGCTCGATGACCTCGACGACGCGTTCGCGATGGTCCGGGCACACGCGCCGGCCATCATCGTCACGCTGGTCCTGCTCGCCTGCTTCCTCGCGGCGGTCGGCGCCGCGTTCGTCTTCGGCCCGCCTACGCTGCTCGCCGCGCCATGATTACGGTGGCCGGGGTCACCCGGCCAGCGACGGATTGAGCGAGTAGGTCCCGGTCAGCTTCGCCTCGGCCAGCACGTGGCCCTCGAGCGCCTTGCGCACGTCGGGGCCGGTGAATTCGCCTTCGACCGGGCAACGGTCCAGGTCGGTCGCCAGCAGCACGAAGTCATAGTGGTGCAGTCGCTCGTCGTTCCAGGGCGGGCAGGGGCCGTCGTAGCCGAAGTACTTCCCGTCCATGTCGGCATCGCCGGCGAACCAGAGCGTGTAGTCGTTCAGGCCCTGGCGCGACCCCGCGGGGCCGGGCGGGTTGCGTCGCCCGCGCGCGACGACGCCGTCCGCGCAAGCGCCCGCGGCGATCTCGCCGACCGACGGAGGAATGTCCACGATCACCCAGTGGTAGAAGTCCGCGCGCGGCAGATCCGCCGGCACGACGCGGCCTTCCTTGTTGACGTCGTCGGCGCGGGTCGGCACGTCGCCATCCACGCAGAGCAGCACGAGCGAGCGCGTCGCCTCTGGCACGCCGAGCCAGCTCAACTGCGGGTTGCGGTTACCGCTCAGCACGATGTGCTGCTCGGGGTCCGGCGCGCCGAACGCGAATTCCTGCGGCATGCGCTGGCCGTGGCCGAAGCTCCTGGACATCAGTTGCATGGTCGTCTGCCTCCGGATCGATGAACCGAGGCCCGATTCTGGCACACTGGAGCACGCCTCTTGCGGAAGCGCGCCATGACCGAGCAATTCCGGCCGCCGGTGCCACGGCCGATAGTGATCGAGGGCCCGGCCGGTTCGATCGAGGGCCGGCTCGAGGACCCGGCCGAGGGCCGTCAGCCCCCGGTGATCGGCGTCGTCTGCCACCCCCATCCACTGCACGGCGGCACGATGCAGAACAAGGTCGTGCACACGCTGGCGCGCGCGATGCAGGAGCTCGGCGCGCCGACGGTACGGTTCAACTTCCGCGGGGTCGGCGGCAGCGAGGGGACTTATGCGAACGGCGAGGGCGAGCTGCAGGATGCGCTCGCGGCCGTGGCCTGGGCGCGGCGGCGATGGCGATGTGAACGGCTCTGGCTGGCCGGCTTTTCATTCGGCGCCGCGGTCGCGCTGCACGCGGCCGCGACGGTGCGACCCGATCGCCTCGTGACCGTAGCGCCGCCGGTCTCGAGACTGGAGGTCATGCCGGCGTCGCGTCCCGGGTGTCCGTGGCTCGTCGTGCACGGCGACCTCGACGAGCTCGTGCCGGTGGCCGCGGTGAAGTCCTGGGTGGCGGAGTTCGAGCCGCCCCCTGCGCTTCGGATCTTCGAGGGCGCGGAACATTTCTTCCACGGTCGTCTCGGCGACCTGCGGGAAGTGGTCGGGAGTTTCCTGGCAGAGGCGGCTGCGGAGTGAACGCGAGTCGTTCCGGCCGCAGCGGAACGGGGTAATCGGCCGGGGCGGCTTGCAACCGCCCCGGCAGGAATTCTCGTCGGCTCAGTTCACCATGGTCTTGAGGTTCTTCAAGGGCATGACCCGGACCTTCTTGCTGGCGGGCTTGGCCTTGAAAACCATCTTCTCGCCGGTGAAGGGGTTGGTGCCTTCGCGGGCCTTGGTGGCGGGCTTCTTGACGACCTTCATCTTGGCGAGGCCGGGCAGCGTGAACACGCCGTAGCTCTTGAGGCTCTTCTTGATCACGGTCGAGAGCGAGTCGAATACTTCGCTGACCTGCCTCTTGGAGAGGCCGGTGTCCTTGGAGATCGCGGCGAGGATCTCGGACTTGGTCGGCGGTGAAGTCTTCTTTGCCATTTAATGTCTCCTGTGGGTGTGTCGCAGGCCTTCGGCCCTGCTCGTGATATTTGTTCGCGCGCGGAAAATAGCACAAGATCAACCGGTGTTTAAGCGCTCCGGAGCCTTTTTTTTCAGGGCCGGAGCGCTCAACCGGCGAAGAACTCGCGCTTGAACTGCACCGCGTACTTGTCCGCCTGGCCTGCCGGAGAGGCCTCGATCTCGAATACCAGTATCTCGGTCCCGGCGATACCGACCTCGCCGATGAAGTAGACGGACTGCCCCTCGGTGAGGCGGCGCATCTGCAGGTCCTTGAGCTGACCGTTCAGGTTGTAGGCGCGCGCCGTCACGCTGCCGTCCACCGGTTCGGTGCGCCCGTCGGGTCCCTTGTGCAGGATCGAGACGTTCAGCAGCACCCGGTTGCCGCTGCGCTCGATGCCGTAGGCCCGCGCCACATCGGGGCTCAATTCATCGGTGCGCAGCGCGTTGTAGTGCACCTGGTAGTCACCGAAGTCCTGGAAACTCGGCTCGGCCGGCGCGGCTGTCTGGGCCTTGCCCGACTCCGGAGTGCCCGGGTTGCAGCCGGCCAGGGCGAGCAGGGCGAGCGAGCAGGCCAGTGCAGCGATACGCGACGTTCTGCCGATCATTGGTCTCCACCCCGCAGTTTCAGCTCCCCGGGGACAACTATAGTCCAACGCCGACGGCCGTGCGCCCGTCATTGCCTGCTCAGCCCTCGCCGAGCAGCGATGCGAGCACGCCGGGGAGCGGGCTCACGGGTCCCCGGATTCGCACGCGCTTGTCGCGGCCAGTGAGTCCCCGCTCGATCACGACCGAGGATTTCGGTACGTCGATGACCTCCGCGAGGAACTCGATCAGCGCTTCGTTCGCCCGACCATCCACTGGCGGCGCCTGCAGGCGGACGCGAAGCCGCTCGCCGAACCGGCCCGCAAAACCACTGGTCGCGGCCCGGGGCTGGACCCTGAGCTCGAGGATCAGGTCCGCGCCGTCCCGGCGGACCGCCGGCGGAGACTCGGTCCTCAACGCAGCAGGATCTGCACGGCCTGCAGTCCGATCAGCACGAACAGCGGCGACAGGTCGAGTCCGCCGATCGGCGGCACGACGCGGCGCACCGGCCGCAGCAGCGGTTCGCAGAGCCGGGCCAGCAGGTCCGTGGCCGGGCTGCGGGTGCCGGGAGCGACCCAGCTGAGCAACACGTAGATCAGCAGCGCGACCACGTAGAACTGCAGCACCGTGCTCGCCAGGTCGCGCAGGCCCGCGACCAGGATCGCAGCCAGGTCGAACGGCAGTCCCGCGACGAGCCGGAGCAGCGCGGTGCCGAGCAACTGCACGATCAGCAGCGCGGTCACGGCCGCCGGATCCACGTTGCCGGCCGGCTTCAGCAGCCTGCGCAGCGGCTTCACCAGCGGGTCGGTGATCCGCAGCACCGCCTCGCCGAGCGGATTGCGGAAGCTCGCCCGCGCCAGCGGGATCACCAGTCGCAACAGGAAGGCGATCACGACCAGCGTGAGCAGCGCTTCGAGGATGAACAGCAATGCCTGCATCGGTGCCGTGCCTCCGCCGCGTTCAATCCGGTGCCGGGCCCGCGAGCTCGGCCGAGCGCTTCGCGGCCGCGGCGACCGCGCGCACGACGATCCCGCTGAAGTCCGACGCGTCCATCACGCCGAGTGCCGCGGCTGTCGTGCCGCCCTTCGAGGTGACCTGCTCGCGCAGCGTACCCGGCGCTTCGCCGCTCTCCGACGCGAGGCGCCCGGCGCCACGGGCGGTCTCGACGGCGAGCAGCCGCGCGGTGGCCGGCGGCAGCCCGAGGCGGATGCCCGCCTCCTCCAGCGCCTCGGTCAGCAGGAAGAAATACGCGGGACCGCTGCCCGAGACCGCGGTGACCGTGTCCATCTGCTGCTCGGAGTCGATCCAGACGGTCGCGCCGCAGGCGGCGAGTATCGATTCGGCCACCGCGCGCTCCTCTGGCGAGACCCTCTCGTGCGCGAGCAGCGCCGTCACGCCGGCTCCGATCAGCGCAGGCCGGTTCGGCATGGTCCGCACCACGGCTGCAGCGGGCCCGAGCCAGTCCGCGAGGTCGCCGAGGCGGATGCCGGCGGCGACCGAGATCACGAGCCGGCGACGGTCCTGCAACGCAGGAGCGAGCCCGCGCGCAACCGCGCGCATCTGCTGCGGCTTGACCGCGAGCACCAGCACGTCCGCGTCCCGCGCTGCCGCCGCGTTGTCGTCGGTCGCGCGTATGCCGAAGCGCCCGGTCAGCGCCTGCCTCTGGGCGACGGAGGGATCGGCCGCGACCAGGTCCCCGGCCGGCCATCCCCGCGAGAGCAGGCCGCCGAGCAGCCCGCTCGCCATGTTGCCGCCACCGATGAATGCAATCCGCATCCGCAGTCCCTCCCGTCAGTCTCTCGGCCCGAACAGCGCCGTCCCGACCCGGACGATCGTCGCGCCCTCCGCAACGGCGGCCTCGAGGTCGCCGCTCATGCCCATCGACAGCGTGTCCAGGTCATGGCCACGGGCGTTCAGGTCCGCGAGCAGCGCGCGCAGCTTCGCAAACGGGATGCGCTGCACGTCCGGCCCGGCATCGGCCGCCGGCGCGGGAATGCACATCAGTCCGCGCAGCCGCAATCTTGGCAGACCCGCGACGATTTCGGCGAGTTGTGGCAGCTGCCCTGGCTCGGCTCCGCCCTTGTCCGGCTCGTCGTCCAGGCGTACCTGCAGCAGCACCTCGAGCGGCGGTGCGTGGTGGGGCCGCTGGGCGCTCAGGCGTCGCGCGATCCGCTCGCGGTCCAGCGTGTGCACCCAGGCGAAGTTCTCGGCGACGGCCCGTGTCTTGTTGCCCTGCAGCTGCCCGATGAAGTGCCAGACGACGGGCAGCGCCGCGAGCTCACGGATCTTCGGCAGCGCCTCCTGCAGGTAGTTCTCGCCGAACTCGAGCTGGCCAGCCTCGAACGCAGCCCGGATCGCGGCGACCGGCTGCTGCTTGCTGACCGCGAGCAGCCGCACCGCAGAGGGGTCCCGGCCGGCGACGCGTGCCGCAGCGTCGATCCGCCGACGCACTTCGGCGAGCCTGGCGGGCGAGAACTGCGGACCGGTTAACATATTGGTGCCCGAGCCCCTGACTTATACTGCGCCTGCCCGCGTGGGCCGTGCATGTTCCGGCTCGGCACGACAGGGCGAGGAACACAGATGGCCGTCGACATCGCCCAACTGCTGGCTTTCGCCGTCAAGAACAAGGCCTCCGACCTGCACCTATCGGCCGGCGTTCCGCCGATGATCCGCGTCGACGGTGACATGAAGCGGATCAACATGCCGCAGCTGACGCACAAGGAAGTGCACAGCATGGTGTACGACATCATGAATGACAAGCAACGGAAGGCCTTCGAGGAATTCTACGAAACCGACTTTTCCTTCGAGATACCGAAGCTCGCGCGCTTCCGCGTCAATGCCTTCAACCAGAACCGCGGCGCGGCCGCGGTGTTCCGCAGCATCCCGTCGGTGGTGCTCACGCTGGACGACCTGAACGCGCCGAAGATCTTCAAGGACATCGCGATGCAGCCGCGCGGGCTGGTGCTCGTGACCGGACCGACCGGCTCGGGCAAGTCCACCACGCTGGCCGCGATGATCAACTACGTCAACGACAACCGGCCGGATCACATCATCACGATCGAGGATCCGATCGAGTTCGTGCACGAGTCCAAGCGCTGCCTGATCAACCAGCGCGAGGTACACCGCGACACGCTTGGCTTCAGCGAGGCGCTGCGCTCGGCGCTGCGCGAGGATCCGGACGTGATCCTGGTCGGCGAGATGCGCGACCTGGAGACCATCCGGCTGGCGCTGACCGGCGCCGAGACCGGACACCTGGTCTTCGGCACGCTGCACACGAGCTCGGCCGCGAAGACGATCGACCGCGTCGTGGACGTGTTCCCGGCGGCGGAAAAGGAAATGGTGCGTGCCATGCTCTCGGAGTCGCTGCGCGCGGTGATCTCGCAGACGCTGCTGAAGCGCATCGGCGGCGGGCGCATCGCCGCGCACGAGATCATGATCGGCACCCCCGCGATCCGCAACCTGATCCGCGAGGGCAAGATCGCGCAGATGTACTCGTCGATCCAGACCGGCCAGGCGGCCGGCATGCAGACGCTCGACCAGTGCCTGAAGGAGCTGCTGCAGAAGGGCCTGATCACCAAGGAAGAGGCCCGCTTCAAGGCGCAACACAAGGAGGAATTCTGAGCCGCGGGTCCGACCCGGCCGGCCGGAGCAGCTTATGGATCGAGAGACTGGCATCAAGCTCATGCAGGACCTGCTGCGCCGGATGGTCGAGCGCAAGGGTTCGGACCTGTTCATCACCGCGGGTTTCCCGCCGGCGATCAAGGTCGACGGCGAGATCAAGCCCCAGACCAACCAGCCGCTGACGCCTGAGCAGGCGGCGCTGCTGGTGCGGGCGATCATGAACGACCGGCAGACCAAGGAGTTCGACGCGACCAAGGAGTGCAATTTCGCGATCGCGCCGCCGGGAATCGGCCGCTTCCGCGTCAGCGCGTTCATCCAGATGGGGCTCACCGGCGCGGTGCTGCGCACGATCAACATCAAGGTGCCGACGATAGACGAGCTGGAGCTGCCGCCGATCCTGAGGGAAATCGTGCTCTCCAAGCGCGGCCTCGTGATCCTGGTGGGCGCCACCGGCTGCGGCAAGTCGACGAGCCTCGCGGCGATGCTCGACTACCGCAACGAGAAGACCCGCGGCCACATCATCACGGTCGAGGACCCGATCGAGTACGTGCATACGCACAAGAACTGCGTCGTCACGCAGCGCGAGGTGGGCGTGGACACCGAGAGCTGGCACATGGCGCTGAAGAACACGCTGCGCCAGGCCCCGGACGTGATCCTGATGGGCGAGATCCGCGACCGCGACACGATGGAGTACGGCATCCAGTTCGCCGAGACCGGCCACCTGGTGCTGGCGACGCTGCACGCCAACAGCTCCAACCAGGCGCTGGACCGCATCATCAACTTCTTCCCGGAGGACCGCCGCGAGCAGCTGCTGATGGACCTCTCGCTGAACATCCGGGCGATGGTCTCGCAGCGCCTGATCCCGCGCGAGTCGGGCACCGGCCGGATCGCGGCGATGGAGATCATGCTGAACACGCCGCTGATCGCCGACCTGATCTTCCGCGGCGAGGTCGCGGCGATCAAGGAGATCATGGCCAAGTCGAACCGGCTGGGCATGAAGACCTTCGACCAGGCACTGTTCGAGCTGTTCGAGGCCGGAGTGATTTCCTACGAGGAGGCGCTGCGGAACGCGGACTCCAAGAACGAGATCCGGCTGCGGATCAAGCTCGACAGCAAGCGCGCGGACAAGGCGCACCTGGAGGAGACCGGTGCGCTGAAGATCCTCGAGGAAGAGGAATAGGGAACCAGGCCGATGACCGCAATGGACACCGAAGACACCGCGCCGGCCACCGAGCGCGTGCTGAGCGACTCGACCGACGGCGCGGCAACGGCGCGCAACTTCGTGCTGAACACGCGGCCGCTGTTCAAGCTGATGGTGGAGAAGAAGGCCTCGGACCTGTTCTTCACGCCGAACTCGCCGATCAAGATCAAGATCGAGGGCAGGATCATGCCGGTGAACCGGCAGGTGCTGACCGCGGAGCAGGTCCAGCAGGCCGCCTACGGCCTGATGAACCAGGAGCAGATCGACTACTTCCAGCAGGAGCTCGAGATCGACTTCGCGATCTCCGAGCCCGGTCTCGGCCGGTTCCGCGTGGCGCTGTTCCACCAGCGGGGCAACCCGGCGATGGTACTGCGCTACATCACGGCCGACATGCCGAGCATCGAGGAGCTCGGCCTGCCGGCGATCATGAAGGACCTGGTCATGATCAAGCGCGGCCTGGTGCTGATGGTCGGCGCGACCGGCTCGGGCAAGTCCACTTCGCTCGCCTCGATGATCAACTACCGGAACGAGCGCAGCTCGGACCACATCCTGACCGTCGAGGACCCGATCGAGTTCCTGCACACGAACCGCAAGTCGATCGTCAACCAGCGCGAGGTGGGGCTGGACACGAAGTCCTTCCATCGCGCGCTCCGGAGCGCGATGCGCGCCGCCCCGGACGTGATCCTGATCGGCGAGATCCGCGACCGCGAGTCGATGGAGTACGCGATCACGTTCGCCGGCACGGGCCACCTCTGCCTCGCGACGCTGCATGCGAACAACGCGGCCGAGACGCTGGACCGCATCATCAACATGTTCCCGCGCGACCAGCACTCGCAGATCTTCCTCGACCTGTCCCAGTACCTGAAGGCGATACTTTCGCAGCGGCTGCTGATGGGCAAGGACGGCCACCGCTGCGCGGCGGTGGAAGTGCTGCTGAACACGCCGCACGTGCAGGAGCTGATCAAGAAGGGCGACGTGGTCGGCGTCAAGGAAGCGCTGCGGGCCAGCAACGAGAAGGGCATGCAGAGCTTCGACATCTCGCTCTACCAGCTGTATCTCGACGGCAAGGTCACGCTGGAAGAGGCGCTGAACAACGCCGACTCGCGCACGAACCTCGAGGCGAAGATCAACTTCGGCTGATCGTCGGCTGCGGCCGCCGTCTGTCGCGTCGCGCCCGGAGAGTCTGCTGCGGCCGCCGCCGCCTCGTCACGACCGGCCCGGAACCGCTTCGAGTCGCTCCCCGATACTCGCTTGGTCGAAGCGGTTCCGGACCGATCGTGCCTGGCGACGATTGCCGCTCAGCGGTACGCCTGATGCCTGCATGCGTTACCACCAACGCGGCGAGCGGAGGCTTCCGAGCCCGGGAAGGCCTCGACAAAGCGAGTATCGGGGAGCGACTCGAGGCCTTCCCGGGCTCAGCAGCTCCTGCGAGCCTGGGCCAGGCAGCCGCGGTCTTCTACGCCGCGGGCGGGAACACCGCGTTCGCGTCGAACACCGGCCCGTCCACGCAGACGCGCTTCATCGCGA
>CAZKLS010000082.1:0-12326 GCA_964553405.1 uncultured Steroidobacteraceae bacterium
CCGGTTCACCGAGTTCGAACATCCTGACGGCCGGCGAGTGCGTCGCCGCCAGCGTCGGCGTGAAGTAGACACCGGCGGTCACGTTGGTCACGCGAACCTGGTAAAGCGCCGGGATGTTGCCGTCCGAGGCGGCGGCGGAACCGGCGAAGAGGATGCCGGCCACGGCACCCATGATGATCGTACGCATGTCGTGTTCTCCTGAATGAAGTTGAGTCCCAGTTGCGGAGCCGCACCGAAACGGCGGGCTCAACAAAGAGGACCTGCGACATGCCGCGCTTATTACCGAGCCGAATCGACTTCGAACCGGCCGACGGTCCGTACCGGCGAGCTGGCTCGCTCGCCGTCATCCGGGAGTAGACCGGAGATTCGCAGAGAGTATTTCAGACGGCCGCTCAGCTCTCCGCCGGGCAGTACTGCTTCACGTACGCCTCGTGCTTCGGCAGCTGGGATACGGTTGCGTCTACCGAGGACTTGATGTTCTGCAGGAAGCGCGAGAGCTCCTCGTCGCTCATGATGTTCACGACCGGGTGGTGCTGCCGGGGCACGATGCCCTGCCCGAGCATCACCTGGATCCAGGAATTCTCCGCGAACAGCTCGTTCGGCATCCGAAACACGCGCCCGGTCTCGCGGAACAGCGCGATGCGGTGCTCGAGTGATGCCGGGATCTCCATGCTCCGGCAGTGACGCCAGAACGGCGTGTCATCGCGCTCGGTCACGTTGTAGTGCAGCACGATGAAGTCGCGGATGTGCTCGATCTCATAGCTCGTCTGCCGGTTGTACTCCTCGACGTCGGCCGCTGCGATGGCTGTGTGCGGGAACATCTGCAACAGGCGGGTGATGCCGCGCTGGATCAGGTGAATGCTGGTGGACTCCAGCGGCTCGATGAACCCGCTGGCCAATCCGAGCGCAACGCAGTTCTTGATCCAGGCGCGGCGCCGCTGCCCGGGCCGGAAGCGGATCACCCTCGGTTCCGTGAGCAGGGCACCCTCGACGTTACCGAGCAGCGCATCGCGCGCGTCGGCATCGCTGATGTAGCGGCTGCAGTACACCATTCCGTTGCCGACCCGGTGCTGCAGCGGTATGCGCCACTGCCATCCAGCCTCGCGGGCGATCGATCGCGTGTACGGGATCGCCTCGCCCGTCGACTGCGTCTGCACGGCGACGGCGGTGTCGCAGGGCAGCCAGTGCGACCAGTCCTCGTAGCCGGCGTGCAGCGTCTGCTCGATCAGCAGGCCACGAAAACCCGTACAGTCGATGAACAGGTCGCCCGCAATCTCGTCGCCGGAATCCAGCCGAAGCGCCTCGATAAACCCGGTGTCGGCGTTGGTCCGGACCTCGACGATCTTGCCTTCCAGCCGCCGCACGCCGTAGCCCTCGCTGAACCGCCTCAGGAACTGCGCATACAGCGACGCGTCGATGTGGAAAGCGTAGTTGATGCCGATCTTCGGCAGATGCGCGAACTTGCTCTGCTGCGCCGCCCTGAGCTCGAGGCAGTAGTCGCCGTAGTCGCCGGCCAGCCCTCGCTCCCGCCCCTTGAGCCAGAAGTGCTGGAAGCCGGCTGTCCAGTGGTCGTGGCCGGTGACGCCGAAGGAATGGATGTAGTTCTGACCGACGTTGCGCCAATTCTCGAAGCCGATCCCGAGCTTGAAGGTGCCCTGGACCGCGGCCATGAACTTCTGCTCGTTGATCTCCAGCAGCCTGTGGAACGTGACGAGCGGCGGGATGGTCGCCTCGCCGACGCCGACCGTGCCGATCTCGTCGGACTCGATCAGCGTTATCTCGAGCACCTTGCCCAGCGTCTTCGACAGCGCGGCCGCTGCCATCCAGCCCGCCGTGCCGCCTCCCGCAATGACGATTCTCTTCACTGCCTTTCCGTCCACTCGTTTGCCTCCTCGAGCCGGCCGTGCGGCGGCCCGCTCTCCATCAACCCTCGCCGTCGCCGGGTACCGTCAACGGTTCAACCTGTTGAGCAACAGCGCGCGCAGCTCGCGCGCGGCCGCATCGTCGAGTTCCGCCAGGAACCCGCGACTACCCTCCGGAATGTGGGCCGCCGTAGCCGCATCGACCTCGAAGACGTAATGCCGGAAGACCGCGTGCCAGGCCTCGCGCTGCGCCGGCGGCAGGTCGCGCAGGCTGAGCAGCGCATGCAGCAGTGCATTGAAGGGCGTATCCATGTAGGCGGGGGATTGCCGCCACCAGTAATTCAACAGCACGTTGAAGACGTCGAGCGCCTCGACGTGGTGCCACCACATGCTGGGGATGAACAGGGCGTCCCCGGGCTCCAGTTCCGCGACGCGCGCGTTCTTCAATGCCTCGGCGAAGCGCGGATGGGCCTCGAGGTCCGGTTCAGCGAAATCGACCAGGCTGACCGGCTGGCCGGCCGGAGTCAGGTGCAGCGGGCCGACGTAGAGGTTGCCGATTTCGTCGGGCGGGAACAGCGTGAAGCGACGGCGCCCCACCACGACGCAGGCCAGGTTGTCGGGCAGGTCGTAGTGCGCCGCGACCCGCGTTCGGTTGCCGATCCAGATGCTGGCCAGCGCTCGCCTGGGCCCGAGGTCTACGTCGTTGTGCTCGCGGAATCCAGGCAGGCAGGTGTCGACGGTGGTCGAGCCGACGTAGATCGCCGGCGGCGACGCGTCGTGCCTGTGCTGGAGCAGGCGATCGAGCACGATGCCGAGCTTCACCATCACCGGCTGATAGTTGAATCCCGTGAGGTCGTCGTTATAGAAAAAGCGGCCACCGATCTCGGGACCGCCGATCCACGCGCCGACCGTGGCGTCGCCGTAGAAGCCACGCAGGTATTCAACGCCATTCTCGACCGAATGCAGACCCGCGTGCACTGCCGGCCAGCCCGCAACCAGGCCTTTCAGCTGCACCGGCTCGCCGGCGGCGATGCACTCATCCCGCCGGCGCGGCCAGTCCGCCGCGGGCAGCTGGCGAACCTTGGCTTCGATCTGCAGCATCTGTGCCGGCCTCTACTACCGCCTCACCGGACGAGACGCCGGTTCTTCCTCTCGATCAGCGCCCGGATGTTCGACAGCGAGGCGATCACCATGTACACCGGCAACAGGTAGCCCTTGCGGCTCAGCCCCTCGAGCTGGACTCCATCGAGTGCGGCCAATCGCTCCTCGTTGATCGTGTAGAAACCCGCGACCCTGTGCTCCGTCCCGTCGGCGAGGCGCATGTCGAGTGCAAAGGACTCCAGCAGCTCGAGTTCCAGCAGCGCCGCGACGAACGGCGGCGTGCTCTCGATGCCGGCATGGATCGCGCCCAGCACCGTATTGATCCGCTGCAGGTACTCGCTGACCCCACCGTGCTCCAGGAACACGCGCTCGCCCTGGGTGCGGCTGATGCGCGGGCTGTCCATGTCGACGTGCACGACCATTTGCCGTTCTCCGCCGGGCGAGCCGGGCTGGAAGCCGATCAGGAACGGCTGGCGCTCGATCGTCATCGGAATGTAGGTCGCGTCCCATCCATTTTCACCGAGGAACAGGTTCTCCCCTTCCCGCAGGCCGAACATCGCGAAAGGCTGGAACGCGCCCGAGTCGTCCGCCTTGCGGAAGAAGATCGGGTAGTGCGCCTGCACGCTGCGGAACTCGGCCGGGAAGGTCAGCGCGCTGATGACGTCGTCGCCGTACTGCGCCGACCGCTGCGTGATGACGCGCAGGTCCTTGTGCTCGACGTTGTTCAGCAGTACGTGGTTCGTCATCGCCAATCCGTCCGTCTCCGTATCGCCTCAGATCCGCTGCATCCGGTGCCGGCCGATCTGCTCGAGCAACGCCCGGTTCGCCGGAAGTCCGGCAAGCATACGCTCTGCCAATGCGGCACTTTCGCGAAAAAAGCCCTCGGCACGCTCTGAGTCGCCCGCCGGGCGTCCTGCGCCGTCAGCCACCGGACGGAAGCCCATGCCGTACAGCACGTACTGGTAACTCGCCGACGGGAAGATCTCCTCGATGCGCGGAAAGTCGTATCGCGAAGGCGGATGGTGGCGCCAGTGCGCCAGCAACTCGCGCAGCCTCTCCGGAATCGTCGCCGGCTCGCAGTTGTCGCGCCAGTATGCGGAATCCCGGCGCCGGCTCAGAACGTAGTGCAGCTTCAGGAAGTCGATTATCCGCTCCCAGCGGTACACGAAGCTCTCGTTGAAACGTCGCGCAGCGAGGTCCATTTCGGCACGGGTTGCGGGCAGCTGATCGCTGATCATCGCAGCCGACAGCTCGATCAGCGCGAGCGCAGACGCTTCGAGCGGTTCGATGAACCCGGCGGCGATTCCGACCGCGACACAGTTACGGTGCCAGAACTCGGCGCGATGCCCCGGCTCGAAGCTGAGCTTGCGTGGCGAGATCGCCTCCGCGGCCTGCGCGCCGACCGCCCGCTCGACGTAGGCCCGCAGCGACCGCTCGGCCTGGTCGTCCGTCATATGGGCGCTCGAGTACACGTGCCCGATACCGCGTCTCGTGGGCAGGCCGATGTCCCAGACCCAACCGCAGTCCTGCGCGGTGCCGATGGTCTGCGATGCGATCGGGCTGCCCGGCTCCGCGTAGGCGACCTGGACCGCGAGCGCCGAGTCGTTGAACAGCACGTCCTTACGGCTCACGAACGGAACCTGGAAATGTCGGCCCAGCAACATCGACGCGAAACCGGTGCAATCGACGTACAGGTCGCCCTCGATCCGGCCGTGAGCCCGGGTCGTGAGCGCCGCGATGTCGCCGCTGTCCCTGGACACGATGTCGGTCACATGATCGACCACGTGCCTGACACCAAGCCGCGAGGTGCAGTGTTCGCGCAGAAACTCGCCGAATTTCCCCGCGTCCAGGTGGTACGCGTAGTTCGCCACCGCGGCGAACTCCGGCGTCGAGATCTGCTTCGGCGCGCTGCCCCGACGACAGATGTGGGGCTGATAGCTGACGAGGTCCGCGAACGCGACGTCCGGGTGCCGCGCCTGCCACTGGGCGACCAGGTTCGCTTCGGTGTAGCCCTGCGGCAGCGCGAACGGGTGGAAGTACTGATCGTCGTCGCGGCCCGTCACCCAGCCGACGAATTTCGACCCCTGCTTGAACGAGGCGTCACAGGCCCGGATGAAGTCGGTCTCGGACACTCCGATCCGGCGCAGCGTGTCGCGCATCGAGGGCCAGGTGCCCTCGCCGACGCCGATCGTGCGCACGTCCGGTGACTCGACCAGCGTCACGTCCAGGCGCGGCGGCTCGCACGAGCGGTGAGCCGCGGCGATCACGCCGGCCGCCAGCCAGCCGGCCGAGCCGCCGCCCACCACGACGATGTGCCGGACGACCTCGCTCACGGAACCCGGGTTTCGCGTTGCATTTCGCGCTTATGGTACCCCCCGGGAAGACAAGGAGCCGCTGGGGGTCCAGCGGCTCCTTCGGGCGCTATCCCGGCCCCGCTGCCCCCCGGGGGCATGGGAGGGGCAATGGCCGGAACTCAGTTCCCGAGCGTATAACGCGCCCCGATCATGTAGCGCGGTCCCGTCTGGGTGATGAAGACGACCTGCTCGTCGGCCCGCCCGTGCAGGCGCTGGTTCTCGTCGGTGAGGTTGATGCCTTCGACGAACAGGCTCAGGCCGTTGTCGAATGTGTATCCCACGAACGCGTCCAGCTGGCCATATTCATCGGTGTAGACAGGGTTCGGACCACCGGTGCCGTCGAACCGCGCCGACAGGAACTCGTCACGCCAGTTGTAGGCAAGGCGCAACTGCCAGCCGTACTTCTCGTAGAAGCCGACCACGTTGGCCGAGTCGCTCAGGCCCTCGATGGCGAACTGGTCGTTGCGCAGGAAGTTGTTGTACTTCCTGTTGGAATCGACCAGTGTCAGGTTGGCGCTGGCACCGAAGCCGGAGTCACCGAAGATGTGCTGCACGGCGAATTCCCAGCCGTCGAGCTGCGCCGACTTCTGGTTGGACGGCACGGTGATGTCGAACACCATCGGCGGGTCTTCGCCCGCAATGCCCAGGATCGTGCGGGCCGCCACGTCGACCTCGGGCGTATCGCCATAATTCGCGAAGATGTAGTCGCGGATTGCCTTCAGGTCGTTGCCGACCGCGGACTGGGCCTCCTCGAAGCGCGCACCGGCTCCGGGGTTCGGCAGGTTGAACGGAGTGTCCTGGATCGTCGTGACGCCGACGTAGTTGTCGATGTTCTTCAGGAAGTACGCGACCGACACGTAGCTGCCGGGTGCGTAGTACCACTCCACAGAGAGGTCGAAGTTGTCCGACAGCAGCGGCTCGAGGCCGGGGCTGCCCTGCTGGCCGGTTCCGCCGGTGATCCGCGCCAGCTGTGTGAGCGTCTGTCCGCCCTGGATGTCGCCCCAGTTCGGCCGGCCAAGCGTCTGGCTGTAGCTGGCGCGCGCGATCAGGTTGTCGATGACCTCGACATTGAAGTCGATGCTGGGCAGGAAGTAATCGTAGTCACCCTTGAGCTTCGTAAAGTCCGGGTCGCCGAACAGTACCGAGACCTCCGAGTCGCCCGTCCAGGAAAGCCCGGTGGCAATCGGCACCAGCGCCCGGGAGGTCACGTCGGTCTGCTCGTAGCGCACGCCGAGGGACAGGTTGGCGAACCGGTCCAGCAGGGAGAAACTCGTGTTGTACTGCAGGTAGGCACTGGTGGTGTCTTCCTCGGTACGCCGGTCGGTCGTGAAATCGTTGCTCGCGAGGAACTGCGCGTCGCCGCCGCGCGTCGCTGCCGCGATGGAGCGCACGCTCTCGAAGTCCCAGAGGAAGAACTGGTTGAACAGGTTCGGGCTGCCGCCACCGGGCATGTTGTCGAAATAGGGCCGCACGCGCTTCCGCTTCCACAACTGGTCCGGGTAGTCGTCGGCAGAGACGCCGGCGGCGCCCCAGTTGTCCTGCTGCACGTTCGAAAACGCCGAGCGGTTCTCGACCATGGTCAGCATGACGCCGAACAGGAGGCTGGAGTCGTCGCCGAAGGTGAACTTGCCTCCCAGCTGTCCCTGCTCGACGTCCGACTTCATGTAGCTGTTGCGGAAGCTCGAGCCGGTCGTGACCATCAGAGAGGGATCGAGTTCGGTCATGCCGGCCGGCAACTCGATGCTCAGGACCGGGAAATCGCGACTGAAATCCGTCGTGGTCGTGCCTCGGCAGAAGCATGCGGTGCCGAGCGCCGAACTGCTGCCGTACGGGCTGTCCGCGCCGGACTCGGCCGAGGAATCGTGATAGTCGAGCATGAAGCTCAGCCGGTCCGTGGCCTGCCACTCCAGGTTGAAGCCGAGCGACTTGTTCTCGTTCTTGGAACCGTACTCGGCGCCGGCCATGGCGATGTCGCTGTTGGCCGGGTCGATCGTCTCGGAGTAGATGATCGGCGCCGCGACCGGTCCGTTGGTCCAGCTCGACACGGAGGGCCCGAAGTTGAACCACGCGGAGAGCTCGTTGCGCTGCTGCTGCAGCTTGAGTTCGGAATACGTGTAGTCGAGCGTCGCCGTGACTGTGTCGATGGGCCTGAACTGCAGCGTCAGCTGGCCGTTGGTACGCTCGCGCTGCACGTCGTTGAAGCTGTACAGCGTGTTCTGCGGGACGGAGTAAAGGTCGGTCGCCTCGGGACGATTCGTGATGTTCTCCGAGCCAGGCGTGCCCGGCAGCGGGATAGTGCCCCAGTTGACCTCGTCGCCCGCAAAGGCGCGCCATCCGTTCGGCACGGCCGCCTGGTTGTAGCCAAGCTCGCGGTCCTGGTAGCTGCCGGTGATGGCGATGCCGAACATGCCGTCGGCGAACGTGTCGCTGTAGATGCCCGACACCTCGGGCGTCATCGAGTCGCCCTTGTTCGCCGACTCGTCGATCACGCCCTTGACGCCGAGACTGAACATCCGCCGATCGGCGTCGAGCGGCCGCGTAGTGCGGATGTTGACCGTCGCGCCGATGCCGCCCGTGGGAATTTCCGCACGGCTGGTCTTGTAGACGTCGACGCCTGAGATGGCCTCGGAGGCGAGGTTCGCGAAGTCGAACGCACGCGAGTTCGATGCCGTGGTCTCCTCGATCCGCGAGGCCGGCATCTGGCGCCCGTTCAGCAGCACCAGGTTGTAATCGGGACCCACGCCACGCACCGTGACCCGGGCACCCTCGCCGCCGACCCGATCGATGGACACGCCGGGGATGCGCTGCAGGGACTCCGCGAGATTGGTGTCCGGAAACTTGCCGATGTCCTCGGCAGAGATGCTGTCTACGACACCTTGCGATTCGCGCTTGATGTCCAGCGACGATTCCCAGCTCGCCCGGATGCCGGTGACGACGATTTCCTCGATTTCCTGCGAGGCGCCGGCCGCTTCCTGTGCGAGCCCGGGGCTCGCCGTCGCCACCCCCAGCGCCACCGCGATGGCGCGCGCCAAAGGCTTCTTCCGGAACATCGGCTGCTGCATTAGGGCTCCCCCGATTCGCTATTGATTCGATCTGACAGCGCTGTCACGCTGCCTTATAGTGGAGGCTGACAGCGCTGTCAACGGATCGCGCTCAACGTTCGCCGGCGCCCCGGCAGCGGCCACGATACCCTTGCAGGGCTGCCCGGAGCGCATGCTGCGGAGCAACATGATTCGACAGTCAACGACACCGGCCCCGGCCCTTCGGAGCGGCAATTGGGTGATTGCATCCGGGGTTCGGCCCAGACCGAGAGGATGACCAGATGAACGACAACCCAACTCGGCCGCAGGTCACGGCACGCAGCCGCGACCAGAGGTGCCCGGGATCCCGCCGGTTACGGGATCGCGTACTGATCGCCGCGGCAGTCGCGCCGTTGCTGGCCTTGCCATCGTCATACGCCGTCGCCGGTCATCTGGAAGGCAGGAACGAGTATCGCGCGCCGCGGGCGGCCGTCGCGCCGTCGATCGACGGCCTCGCCGACGATCCGGCATGGCAGGGCGCCAGCTGGTACGCGATTGACCAGCGCTGGCTCGGACCGGAGTACGAAGCTTCCGACTTCCAGGGTCGCTTCAAGGTGGCCTGGACTCCGGAGCGCATCTACATCCTGGTCGAGATCGTCGACGACATTCTTTTCGACAGTCATCGCGACCCGCTGGTCCAGTACTGGGACGACGATTGCCTGGAGATCTTCCTCGACGAGGACTTCTCGGGCGGCAACCACCAGTACAATCACAATGCTTTCGCCTATCACGTCTCGCTCGACAACCAGTCCATCGACATCGGCACCGACGAGGCCGCTCGAAGCTACTCGCATCACGTGCAGAGCCGCTGGCGGCAGCAGGGCGACAAGGTGATCTGGGAGCTGGCCATCGACGTCTATCCCGACTCCTACCGGGACGACGCCACGGATAACGAGCCGGTGCGGCTGTCGGCCGGCAAGGTACTGGGGCTGATGGTCGCCTATTGTGACAACGACGGTTCCGAGCTGCGCGAGAACTTCATCGGCTCCGAGGCCGTGACTTCAGGCCCGACGGACCGGGGCTGGATAGACGCGGACATCTTCGGGAAGCTCGTGCTGGACGAGAGCCCGTGAGAGCCCGACAGGACAGCGTGGCACCGGACGCAGTCGGCCCGTCTCGTGCTTTGCCGGCGCCATCGACGCCGGCCGAACACGGCGACGTACCGCTGCGTTCTGACAGCGCCGTCGACGAGGACTGAACACCATTCACACGGCAATTTCACGATGCGTGCCAAGTCGGACAAAGAACCCACAGCCAGAGCAACCATTGACGACGTGGCTGAACTGGCCGGCGTGTCGATCAAGACCGTTTCGCGTGTCGTCAACCAGGAGCCCAACGTCAGGGACGCCACGCGGGCGAAGGTCGAGCGAGCCATCGCCCGGCTCCACTACCGTCCGAACCTCTCGGCACGGAACCTGGCGAGCCAGTGGGCGCGGGTGATCGCACTCGTCTACGACGACCCGAGCGCGTACGAGATTCCGAGCTCCGGCTACATCATCCGCATGCAGACGGGCGTGTTGCGTGCCTGCGAGAAAGCCGACTACCGCTTCCTGATCCATCCGTGCAACTGCCAGAGCCCGACCATCGCGCGGGAACTGAGGGCACTGATCGAGCATGCACGTCCGCACGGAATCGTCGTCGCTGCCCCGCTGTCGAACATGCCGCGGATCGTGCGCGCGATCTCCTCGACCGGCACGCCGATGGTTCGGCTCTCTCCGGGCACCGGGAATGGCCAGCAGTACTCGGTCGCCACCAACGACCGGGAGATCAGCGCGGAGATGACGCGTTACCTCGCCTCGCTGGGGCACCGCCGGATCGCCTTCATCAAGGGTCACCCGAGCCACAAGGCCGTCGGCAACCGTTACACGGGCTACCTGGACGGCCTGGAGCAGAGCGGCCTCAGCTTCGATGAAAGCCTGGTCGGGCAGGGAGACAACTCGTTCGGCTCCGGAGAGGCGGCGGGACAGCGCCTGCTCCAGCTGGCGGAGCGACCGACCGCGATCTTCGCGGCCAACGACGACATGGCGGCAGGCGTGCTGCGAGCGGCGACGCTCAGGGGAATTGCCGTGCCAGCCCAGCTGTCGGTGGCGGGCTGTGACGACATCTCGCTTGCCAGTCAGCTTTGCCCGTCGCTCACGACGATCCGGCAGCCGCTCGTGGCAATGGCCGAACATGCGGCCCTGGCACTGATCCAGTCGCTGCACAGGTCCGAGCCACCGAGCGGAACATTCGTCGTTCCCGCGACGATCCGGATCCGCGAGTCGACCGGGCCTGTACCGACCCGATGAAGCAGCATCGGAGTGGCTCAAGGCGCGCCCCGTGCGTGCCGCAGGCGCCCGCGCCCTTCACTTCATCGCCGCCTTCGGCGCGCGGCGCACATCATATAGACCCCAGTGCTTCTCGACGGTGAGCGGGTCGTCCGGGTTGCCTTTCCAGGGTTCGTCGAAAGCTTCGAAGTAGAACACCGTCGTCCGGCTTCCGGCGGCCCACTCCCGGAGCTCCTGGTAATGCCGGTGCTGGTTCGCCTCACTCGCCTGGTCCGGGAATTCGCTCGCGGTCGTCGGCCAGCCGGCCTCGAGCACGACCAGCGGCCTGTCGGGCAGGGCCGCGCGGGTCTCCTCGATACCTCTGGCCATGAACGCGATTGCCGAGTCGATCGTCTGCCCCTCGAAGATCGGATACGTGTGCACGCCTACGAAGTCCACTTCCGTGGCCAGCCGGGAGCCGTGCTGCCTCCACCAGGGATAGCTGTCGGCCACGGTGACCGGCTGGAGAATGGCGGCCCTCACCTGCCGGACGTAAGAAATGACCCGGTCGACCGGCACCAGGTGGTCGGTCCAGTCGACCAGCGCCTCGTTCCCCACGCTGACAGCCACGACGATGTCCTCGAACTCGCGGGCCAGCTCGATGCCACGCAGCACTTCCTGCGCGTTCGCCCGTGCGTTCGCAGCCAGCTCCTCCGCCGGGATCGGCTCGACGAGCCAGGGGCATCCTTCGTGATTGCTCAGCTCGGCGTCCAGCCAGATGCCGAGGACGACCCGGACCGGCAGGTGGTGCCGGCGGATCAGCCGAAGCGTGGTCCGCGTGTTGTCGCGGCTGTCGTACATGCGGATCAGCCCGAAACCGGCGCCGACCAGGATCCCGAGGTCCTCGAGGACCTCCGCTTCGGTCGGGTTCACGGCGCCATCACCGCGGTCCGGGTGCTGGCCGTCACGAAACCCGGAATAGCTGACGGCCATCGCTTCGCCGCTCTGCCACAGCGCCGGCAACGGGCGCACGTCGATCCCCTGCTCGGGCGATGCCTGGCCGTCACTGCCACAGCCGCCTGCCACCGCAAGCAGGACCGGCGCGAGTATCCCGCCGCGCATCATTGCCGGTCCCCCGGCTCGACCAGGAACGGGATGTTCGCGTGCGCGGCGTGCCGCTGGCCGTCGAACGCGTAGGCAAAGAGGCGGTACCGGCCGGGCGCCTTCACTGTGATCGCGGTCCTGGCGGCTGAAGGGTCCTCTACGATGCCCTCGAGGCTCGCAATGCATGCCTCGAAGTCACCGCCTTCCTGGATGGCGTCGCTTTCGGGCTTTACTTCCCAGCGGAAGCGCAGCGGATCGCCGTCGGGGTCGACGACGTCCAGGGCGACCTCGTAGGTCCGCCCGGCGACCAGCGTGACGCTTTCGCGTGACCCCTTGCCGTCGAGCCGCATCGCGTCGACACGCGGCGTGCGGTCCGCCGGCCAGCTGCCGTTCCACGCAAACTGCATCACGTCGACCGCCTCGGTCTGCTCGCCGCCCTCGAGCAGCAGCCCGAACCACGTCGGCGTGCGCTCCTGCTTCTGGCCCCAGAAGAACACGTAGGACCCAATCAGTTGCCCGGGGAATGCGCTCAGCACCTCGCGCCAGCCACGCGCGATGACGTCCGCCTTCTCGCTGCTC
>CAZKLS010000083.1:0-10262 GCA_964553405.1 uncultured Steroidobacteraceae bacterium
CCGCCGCGCCGTTGATCGCGAGCGGCGTGCCGATGCCGACCGCGCAGACCATGAATCCGACCTGGTTGACGATCGAGAAGGCCAGGATGCGGCGGATGTTGTTCTCGAGCAGCGCGTAGATGATGCCGTACATCACCATGAACAGGCCGACACCGATCAGCACTGGCTCACCCGGGAACAGCAGGATCAGCGCCAGCACCGCGGTCTTCGTGGTGAATGCCGACAGGAACACCGAGCCGGTCGGGCTGGCCTCAGGGTAGGCGTCGGAGAGCCAGGGCGAGAACGGTGCCGCGGCGGCGTTGATCAGGATGCCGACCAGGATCATCCAGTGGTCGAAGCTGTCGGCCAGCATCGGACGCACGTCGATCGACCCGGTATGGATCATCACGCCCTCGATGCCGACCTTCAGGATCACGCCACCGAGCAGGTGCATGATCGCGTAGCGGATGCCGGCCGCGCGGGCGCCCGGCGTGCCGCCGGACCACACCACGACGGTCGAAAACAGCGCCATCAGTTCCCAGAACAGGAACATCGTGATCAGGTCCCCGGCGAAGCTGACACCGATCGCGCCGGCGGCGTAGGCGTACGCAGCGGCCAGCTCGAACCAGCGGGCCTGGCGGAAGGCGAACAGTCCGCCCGCGAAGGCCATCAGCGCGAAGATCGTGGCGAACAGGCGCCGCACTGGACCGCCCTCGATCAGCTCGATCGGGTACTGCAGGAACGGGGCGCTCATCTGGACGCCGTCGGGCACCTGCCAGATCAGCGCGAGAGCGCCCAGCGGCACCAGCAGCACGAGCGCGCTGCGCAGCGGGCCGCGGGCGGGCCCGATCAGCAGCGCGCCGAGCATCATCAACAGGGCAGGGTGCAGCAGCGGGTTAATCGTCACGCCTCCGGTAGTAGTTCTCGTCCCGCTTGACGACAGAGCCGAGAGCCTGCGCGACCAGCACCATCCCGAGACACGAGAGAAAGCCGAAGACGGCGCCGAAACCGAGCCAGCCATCCACGCCGAACTTGCCCTTTACCGGGTATAGCAGCTGCGCGATTACCACCAGCACCAGCAACGCGATGAAGACCCGCCACAACAGGCGGATCGTCGAGGAGCGTGCCAGCCAGGCGTCGTCCACCGGCCGCTCGCCGGGTCCCGGCAGGTCTGCCTGGCGGCGTTCGTTGTCCGGTCGTGGGTTCAAGGCTGCCCCCTGACGAGTTGCGCTTCGAGTTCGTAGACCGGCGCACTGTAGACGAACAGCGCGAGCGTCAGCACGGCGGTCACGGTCAGCGCCAGCCGGATCGCGAACGGCGCCTCGCCGTGCTGCTGGCCGGCGGGCGTCGCGTCCCGGCCGAACCAGGCCATGTAGATGATCGGCAGGAAGTAGGCCGCGTTCAGTGCCGTGCTGAGGATGATCGTGGCCAGCGCCGGGTAGTTGTCCGACTGGAACGCGCCGGCCAGGATGTACCATTTCGACACGAACCCTGCCGTCGGCGGCACGCCGATCATGCTCAGCGCGCCGATCGTGAACGCCGCCATCGTCACCGGCATGCGCCGGCCGATGCCGGACAACTGGCCCAGCTCGGTCTTCTTCGACGCGGTGTAGATCGAGCCGGCCGCGAAGAACAGCGTGATCTTGCCGAACGAGTGCGCCAGCATGTGCATCGCCGCGCCGACCTCGGCCAGCGGCTTCAGGATGGCCGAAGCCATCACCACGTACGACAGCTGTGACACGGTGGAGTAGGCGAGCAGTCGCTTCAGGTTCTGCTGGCGCAGCGCCACCACGCTGGCCGCCAGGATCGTAAAGGCGGCGGCGTAGAACAGCCAGCCGCTGCTCGGCTCCGAGAACAGGTAGTCCACGCCGAACACGTAGACGATGACCTTCAGGATCGTGAATACGCCGGCCTTGACCACGGCCACCGCGTGCAGCAGCGCGCTGACCGGCGTCGGCGCCACCATCGCGGCCGGCAGCCAGCGGTGCACCGGCATCACCGCCGCCTTGGCGGCGCCGAACACGAACAGCCCCAGCAGCAGGCCGACCTGCGGTCCCTCGACGTGCCCGCGCAGGATGCCGCCTTCGGTGAAGTCGCCGGTGCCGGTCGCCGCGTAGGTCCAGATGATCGCCGGCAGCAGCAGGCCGATCGATGCCGAGATCAGGATGCCGAGATAGACGCGTGCCGAGCGAACCGTGGCGGCGTCGCCCTTGTGCGACACCAGCGGGTACGTCGACAGCGTCAGCATCTCGTAGAACAGGAACAGCGTGAACAGGTTGGCCGAAAACGCAATTCCCATCGTCGCGGCGAGGGAGACCGCGAACATCACGTAGAAGCGCGTCTGCTTCTTCTCCCGGTTGCCGCGCATGTAGCCGATCGAGTAGATCGAGTTGACGAGCCAGAGCCCCGAGGCCATGGACGCGAACAGCATCCCGAGCGGCTCGACCCGAAACGCGATGTCGATCCCGGGCAGGACCTCGCCGATACGCAGGCCCGGCCGTTCGCCGGCGAAGATCTCCGGCAACAGGCTCCAGACACAGGCGATCAGCGCGAGCGCCGTCAGCAGCGTCACGGCCTCGCGCAGGTTGTCGTTGAGCCGACCTGCGAGGCCGATCAGCAGCGCGCCTACGAGTGGCACCGCCAGCGCGGCGAGGATGGCGCTCTGTGGACTCACGGCAGGTGCCCGAGCAGGATCGTCGCGGCGGTCGTGGCGAGCTCACGCGGCAGCTGCGTGAACAGCCCGAACCAGACGTTGGACAGGGCGGCCAGCCAGGTCAGCGCCAGCATGGCGATCGGCGCCTCACCTCGAACGGCGGCGCTCGCGCCGGCAGGTGCTTCCCGGAACCACGCAGCCTCTACGATGCGCCAGACGTACACCACGGCCATCAGCGACCCGAGCACGATCACGGCCACCAGCAGCCACCCGAGCGGACCCTGCTGCAGCGCGGCCGTCAACAGGTACCACTTGCTGACGAAGCCGGCCGTGCCGGGCACGCCGATCAGGCTGAGCCCGGCGACGAGCAGCGCCGCGAGCGTCCAGGGCATCCGGCGTGCCGAGCCCGCGAGATCCTGCAGGTCCAGGCCCTGCAGCCGCGTGCTGAGGCACATCACAGCCATGAACAGCGCGCCCTTCGACAGCGCGTGGTTGAACATGTGCAGCAACCCGGCGGTCAGTCCCGGCACGCTGACCAGGCTCGCACCCAGCACGATGTAACCGATCTGCGCGACCGATGAATAGGCCAGCAGGCGCTTGATGTTGGCCTCGAACAGCGCCACCGCCGATCCGACCAGGATGGCCAGCACGGCGAGCGGCATCAGGAAAGCCGCGAACTGCGCATCGTGACCGGCCAGGTTGCCCTGGAACACGACGAAATCGAAGCGCAGCAGCACGTACAGCGACACCTTGGTCGCGCAGGCCGCGAGGAACACGCTGACGGCGTGCGGCGCGAACGTGTATGCGTTGGGCAGCCATACGTGCAGCGGGAACAGCGCCGCCTTCAACGCCAGGCCGATCGTGATGAAGCCCGCTGCCACCAGGATCGGCCGCTGGTCCCCCACCTCGTGGATCCGCAGCTCCATGTCGGCCAGGTTCAGCGTGCCGGTCATCATGTAGATCAGCCCCACGCCGATCAGGTAGAACGTGGCGCCTACGGTGCCCATGATCAGGTACTTGAACACCGCGGGCAGCGCCCGCCGGTCGGGTCCGCCGGCGACCAGCACGTAGCTGGCCAGCGACGAGATCTCCATGAACACGAAGATGTTGAACGCATCCGCCGACACCAGGATGCCGGCCATGCCGGCCAGCGCCAGCAGCCAGGCCGAGAAGAACAGCGGTTGCCGATGCGGCTCGATCTGCCGGTCGAGGCTGGGCCGCCCCGCCGCGAGCGCCAGCGTCGAGGCGCCGGTCAGGATCAGCAGCAGCAGCGCGCTGAACGCATCGACCTCGAGCGCGATGCCATAGGGCGCCGGCCAGCCACCGAGCGCGTACCGGTACACGTGGCCGGCCAGCACGCCGGCGGACATCTGCACCGCGATCAGGAACGCCGCGGCGCTGGCTACGGCGGCTGCGGCCCAGGCCAGCCCGCGGGGATGCAGCAGCACGACCAGCGGCGCGACCAGCAGCGGCACCACGACCTGCAGTACCGGCAGATGGGCCTCGAGGCCGGTCATTGACGATCGAGCTCCTGGATCTCGTGCTCCTCGATGGAGCGATACTCCTCCTTGATTCGCACGACGATCCCGAGCCCGAGCGCCGTCGTGGAGATGCCGACCACGATCGCGGTCAGGATCAGCACCTGCGGCAGCGGGTTCGAATACAGCACGCCGGAGACCTGCTCGCTGAAGATCGGCGCCGTCCCCCCGCTGACCTTGCTCATCGTGATGTAGAGCAGGAATACCGCCGACTGGAAGATCGAAAGCCCGATCAGCTTCTTGATCAGGTTGACCTTGGCGACGACGGCATAGAAGCCGATCATCAGCAGCACGACGAAGACCCAGTAGTGGTAGAGGCCGAGGAATTCCATCAGGCGCGGTCCCTGGCCGCGAAGGCGTGGAAGATGCTGAGCAGCACGCCGGTGACCGTCATGCCGACGCCGGCCTCGATCAGCAGGATGCCGAGCTGCTGTCCACTGACGGGGTCCGAGGCCAGCACCGAGTAGTCGAGAAAATCGGCGCCGAGCAGCATGCCCAGCACGCCGACGGCGCCATAGAGCAGCGCGCCGCCGACCATCAGCGCGGTCAGCGCGCGCTGCGGCAGCACCTCGAGGCCGCGTTGCTCGCCCTCGACCAGCGCATAGAGAATGAACGCTGCGGCGATCAGCGCGCCTGCCTGAAAGCCGCCGCCCGGGCCGTATTCGCCATGGAACTGGACGTACAGGCCGAACAACAGGATGAATGGCGTCAACAGGCGGCTGACGACCAGCGGGATCACGTGGCTCCTGAGGCCCGAGGAGGGCGCCGGCGCCGAGTCCTGAACCTGCTCGCCCGTGCCTCTGCGCCGGCCCGATAGCAGGAACAGCACGCCGATGCCGGCCGTGAACACGACGAACACTTCGCCCAGTGTGTCGTAGCCGCGGAAACTCCCGAGTACGGCAGTGACGACGTTCGGGATATCGACAAGCTCCGGCGTCTGCTCCAGGTACCAGGGTGCGACGTGCTGGTGAACCGGTGCGCCCGGGTCCCCGAACGCGGGCTTGTCGAACGTTGCATAGAGCACGACCAGCGTCGCGGCGACCACGACTGCCAGCGACAGCCAACGGTGCGGCGTCGGCGCGCGTTCCGACTCCGAGGTCAGCGCCAGCGCGCCGAGGAACAGCACGGTGGAAATGCCCGCGCCGACCGCGGCCTCGGTCAGCGCGACGTCGGCCGCGTCCAGGATGAAGAAGTTGGCGGCGATCAGCAGGCTGAAGATCCCGAGCAGCATCACCGCCACGAACAGGTTCCGCGTCCGGACGATGGCCACGGCCGTGATCACCAGCAAGGTCAGCAGCAGAACGCCGAACAGGACGGTCACGTCGGGTCTTCCAGGTCGGCTGCGCTGCCCGCGCTCGGCTTGATGCCGGCCAGCAGCGCCGCGTTGGCCAGCGCGTAGGACGCGGTCGGGCTGGTGACCAGCAGGAACAGCAGGATCGCCGCCAGCTTCACGGTCACCAGCGACAGACCGCCCTGGATCATCACGCCCGCGATCACCAGCACCGCGCCCATCGTGTCCGTGACGCTCGCGGCATGCATGCGCGTGTACAGGTTGGGCATGCGCAGCGCGCCGATGCCGCCCACCAGCACGAACCCGCCGCCGGCGGTCAGCAGCACCCAGCTCAGCACGTCGAGCAGCAGCTTCATCGGGCCGGTTCCTCCGGTTCTTCTTCCTGCGCGCGCCTTTGCGCGCGCGAGCGGAAGAACTCCAGCACCGCCAGCACGCCGATGAAGTTGATCAGCGCGTACGCGAGCGCAAGGTCCAGGAAGTCGGGACGCCCGTACTGGAAGGCGATCACCGAGAGCAGCAGCACGGTCTTCGTGCCGAACATGTTGACCGACAGCACGCGGTCGTAGACGGTCGGGCCCATCACTGCCCTGGCGAGCGCGAGCGCCATCGTCACGACCAGCGCGAGCGCAACGGCGAAGTACATCTCAATCGTCCCTCAACGCCGCCACGCGACGGTCCATTTCACCGCTCAGCACGTCGCGCGCGCCCGACTCGGTCAGGGCATGGACGACGAAGTGCCCGTCCACGATCTGGATCGTCAGCGTGCCTGGCGTCAGCGTGATCGAGTTGCCGAGCAGCGCCCGGTCGGTCGCCAGCGTGCAGCGGGTCTTGAACTCGGCGACCGTCGGGCTGATCGGCAGTCGCGGGCTCAACACGATGCGGGTCACGTCGAGGCTCGAACGCAGCACTTCCCGGGCCAGCCAGCCCCAGTACCGCACCAGTCGCAGCAGGAACCGGCCGTCCAGGAAGTGCGTGTCCTTCAGGCGCATCCGGTAGTCCAGGTAGACGACGAGGGCGCTGGAGAAGACGCCGAGGCCCAGCAGCAGCGGTTTCAGGTAACCGGACCACAGCACCCAGGCCAGCATCAGCACGGCGCCGAGGATCGCGTACCGCGTCCAGTGCATCGCGGCGGCGGTTTCCGGTTCGTTACGGCTCGGGTTCATGACGGAAACGTGTCGTCCTGCGGATCATTCGCAGGGGTAGTGGGTCAGCAGCGTCGCGTAGACGAGTTCGCGCGCGAGCAGATGGGCTGCGGCCAGCTTCGGGTCGGCGGAGTCCTTTACCACGTGCTCCACCACCTCCTGCAGCGGAACCGGGTCGCCGAGGCAGTACCCGGCGTAGGACGTCGCGCCGTACCGCTCGTAGCGGGTGCCCAGGCGGGTGCGCATGGCACGCTCGCTGAACGTCTCTTCCCGTTCGTATTCGCCGGCCACGTTGCTCAGGACCCTGTCGTCGGTGGCCACGGCGCCGTCGATGAATCCCTGGATGTAACGAATGCAGAATACCCGGTCCTCGGACGCGGTATCGTCGTGGTACTTCTCGCAGTGCGACACCAGCTCGGCCGTCGTCAGGGCTTCGACCGCGCCCGCCGACGGCGCGAGCAGCAGCGTGCCAATGACCGCTGTGCAGAGTGTCTTCGTCATGTCGGATCCTCCCTCAGGGCGCAACCCCGGCGGACGCGCTTCGACAGCGCAACATCGTATGACAACCCGGTCTGGATTACAGGATGTCCCGGGCTTTTTCCCATGGGATCCGGGCAGCATATTGTCGCGCAGGCTCGCGGCAGGTATGGTTCGCGCAAGCCGACGAAATACGGCTGAGTGAACAACCCCGGGAGTCGTGGCCCGGATCTCGCGCCCGTCGTGCTGGCTGCGGGACCTGGCCGGGAGGACGATTAGCCATGCGAAAGACAGTCAGCCTGGTGCCGGCGCTGCTGCTGGTGATGCCGGCCGCGGTGATGGCGGAGGACGCGCGCTCGATCATGCGCACGATGGGGGAGAAGCAGATTGCCCGCTGGAGCGGCGTCAACAGCTATGCCGTGGACCAGTTCGTGATGGGCAATCGCATCACGCAGACCTACGAGCGATTCGAGATCCAGGGCGCGGACGGCAAGACCTCGCCCGCCTTCCGCCTCGTCGGACAGAGGAGCGGCTCCGGCGAGTGCGCGAGCTTCCTCGACACCTACGCGATGGGCGCCGAGATGCTGGGTGCCGGGCTCGGTGACGAGTACGAAAAAGGACTGCAGCAGGCCGGCCTGCCGCCGGGGCTGCTCAAGGCGACGGGCTCGGATCCCTGGGCCACGATGGACCCTCGTGTGATGATGGGCGGCGTGGCGGACTTCGCCCGCGCAGGCGCCGAGGCCGAGCGCAACCAGAGCGACGGGCGGGCGGAGGCGGTGGCCTCGGCGCAGGACATCGAGGAATTCGCGAGGCGTGCGAAGCTGGTCGGCCGGGAATCGGTCGACGGCCGCGAGGCCTTTCACCTGGTGGCCGATGGCCTCAACCGGACCCAGCAGGCCGACGGCCAGGAGTTCACGCTTAACACGATCAACCTGTGGGTGGACACGCGCGAGCACGTGCCGCTGCGGATGAAGATCGACGGCGTGGCCAAGTCGGGATCCGAGTCGCGGCCGATCACGATCGAGAGGTTCGACCGGGACTATCGGACGGTACCGGGCAGCACGATGTACGAGTCCTACCACCAGGTGATGCGGCTCTCGGGCATGCTCGATGCCGCGCAGCGCGCCGAGATGGCCGATGCGCAGAAGCAGATCGCCGAGATGGATAAGCAGCTCGCGGAGCTGCCGCCGGCACAACGCCAGATGGTCATGCAGCAGATGGGGCCGCAGATGGCGATGATGAAGCAGATGGCCTCGGGCGGCGCCTTCGAGATGACGACCGAGGTGCAGCAGATCGTCGTCAATCCCGCGCCAGCGCCCGCGGGTCAGGCGGGCGGACCGTGCGCGCCGACCGGCCTGAGCGCCGCGCCGGCGGCCACGGCAGCTCCGGCGGCCGTCGCCGCAGTCCCTCAGAGCCCCGAGACTGCGAAGGCCGCGCAGGAGGCGTGCCTGAAGGAGAAAATCCAGCAGGCGCAGGCCGCGCAGCAGAAGAAGCGAGGCATGGGCAAGCTGCTCGGTGCGGTGGGCCGCGCGGCGTCGATGCTCGGCGAGACCGACATCGCGAGGACGATGAACGATCTCTACGCGGCCAATGCGACGGCCGCGGACCTCGCCGACGCGGCCCGCGACCTCGGTCTGACCGAGGACGAAATCGCGGAGTGCGGCAACTAGGTCCAGCGGGTCGCTGCTGCCTGCCGCCGCCGCGGCACGACAGCGCCGGCGGCCGGACGCATGCCCGGCCAACGGCGGCCCGGCACGCGAAGCGGCTGCCAGGCAACACCGCATACCGTGCTTTCGTTGCGCTGACGCTGCTGCTCGCGTCCGGGAGCGCGTTGGCGCAGCAGCTCACTCCGCGCGCCTACTGGCCCGCGCCGACCGGGACTTCGCTGCTCGTGGTGGCCTATGCGTACCAGACCGGCGATGTCGTCACGGATCCGTCGCTGCCGCTGATCGGCGTCGAGTCCGACATACAGATCGGCGTGCTGGCGTGGCAGGAGACGCTGGACCTGTTCGGCCGTACCAGCAACCTGCAGCTCGAGTTGCCGCGCACCCTTGGCCGTACTCGCGGTGAAGTGGACGGGCTGCCCGCGCGCAGGGACGTTGACGGCTGGGGCGACTTCGCCATGGAGTTGTCGGTCAATCTCTCCGGCGCGCCGGCGATGTCGGTGGAGGATTTCCAGGCGTTCCGCCAGCAGCCGCGGCCGATACTCGCGGCCAGCCTCAAGGTGGTGGCGCCGACCGGCCAGTACGACGCCGACCGGCTGATCAACATCGGGACCAACCGCTGGGCCGTCCGGGCACGGCTCGGTTACTCGTATCCGATCCGGCGCAAGTGGGTGCTGGAAACGGCGATCGGTACCTGGTTCTTCACGGACAACGACGAGTTCCTGGGCGCGACGCGCGAGCAGGAGCCGATCACCGCGCTGGACCTCAGCCTGATCCGCCGCTTCCGTCCGGGCCTCTGGGCCTCCATCGATGCGAACTATTACATCGGCGGCCGTACCATCATTGACGACAAGCGCAGTGCCGACTTCCAGCGTAACTCGCGGATGGGCTTCTCGCTGGCCTGGCCCTTTGCCGCGCGCCACGGCCTGAAACTGTCCTACGTGAAGGGCATCGTCACCGAGGCCGGCGGCGATTTCGATTCGCTGGGGGTGACCTACGTCTACCGGCTGCGGTAGCGCATCAGCCCCGGCGTATCCCCATCACTCCGATCAGCGAGCACACGGCGCCGACGATGTAGAAAATCCAGGGGGGACCTTCGCGATCCGCGGCGAGTTCCGATCGGCCGGGGTTGTCGGGGGCGTATAGGACCTCCACAGCATCCCCGACGCCCAGTTCACCCAATGCGAGGCTGCTCAGGTCATCCGAACTCTGGTACTCGGCGCCAGCCACCTCAAAGGAATAGTAGGCTCTCCGTTTCTGGTTGGTCGCGTTCTTGTCCCTGAGCTCGGTCTTGGTGATCACGCCCTTCGTGACGCTGGCGCTGGCATAGAAGTCCTGATTGCGCTTCTGCACCAACGCGGCCAGCGCGATCACTGCGATTCCGATGGCCAGGAAGGCCCAGCCTGCCTTTTTTCCGGTAATCGGTTCCTTGCTCATTGCTCTCCAAGCACTCCTGTCGTCAGTGCACTTCCGTACTGTACCGCAAAGCCCTCGGCCGTTAGGACGGGTAGGCGATCA
>CAZKLS010000083.1:10362-12314 GCA_964553405.1 uncultured Steroidobacteraceae bacterium
TACGTTGCGGGCGACGACAACCTGGATGCCGACACGCTGCTGCACGCGCGGCTCTATCCGAACATGCGACCGTTCATCTTCCAGATCCAGGTGGCCACCGACACGGCGAAGGGTGCCGCGGCGAGACTGGCCGGGCGCGACGTGCCATCGTGGCCGGACGAGGAGAAGACGTTCGCGGACGTGCACGGGCGCATCCGCAAGGCAATCGACTACCTGTCGAGCTTCTCGCCACAGGACTTCGAGGGAGCCGAGACGCGGGAGATCAAGCTGCGGCTGGGGCCGCATGCGATCGACTTCACCGGCAGCAGCTACATCTCGGGCTTCGTACTGCCGAATTTCTTCTTCCACGTGACGACCGCCTACGACATCCTGCGGCACAACGGGCTCGCGATCGGGAAGACCGATTTCCTGGGCGGGTGACGGTTCGGGTACGGCCTTTGCCGTGCCCGTCGCGTCGTGTGCGGGAAACGGTAAATACGGTCAGGGAGGCGAGATCGTACTGCCGGCCCTCGTCATGCACATCGCAGCCCAGCGGGGGGTCGCTAGCGCGCGGTCTGCGCTCTCGCCGTCACGAGGAACACGGGGTAGCTCCGGCCGTCCTCGCGTGTGACCTCGGCCGCGGTCTGAAAACGCACCGCATCGAATCCGGCCGCCTCGAGCTTGCTCGCCAGCTCTTCGCGATCGAAGCCGTGGTGGAACACGCCCTCGGTGTCCGGCGGATGGAAGCTCCCGTCCTCGGTGTCGAGATCCGCGAGCGCGAGCTGGCCGCCGGGCTTCAGATGCTCGTGGAAGCGGGCGAGCAGCCGGTCGGTGTCCGGCACGTGATGCAGCGCCATCGCGCTGACGATGGCGTCGAACCGCTCGCCGAGCGGATCGATCAGGATGTCCTGGCAACGCGGCTCGACCACGCCCCGCAGTTCCTGCTTCTGGGCGAGGGACTCCAGCATCGCGGGCGAGGTATCGACAGCGATCACTTTCGCGACCAGCGGCGCGACGTGCGATGTGAGAAGGCCCGTGCCGGCGCCGAAGTCCATGACTCGCATCCCGTCATGCCAGTCCAGGCTCGCGCGCAGCAGCGGCCCGACCGCCGCCGAGATCTGCAACGGAACCGGGCGGATGTCCCAGTCTGAGGATTTGTCCGCGAAATGGTCTTTCTGCATGCTTGTCATCCTGTAGTAGCCGCCGACGCCGGGTTCGCGCGGTACCGGCATCGCGTCCATTCAGTCCTCGCGCTTCAGCAGCGCCGCCAGGTCGGCGAACGGCGTGTGGGTGGCGCCGGCGGCCGGGGCGTCTCGTTCGAGGGACGAATGCGCGGCCTCGAGCTGGCGCTGGTGCTCGTTGTCGTGGCAGTACAGGCAGAGCAGTTCCCAGTTGCTGCCGTCCGGCGGGTTGTGGTCGTGATCGTGGTTCCGGTGATGGACCGTGAGCTGGTGGACGTTGGTGTGATCGAACTCGCGCGCGCAACGGCCGCAGATCCAGGGGAACATCTTCAGGGCCTGGCCGCGGTAGCTCTGCTCGCGCGCGTCGCGCGCCTTGCGGGCGTCGGCTACGACCCGGTCGAGGCGGGCCTGGTTGGGGTTCACGGGCTTGCGAGTGGTCACGGCCGGATTCTGGCGGGCTCAGGCGGGGACTGGGAAGAGGGGACGCTGCGATCGACCATGCGGCGAATGACGTCCATATTCGCCGTGAAATATGCGGTGAATAGCTTGCGTCCCCGGAAATTGCCGAGGATAATCTCCGCATGAATAGCGGTAATTACAGGTACATCTGGCAGGCCAGCGACTGGCCGGCCTGGCGCTTCGACCTCGCGTCGCTGGCCGAGTCCATGGCCCAGGTCAGTCGTGCCCAGGGCTTGTTGATGGGACGCCTGGCCGATGTCGGCATGGCCCTGCGCGATCAGGCGAGCCTGGCGGCACTGACCGATGACGTGGTCAAGACCAGCGAGATCGAGG
>CAZKLS010000084.1:0-3316 GCA_964553405.1 uncultured Steroidobacteraceae bacterium
ACGGCTGGACGCCGACGACCTTCGACGATGGCCGTCAGACCATCATCGACGCGGCGAATTGAGCTGATGCTCTACTGAGCCAAAGGCGAGAGAGGCGGGCCTCCGGGCCCGCCTCGATCCACGGAGAAGACTCTCTAACTGCGATGGGCCCTTTCGAGGGCCCATCTTTTTTGCTTGCGAGAACAGGGGTTTGTTCGGAGGGACGGCCGGCGGACCCGGCCGTCCCGAATCGGCGGACGGCTCGGCGAGCGGGCTTACTCGACGGTTACTTCCGCATCCTCGATGATGACGTCGTACCGGTAGCCCATGCCGAAGTCCTTGTCGAGCGTCAGCGGACCGCTGACGACGACGGTGCTGCCGACTTCCGGCAGCACGCTGGCGGTGGTCACGGTGAGGTCGTTCGTGCCCTCCGCGCCGGAGCCGTCACGGACGTGCAGCCAGTTCTTACCCATCACTCCGGCGTTGGTCTTGACGACCTTGCCGCGGATGACGACGTTGGTGCCTCCGAGCTGTTCCTTCTCGGCGAACACTTCGGCGACGGTCTTGCCACCCTCCGCCTTCTCGATCCCGGTCAGGTCCACGTCGGCGACCGGTGCTGCCGTGGGAACAGGATGCGGCTGAGCTGCCTCGGAAGCCGCGGGCGCCTGCGCCGCGGGCGCTTCCGCGGCCGGGGGGGCTTCCTTGCTGCAGGCTGCCAGCAGCAGCGCGATGGTCAGGGCGAGCGGAGTACGGATGTTTGCCTTGGACACTGAGGAAATCTCCTGAGCCGTGTGAATCAAATGCAGCGAGCACTGCGGAGGCGGAAGTCTAGCGGACAATCATCCGTACCGCCTGCGGTGCCGGGCCGTCCGATTGTCGAAGCTGCGCCCAGCATGTGCTGCGACCGAGCCTGTGCCGGCGTCGCTCGCGGCAAGTACCGTTTGCAAGCCCACCCGCCTTCAGGCAGCCTCCCCTCGGTTTACCGCTATACGATAGTGGGGAACCGAAGCATAGGATTGGCGGCGATTTTGCCATCATCTTGCGGGCGGCAGCGGATACCGCGGGCCGCCGTCAGTCGAGCGCGTTCGAACGACCAGGGAGTCATCTATGAATTTGCAGATCTTGCGGTCGATGCGGCTGTCTTCGCTGCCGGTCATTGCGCTGATCGCGCTGGCCGCCGCAGGCATGGCCGGCTGTGAAGGCGACGACGGCAAGACGGGTGCACAGGGCCCGGCCGGCCCGGCCGGTCCTCCCGGACCTCCGGGACCTCCGGGGTCCGGCGGTTCCGTGTCGATCCCGATCGACACGGCCGGGGCGATCAACCCGGAAATCGTCAGCATTGCCGTGCCGAGCGGTGGCGGGGCGCCGGTCGTGACGTTCAAGCTGACGGACGAGCAGGGCATCGGCATCAAGGGGCTGCCCGCGAGCCAGACGCGCTTCACGCTGGCGCAGCTGTCGCCGCCGCCCGCGGCGGGCGCCTCGAGCGAATGGCAGTCCTACATCACGACGGCGAGCGGCGGCATCCCCGACGCACAGGCGACCTACGAGCGCGGCACCTCGGGTACGTTCGTCGACAACGGCGATGGCACCTACCAGTACACGTTCGCGAAGCCGCTCACGGGCGCGGGCGCCTATCCGGCGGGTCCGGCCTACGACGGGACCAAGACGCACCGGTTCGCGTTCCAGATCGATCGCAGCGACCCGCGCGCGTCCAATAACCTGCCGACCGACTTCGTGCCCGTCGGCGGCGCGCCGACCTTCGAGCGCAAGATCGTCGACAACGACACCTGCAACGCCTGCCACGATTACCTGGCGTTCCACGGCGGCAACCGGCGCGACATCGACTACTGCGTCACCTGCCACAACCCGTATTCGATCGACGGCGACACCGTCAACGAGCCCTGGGGCGGCACGGTGGACATGAAGCAGATGATCCACAAGATCCACATGGGTGTCGGCCTCGCCGACGGCTACTTCATCATCGGCTACGGCGGCCGCAAGGTGGATTTCTCGAACGTCGTGTTCCCGCAGGACGTCCGCAACTGCCAGACCTGCCACAACGAGAGCGATCCGAACACGCCGCAGGCCAGCAACTGGCGCCAGGTCGCGAACCGCGCATCCTGCGGCGCCTGCCACGACGACATCGACTGGGCGAACGGCGGGCATCCGTTCGGAATCGTCTTCACCGACGACACCGCCTGCCTCGACTGCCACCGGCCGGGCGGCGTGCGCCCGATCGAGGAGGCCCACCAGATCCCGACCAAGGTTGCCGGCGAGAAATTCGCTTTCAACATCGTCTCTGTCACCGGCACCGCGCCGGGCGAGTTCCCGGTCGTGCGCTTCACGGTGACCGACCCGACCAACAACGACGCGGCCTACGACATCCAGAACGATCCGGCTTTCACGGTAGCCGCGGGTGGCGCGAGCCGGCTGTCGATCGACATCGGCTGGAACGTGAACACTGATTTCAGCAACGTCGGCAGCGGCGTGAATCCCGGTCAGCCGATCCAGATCGATCCGTTGTTCGGCAAGTCCACCAATGTCGGCAACAACGTCTTCGAGGTCACTTCGCCGACGGCGATCCCGGCCGGGGTGTCCGGCGTCGCGGTGGCGATCGAAGGGCACCCGGCCGTCGACGCGGACGGCAACGGCACGCCCGATCGAATCCCGGTGGCCAACGTCATCACGCCTTCGGGCCGGCATGGCGCGATCGTGGACATCGCCAAGTGCGACGACTGCCACAGTCAACTCTCGATCCACGGCAACAACCGTACCGACAACGTCGAAGTCTGCACGATGTGCCACAACGGCAATGCGACCGACATCAACCGGCGCGTCGCGGGCTCGGCCTGCGTGAACGAGCTGGGGCCGGATGATGCTCCGATCGACATGAAGCGCATGGCTCACCAGCTGCATGCCTCGGGCGTGATCGGTGCCGTCGGGATCTGCGGTTTCGGTAACAGCGCGCATACCTACGAGTTCACCTATCCGGGCTTCCTGAACAACTGCGAAGGTTGTCACGAGGCGAACACGTATTACCCGGTGGATCCGGCCCGTGTGATCGCCACGACGGTGGACGCGAACGACCCGGCCGTACTGACCGACGACGTCGCGATCTCGCCGAACACGGCGGTCTGCTCGGCGTGTCACGTCAGCAGCACCGCGGCGGCTCACATGACGCAGAACGGCGGCGACTTCGCGGCCGGCAAGGCTGCGGACGGGTCGCTGGTCTCCTCCGGCGTCGAGACTTGCGGTCTCTGCCACGGCCCGGGGCGTACGGCGGACGTGAAGGTCGTGCACGGCGTCGGGGAGTTCCCCTACAACGCGCCCCGCGACC
>CAZKLS010000084.1:3416-12172 GCA_964553405.1 uncultured Steroidobacteraceae bacterium
GGCGCGGACACCTGCCTGAACTGCCACGACGACAATCCGGTCGTGATGGCCATCTTCCTGAACAAGCACGGGCAGCCAGCCGACGCGCGCAGCCCCTTCGGGCACGGCCAGCTGCAGTGCGAGGCCTGCCACGGTCCGGGCGGCGCGCACACCGGGCGAGTGAAGCGCGGCGAGACCCGGCCCCCGGTGATCCGCTTCGGGCCTGATTCAGAGGCTTCGGTCGGCGTGCAGAACGGGATGTGCCTCGGCTGCCACGAAGAGCAGATGCGCGGGAGCTGGCACGTCGGCGTGCACGAGGAGCAGGGCGTCGCCTGCGCGGACTGCCACGACAGCCACGCGGCGAAGGACCCCGTGCTCGCGACCCGCACCCAGCCCGACGTCTGCTATGCCTGCCACCAGATGCAGCGGACGCAGTTCCTGAAGCCGTTCTCGCATCCGGTTCGCCAAGGCCAGCAGGCCTGCAGCGACTGCCACCAGCCGCACGGCACGACGGCCGACGCGCAGCTCGTCCGCAACACCGTGAACCAGACCTGCTACGACTGCCATGCGGAGAAGCGGGGCCCGATGCTCTGGGAGCACGCGCCGGTGCCGGAGGACTGCACGAACTGTCATTCGCCGCACGGCTCGAATCACCCGGGCCTGCTCACGGCGCGCGCGCCGCTGCTCTGCCAGGAGTGTCACTCCCAGCAGGGACACCCGAGCGTGCCACAGGGTCCGGGATCGCTGGCCGGCGGGTCGCCCTCGGCCTACCTGCTGCTGGGCGCATGCATGAACTGCCACACCCAGGTGCACGGTTCGAACCATCCCTCCGGCGCGAACCTGATGCGCTGACCGGATGGGCACGAAAGTGGAGCGGAACACGAACATGAAAGTCACTCACGACCCGCGATATGCCGTGCTCGCCGCCGCGGTGGCGGCGGTGCTCGCCTCGGCCGCGCAGGCCCAGGAGGCGGCGCGGCCGGATACGTCCGGCTGGACCTGCGAAAAATGCCCGTTCGAGCGCGGCTACCGGTCCGAGACCGAGCTGGGCGGAATCTATGTCAGCGACTCGTCGGCCAAGTTCGGCAACTACACCGGGCTCGACGAGGAAGGCGGCTACGTGCTGGCGAATGCCGAGGGCAAGTCCTCGCACGAGTCCGGCTACGTGCTCGAGTATTCGCTCGAGGACCTCGGGCTCGATTCCCGTTCCGGCATCATCGAGGGCGGCAAGCAGGGCAGCTACGACTTCTTCATCGACTACGACTCGATCCCGAAGCGCGTCTTCGACACGACCGAAACGCCGTATCGGGGCAACGGCGGCAGCCCGCTCACGCTCCCGGGCGGCTGGGTCAACGCGAACACGACGAGCGGCATGACCGCGTTGCCGTCGACGCTGCGTAACGTCGACGTCGGCAGCGACCGCGAGACCTGGGGGCTCGGCGGCCGCTTCTTCGCCGGCGACGCCTGGAAGTTCTCGCTGGCCTACCATCGCGAGGATCGCGAGGGCACCGGCATCACCGCCGGCAGCTTCGTGATTCCGACCGCGCAGCTGATGAAGCCGATCGACTACCAGACCGACCGGCTGGATGCGGCCGTGCGCTACAGCGCGGAGCGCTGGCACCTGGAGCTCGCCTACTTCGCATCGAAGTTCGACAACCAGACGAACTCCCTGCGCTGGGAAAATCCCTATGTCCCGGTGCCCGGCGAGACCGACTACGGCCAGATGTCGCTGGAGCCGGACAACGACTACCAGCAGATCTCGCTGTCGGGCAGCGCGCGGATCTGGGACCGCACGGTGCTTTCGCTGAATCTCGCCACCGGCACCGGCAAGCAGGACCAGTCCTTCCTGCCGTACACGATCAACTCCGCGCTGCCGGTCGCCGCGCTGCCGTTTTCGAACCTCGACGGCCAGGTCGATACGACGCACGCGGATTTCAGCGTGACGAGCGGCGTCCCGGGGCTCGACAAGCTGAAGCTGAAGGCCTGGGTGCGCTACGACGAGCGCGACAACGGCAGCAGGCGGGGCGTGTTCACGACGCCGGTCGTCGGCGACTACTTCGTGGTACCGGCGATCGAGAATCCCCGCTACAGCTTCGAGCGGACTCGGCTGCACGCATCGGCCGAGTACGAGCTCTTCGACGCCATCGGTCTCGCCGTCGGCGGTGACTACGTCGACACGGAGCGAACGGAAGTCGCCGTCAAGAGCGAGGAGGAATCGGGCGGCTGGGGACGCATTCACTGGCGGCCCGCTGGCGGCCTCGTCGATCTTCGCATCACCGGCGGCGCGGAGCGCCGCGACCCGGACAAGTACGACACGACGCTGCCGGACGGGCAGAACCCGCTGATGCGCAAGTACAACATGGCCTACCGCTACCGGAGCTATGTCGATTTCTTCGGCGGCTTCTCGTTCGGCGAGACACCGCTGTCGCTCGGGATCAGCGGACTGTACGCGGACGACAGCTACTCGCGGTCCGAGATCGGCCTGCAGAGCGCGCGCACGAGCCGCATCTCAGGTGACCTCGGCTATGCGTTCAACGAAAAGAATTCCGCCTACCTGCACGCGGGCTACGAGACGATCGACGCCAGGCAGCGCGGCAGCGAGATGTACTCCTCGCCGGACTGGAAGGCCTTGCGCGAGGACGAGTTCACGACGGCCGGCGTCGGCTTCAGGAGCGAGTCGATCGCGACGAACTTCGACCTCGAGCTCGATTACACCTACGGCAAGTCGAACGGCGCGACCGACGTGGTGGCGACGTTCAGCCCGGGCGGCAAGTTCCCGGATCTCGAGACCGAGCTGAACCGCTTCAAGGCCGACCTGACCTACCGCGCCAGCGAGCGACTCGACGTCGTGTTCGGCTGGTGGTGGGAGAAGTTCGACAGCAAGGACTGGTCGCTCGCGGGCGTCCAGCCGGCGACGATGCCGCAGGTGCTGGCCTTCGGCGCGGATCCGTACAATTACGACGTGAACGTGTTCTCGGTCTCGGCGCGCTACTACTTCGGCAAGCGCCACGGCGTCGAGTCGGCGGAAGAGGCCGAGTAGCGGCGCGGTCAGCGGCGGTCAGCGGCGGTCGGCCGCGGTCGCCCGCCGGATGATCGAGCGCGTCATGCCCTTGAAGATGAACAGGTGCGCGGGCACCAGCACGTACCAGTACAGCAGTCCCAGCACGCCGGCGGGGTGCCAGTAGGCGGTCGCATTGACCGACGCGCCCCGGCCCTCCGGTTCCGGCCTGACCACGAACTCGAGCACGCCGGCGCCGGGCGCCTTCATCTCCATCAGCAGCGTCAGGCGCCGGTCCGGCTCCAGCGCGATCACGCGCCAGGAATCCACGACGTCGCCGACCCGCAGTTCCGTCGGATGCCTGCGCCTGCGTCGAAAGCTCGGTCCGCCGACGAGCCAGTCGAGCACGCGGCGTATCCACCACAGATAGTCTGCAAAGAACCAGCCGTCCTCGCCACCCACGGTGCAGACGACGTCGAAGACCGCCGCGGCCGAGGCCTCGCCGGTCGCGGTCGCCCCGGCGCGCTTCGCATAGAACCCGTACTCGGGCCGGAAGTTGCGGCAGGCGATCGCGCCCTCGACCCAGCGCGCTGTCGTCTCGTGACGGCGGTCCGCCTCGATCGCGGCACGGATGGACTCCTCGAGTCCCATCAGCCGCCGCGGCACGAGACGGCGGATCTCCGAGTCGTCGGCGACGAAATCGTGTTCGAGACCCTCGACCAGCGCCCGTGCGACGTTGGTCGGCACCGAGGTGATCAGCCGCAGCCAGTACGAGGACAGCCGGGGCGTGAGCACCGGCACCGAGAGAATTCGCGGCTTGCGACCCACCTGCCGGCCGTAGCACTGCATGATCTGCTCGTAGCTCACGGCCTCGGGTCCGCCAACGTCGAGGATCCTGCCCGCCGCCGCGTCGATCCCGGGCAGCGCGACCAGGTAGGCGAGCAGGTCCGGCAGCGCGATCGGCGTCGAGCGGGAACCCACCCAGGACGGCGTGATCATCACGGGCAGGTGGTTGACGAGGTCACGGATCACCTCGTAGGCGGCCGAGCCGGGACCGATGATCATCCCGGCGCGGACCTCGGTCACCGGCACCGTGCCCCGGCGCAGCACTTCGCCGGTCTCGGCCCGGGAGCGCAGGTGCTCCGAGCGGGGGTTCGGCGGGATCAACCCCCCCAGGTAGACGATGCGCCGCACGCCGGCCTCGGCCGCGGCAGCCGCGAAGTTGGCCGCCGCTTCGCGGTCGATCCGGCCGAAGTCGCGACCCGCCGCCATCGAGTGGACCAGGTAGTAGGCGACATCCACGCCGGCGAGTGCCTGCCCGAGCGTCGCCGGATCGAGCGCGTCTGCAGCGACGAGTTCCACGTCCCGCCAGCTGCGGCCCTCGAGCACCTCGACATTTCGCGCCGTGGCACGCACGCGCTGGCCGGCCTCGAGCAGCGCCGGCACCAGGTTGCTGCCGATGTATCCGCTGGCGCCGAAAACCAGGCTTAGCGGGCGGACGTCCTGGCTCAAGGGTCTGGAGGGTCGTGGGTCAGGCGAACACGGCGCCCAGGATCATCAGAACCGAGCCCGCCGCCTGCAGCCCGAGCGTCATCTCGATGCTCTTCGTCAGCGCCGCGCGGCCGACCGTCACGTCGCCGATGCCGGCCGAGGCCTTGAATCCGCCAACGGCGATCACTGCGCCGCCGACCGCGACCCACCACGGCATCAGTCCGGTCACGGACAGCCCGAGCAGGCAGGCGAAGGCCACCAGGTGCAGCACGCGGTACAGCTGCCGTGCCCCGTCGGTGCCGAGCCTGACGACCAGCGTCCGCTTGCCGCTCGCCTCGTCCGCCCGCCGGTCGGGCACCTCGTTGATCAGCAGGATCAGCGTCACCCACAGGCCCACGGGCAGGGCCACCAGCATGCTCGCCCAGTCCAGCACGCCGCTCTGCAGCCAGGCGGCGCCGCAGACGGGCAGCAGGCCGAAGGCGATCGTGATGCAGGCCTCCCCGATGCCCCTCGCGCTCAGACGCAGCGCCGAGATCGAGTAGAGCACGCCGATGCAGATGCCGGCGAGCCCGAACAACAGCACCAGCGGACCCTTCAGCACCGCGAGCACGACGCCGAGCGCCGTGGCCAGCGCGATCAGCGTCCAGCCGAGGCGGTTCATGTCCTGGCGGCTCATGATGCGGTTCTGGATGAAGCGGGAGCCGCCCGTGTAGGGGTAGATGCGCTCGACGTTGACCGGGTCGCCGCCCGTTTCATCGTCACCGACGTCGTTGATCACGTTGCTGGCGGCATGCACCAGCGCGGTGGCCAGCAACGCGAGCAGCGCGACGATCCAGTCGATCCGTCCCGCGACGGCGTAACCCCAGGCCGTGCCGACCATGACCGGCAGTACGGACGCGGTCAGGAACTTCGGCCGCGTCGCCAGGAACAGGCGCCGGGCCTGCTGCCCCAGACCGCCTCCGGCGAAATCCTCGAGCCTCGGTTCGATGGGTGTCGCGACTTCCTTGGCCATGCTGACGTCTCGGCGGATTGGAGCGCCGCACGCTATCGAGCGCGGGAGGTGCGGTCAAGTGCGGGCGGGCGCCCGAGTGGTTCAGTCCGCGTGCCGTCCAGCCATGCGCACGCGCAGCGCTTCCTCCTGGTCCAGCGCGTCGAGCTGTTCCTCGATGAACTGCAGCGACGAGTCGATCTCGGGAATCAGCACTTTCTCGAGCGCCCGGGCACGGCGTTCGGTCCGGACATATTCGTCGATCAGCCGGCGAAGGTTTCCGGCACAGGCGGCGAGTGCCGCCTGCTGCCGGATCAGTTCCCGAAAAGCCGCCGCCGAGGCCCGTACCTCCGGCGTCGGCCTGAGCCGGGACGCCACCGGGCCCTCGTCGGCCAGTTCCAGCTCGGCCTCGACGAGGCGGGTGCCCAGGAATCCGCGCTGCTCCCGTCGCAGCAGCGACTGCGACAGCTGCTGCGGCGGTTCGACGGTGAGCTCGTCGAGTCCGTGTACACCGAGCGCGGCCTCGAAAGCCGCCCGGGCACCGTCCTCGAGCGCCCGTGCCTGCTGCTCGAGCACCTCGAGCCGGCGCAGCTGCCGCAGGATCTCGCCCGCGAGCAGCATCCGCTTTTCGTCGAGCAGCTCGTAGCCCTCCTGCACCAGCCGCCGTTCCTCCTTCAGCTCGAGGAAGGCGACCCGGGTGGCCAGCACTTCGCCGACGCCCTCAGGCATCGACCGGCTCGCCGAGGTGACGCTTGATCTGGGCCGTCGACAGGCGCGTGAGTTCGGTCTCCGGCAGTCCGCGCAGGATCTGCCAGCCGACGGCCAGGCTGTCCTCCAGCGTGCGCGGCGCCGTCTGGTGCAGGAACTGCTCCTCGAACCGTTGCCCAAAGGCCAGGAACTGCCGGTCCGACTCCGGCAGGCCCTGCTCGCCCATCACGCTCGCGAGCACGCGAACCCGCATCGCGCGGGCGTAGGCGGCGAACAGCTGGTGCGCGAGCGCCGGGTGATCCGGGTCGGTGAATCCTTCGCCGATGCCGGCGTCCATCAGCCGCGACAGGCTGGGCAGCACCTTGACCGGCGGGTAGATGCCGCGCCGGTCGAGCTCCCGGTCGAGCACGATCTGGCCCTCGGTGATGTAGCCGGTCAGGTCGGGGATCGGGTGCCCGATGTCGTCGCCGGGCATGGTCAGGATGGGCAGCTGCGTCAGCGTGCCCGGCCGGCCCTTGATGCAACCCGCCCGTTCGTACAGCGAGGCGAGGTCCGAGTACATGTACCCCGGGTAGCCCTTGCGGCCCGGGATCTCGCCGTGGCTCGCGGACACCTCCCGCAGCGCCTCGCAGTAGTTGGTCATGTCCGTCATGATCACCAGCACGTGCCGGCCTTCGACGAACGCGAGGTATTCCGCTGCGGTCAGCGCGAAGCGCGGCGTCAGCAGGCGCTGCATGCCCGGCTCGTCGGCGCGGTTCAGGAACATCGCCGTGTGGCCGAGCGCGCCGCTCGCCTCCATCGAGCGGCGGAACTGCTCCGCCGTGTCGTGCGGCACGCCGATGCCGGCGAACACGACCGCGAAGGCTTCGCCGCGCTCGTCGCGCAGCCTCGCGCGCTGCGCGATCTCGGTCGCGAGCCGGTCGTGCGGCAATCCGCCCACCGAGAACAACGGCAGCTTCTGGCCGCGCACCAGGCTGTTGAGCAGGTCGATCGAGGACACGCCCGTCTCGATGAAGTCCTGCGGCAGGTCCCGCCAGGCCGGGTTGATCGCCCGGCCGTCGATCCGCAGCCGTTCGCAGGCGGCCACCGGGGGGCCGCCGTCCGTCGGCTGCCCCATGCTGTCGAAGACGCGACCAAGCAGGTTCGGGCCCACGTCGAACAGCAGCGGCTCCGGGCGTATCCGCAGACGCGTGTCGGCGAGCGCGAGGCCCGCGGTCGACTGCAGCACCTCGATCACCATCGACTCCGCGTCCAGCGCCGCGACACGCCCGAGCCGGGTACCGCCGTCGCTGCCCTCAACCTCCACCGCGGCGTTGAGGCCGACCCGTGCCGCGCGGCGCGCGAACAGCAACGGCCCCTCGATCCTGTTTACGCAGCCCTCGAAGACGAGTTCAGCGAGCATGGCCGGCTCCGGATTCCAGTGCGTCGAACTCGTAGTCGATCTGCCGCGTCAGCTGCTGCAGCTTGCGGACGTCGTCCTCGCCGAATTCCTCGCCGAGCCGTTGCAGCTGCCTGAGCACCGGCAGGGCCGTGAGCCGCTGCGGCGGGACGCCCGCCTCGACAGCCGCTTGCGCGCGGTCCGTGAAGTGCAGCAGCACGCCCAGCATCGCGATCTGCCGCTTCGGTGAGCAGTAGCGATCCACTTTCGAGAACGATGACTGGCGCAGGAAACCGTCGTTGACGAGGTCGGCGCAGAGCAGCGTCAGCTGCTGGCGGGCCGGCAGCGCATCGCGGCCGACGATGCGTGCCATCCGCTCCAGGTGGACCTGGTTCTCCAGCAGCTCGAGCACGCGCTGGCGCTGCGCCAGCCAGTCCGGGTTTCCCTGCAGTTTCCACCAGTCCGTCAGCGCCTCGGCGTCCGACGTGTACGACTGCAGCGGATGGACGGCCGGGTAGAAGCGCGCCTGCGCGCGTTGCCGGTCCAGCGCCCAGAAACAGCGCACGTAGCGCTTGGTGTGCAGTGTCACCGGCTCCGAGAAATCACCCGCCGGCGGGCTCACGGCGCCGATCACGGTCACCGATCCTTCGCTGCCGGCGAGCGTCTCGACCCGCGCCGCGCGCTCGTAGAACTCGGCGAGCCTCGAGCTCAGGTAGGCCGGGTAGCCCGACTCGCCCGGCAGTTCGCCGAGCCGGCCCGAGACTTCGCGCAGCGCTTCGGCCCAGCGGCTCGTGGAGTCCGCCATCAATGCAACGTGCAGGCCCTGGTCGCGGAAATACTCCGCCACCGTGATCGCCGTGTAGATGCTGGCCTCCCGGGCCGCCACCGGCATGTTCGACGTATTCGCGATGATCACGGTGCGCTCGGCGAGCGGCCGGCCGGTGCGCGGGTCCTCGAGCTTCGGGAACTCGTCGAGCACCTCGGCCATCTCGTTGCCACGTTCCCCGCAGCCGACGTAGACGATGACATCCGCATCGCACCACTTGGCGAGCGCCTCCTGCAGCACGGTCTTGCCGGTGCCGAAGCCGCCCGGCAGCGCCGCGCGACCGCCGCGCGCCACCGGGAACAGCGTGTCCAGGATGCGCTGGCCGGTGATCATCGGCGCATTCCCGCCCAGCCGCCTGGCCGCCGGCCGCGGCTGACGTACCGGCCAG
>CAZKLS010000085.1:0-12167 GCA_964553405.1 uncultured Steroidobacteraceae bacterium
TCCCCTTCTCCCAATCCTCTGCACCGGGACGCGCACCTCCCGGTCCCCGCCAGCCGGTGGTCGCGTCGCGACCGGTCCCCAGGCCTGGCCGTAGACGACTTCGAAGCTGGCGGGCAGGCGTCCATCGCGGCGCAGCTGCTCGTAGCTCTCGACCATCCGGGCCAGGGTCCGCTTGCCGGTCAGGCCACGGGGGCGTCCCGCGTTGGCGTTTCGTGCCCCCATCGCTTTCAGGTCCAGCATCAGCTCGCGCACCCCGGCGTAGGTCAGCGTGTATCGCTCGACGTCCAGCACGGGTTCCGCCAGGCCGGCTCGAACGAGCGCGTCGCCGAGGTCATGCATGTCGACGAAGCGGTTCACGTGCGTGTAGCCGTCCGCGGCGGACCAGGCCTGCCTGAGCTCCTTCAGCGTGTCCGGCCCGAACGTGGTGAACGTCAGCAGCCCCCCGGGTGCCAGCACCCGCCGGAACTCGCGCAGCACCTCGTCCGGGTCGTTGCACCACTGCAGCACCAGGTTGCTGAAGATCAGCTGCGCGGTCCCGTCAGCGAAAGGCAGCCGGGCCGCGTCGCCGCAGACCCGGGCGAAACGGCGCAACAGGGTCTGCCGGCGGCCGGTTTCCAGCAGCATGCCCATGGCCAGGTCGAACGCGGTCACCCGCGCGCGGGGATAGCGACGCTTCAGGGCCAGCGCGCCCGCACCGGTGCCCGATCCGACGTCGAGCACGACGCGCGGCTCCAGCCGCACGAACTCGAGCCGGTCCAGGTGGCGACGGCGCACCTCGGCCTGCAACACCGCGACGGCGTCGTAGCTGCCGGCCGCCTTGCCGAACGAGCGCCTGACCCGTGCGCGGTCCAGCAGGAACTCTGAGTCGTCATGGACCGGTGCCTTCATGCGGTGCTGCCAGCGCGTCCGGTGGCCGTGCACCGATCCAGGAAGGGTCCCAGTTCCGCCAGGAAGGCGTCCGGATGCGACAGGAACGGCGCATGAGCGCAGCCTGGCAACAACGCCAGGCGTGCCTGCGGCAGCGCGCTGGCGAGTGCGCGCGCGGCGCCGGGCGGTGTCAGCCGGTCGTTCTCGCCCGCCGCAACCAGCGCCGGAACGGCGATCCTTGCCACCCGGTCGCGAAGGTCGGCGCTCCCGAGGATCTCGAGTCCTGCGGCCAGCGCGCGCGGATCCGGCGGTCCGTGGCTCTCGAGCTGCCGGCGCAGCAGCCGCAGCGTCGCGGCGGCCTGTTCGTCGCCGCGGGTCTGCAGGGCCAGGAAATTCTGCACCGTGCGGGCGTGATCGGTCTGCAGGCTGCGCGCGAACTCCTGCAGAACCGGCTGCGGCACGGCCGGTTCCCAGTCTTCCGCCTGCACGAAGCGTGGGGTCGTCGCGACCAGCACGAGCGCGCGCACCGTCTCGGGCCAGCGATAGGCGATCTCCATGGCCAGCATTCCGCCCAGCGACCAGCCGATGACGACGGCACCGGCTGGAATACCGGGCCGGACCGCCGCCGCGAGCTGCCCGAGGCTGCCGAGCCCGGGCAACCAGCCACTGCGCCCATGGCCGGGCAGGTCGACGAGGTGCAGGCGGTAGCGATCCTCGAGCGCATCGAGCCAGCTTCCCCAGAGCCCGCCGTGCAGGGCCCAGCCGTGCAGCAGCACGAGGTCCGCTCCGCTCCCTCGCCGCTCGACGTGCAGACTCACGCGAGCAACCCCCGGCGTGCCAGACGGGACAACTCCTCCATCAGTCGATCGAGGTCGGCGTCGGTATGGACCGCCGACAGCGTGATCCGCAGCCGGGAACTGCCCTTCGGCACCGCGGGCGGACGTATCGCGGCAATCCACAGGCCCGCATCGAGCAGCGCTTCGCTGGCCGCGACTGCTGCGCGCTCCTCGCCGATCAGGATCGGTTGTATCGGCGTTCGGGAGTCCAGCAGCCGCAGGCCGAGGGTCCCGGCCTCGCGGCGGAACCGTTCGATGAGACTGCCGAGCCGTTCGCGACGCCAGCTCTCCGCGCGGCACAGTCGCAGGGCCACCCGCGTCGCTGCGGCGACTGCGGGCGGCAGGCCGGTCGTGAACATGTAGGTGCGCGCGCGCTGGATCAGCACCTCCACGAGGTCCTCGGACCCGGCGACCACGGCTCCGAAGGCGCCGACGGCCTTGCCGAGCGTGCACATCAGGACGGGCACGTCCTGCGGATCGAGGCCCTCGAGCTCGACGGAGCCACGACCGTGGCTGCCGAGCACGCCGAAGCCGTGCGCGTCGTCCACGAACAGCCACGCATCCCGGCGACGGCAGGTGTCCGCCAGCGCAGTCAACGGCGCGAGATCGCCGTCCATGCTGAACACCCCGTCGGTCACCACGAGCGTCGCGCCTTCGTGCGCCACTGACAGCTCGCGCTCCAGCGCCGGGACGTCGCCATGCGGATAGCGCGCAAAGTGGCACCCCGACAAACGGCCGGCGTCGAGCAGCGAGGCGTGGTTCAGCCGGTCCTCGATCACGCGGTCGCCGGGCTGCAGCAGGGCCGAGCCGACCGCGAGGTTCGCCATGTAACCGGTCGAGAACAGCAGGGCCCTCGGGCGTCCGAGGAAGTCGGCCAGTTCCTCCTCCAGCGCATGGTGCTCCCGGCTGTGACCGCTGACGAGGTGAGAGGCGCCGCTGCCGAGGCCCCAGCGGCGCGCGGCCTGAGCCAGCGCCTCGCCGACACGGGTGTCGCCGGCCAGGCCGAGATAGTCGTTGCTGCAGAACACGAGGACCTCGCGGCCATCGATTCGCGCGCGTGCCGTCCCGGCCAGCCGCGATTCGACCACGCGGCGCCTGCGCAGCCGGCCCGCGGCATGCGTGGCTGCCATCATCGAAGACAGGCGCCCGTTCAGGCTGTGCATGGTCCGGTCCCCGGTTCAGGAGCTTTCGGCGGACTCCTCGGCCATCAGGCCCAGCCGGGCGAACAGCTCCTGGTCGCGGTCGCGCCCGGGGTTGGGCGTCGTCAGCAGCTTTTCGCCGTGGAAGATCGAGTTCGCGCCGGCGAGAAAGCACAGGGCCTGAACCGCATCGCTCATCTCGTTCCGGCCGGCCGAGAGCCGCAGGTGCGAGGCCGGCATCAGCAGGCGCGCCGTCGCGATCGTTCGCACCAGATCCAGCGGGTCCAGCGGCGGCAGCCCGTGCAGCGGCGTCCCCTCCACCTGGACCAGCTGGTTGATCGGCACGCTCTGCGGGTGCTCCGGCAGCGTGGCCAGCGTATGCAGCAACTCGACACGGTCGCGCGGCGACTCGCCCATGCCGAGAATTCCGCCGCAGCACACCTTGAGTCCCGCGTCACGAACGGCCTCGAGCGTATCGAGGCGATCCCGGTAGGTCCGCGTCGTGACGATGTCGCCGTAGAAGGACTCGGACGTGTCGAGGTTGTGGTTGTAGTAATCGAGCCCGGCGTCCTTCAGCTCGCCGGCCTGCTCGGGCGTCAGCATGCCGAGCGTCGCGCAGGTTTCCAGCCCCAGTGCGCGGACCTCGCGGACCATCTGCTTGATCTGCTCGAGCTGGCGCGGCTTCGGATTGCGATAGGCCGCGCCCATGCAGAAGCGCGTGGCTCCGCGGCGCTTCGCCGCCTCGGCCGCGGCGACGACTTCGCCGGTCTGCAGCAGTTCCTCGCGCTCGAGTCCGGTGTCGTGGCGGACACTCTGCGGGCAGTAGGCGCAGTCCTCGGGGCATCCGCCGGTCTTCACCGACAGCAGCGTGCTGACCTGCACCCGATTCGGATCGAAATGCTGCCGATGCACCCGCTGCGCGTGGAACAGCAGGTCGTTGAATGGCAGGTCGAACAGGGCCTGCGCTTCGGCGAGGCTCCAGTCGTTCCGCACCAGGCCGAGACGGTCAAGGTCGAGCATCTTGAGAATTCCCCGGTTTCCGCCGCAAAAGCGCGCTGCGACCAGAGGTCGGGTCACCGACACTGCGGCGGGGCCGGAGTATTTCGGGGAGACCGCAGACTGTCAACCAGGACGGACAATGAAGGTTGACAGAGCGCTCGACTGGTTGAGCGGCGCGTTGTTCGCGCCGCGCTGCCTGCTCTGCGGCCTGCCGGGGCAGGCCCCCTGTCTCGACCTGTGTCCGGCCTGCGAGTCCGAGCTGCAGCCCGTACCGCAGCCGGCCTGCCAGCGATGCGCGCTGCCGCTAGACCCCGCGCGCATGGGCCCGGTCTGCGAGAGCTGCGAGCGCGCGCCGCCGCCCTTCGAGCGCTGCATCGCGTCGTTCCGCTACGCGTCTCCGGTCGACTTGATGGTGCAGGACCTCAAGTACCGTGGCCGTCTGCCGATCGCGCGCGTGCTGGGTGAACTGCTGGCCCGGTCAGTACAGGCCCGGGACCTGCAAGGCCGGCTCGACGGCCTGCTCCCGGTGCCGCTGCATCCGCTCCGCCACGCAGACCGTGGTTTCAACCAGTCCGCGGAGATCGCGCGCTGGTGCGCCCGCCGCCTGCGCCTGCCGCTCGAGCTGTCGGCGGCACGGCGCATTCGCGCCACGGCGCCGCAGGCGTTGCTGTCGCGCATCGACCGCCGCGGCAACCTCAGGCGGGCCTTCGCGGTCGATCCCCGCGTGAAGGGCCGACGGCTCGCGATCGTAGACGACGTGGTCACCAGCGGCAGCACGGTACGGGAGCTCTCCAGCGCGCTGCGCGCGGCGGGCGCTGCCGTCGTGGTCTGCTGCGTCGCGCGGACCGTCGACTGAGTCCGCGGATGCCGGCCGCACGAACCGGGCCCGGTGCTCCGGTTAGACTAGCGGTCCATCGCAGCCAGTCAGTGCTCCCATGTACCAGAAGGTCCTAGACGCCTCGCCGCTCGCAGCCATCCGGCAGTTCCTGAAGCTGGAGTCCGCGAGCGGCATCCTGCTCGTCGCCGCCGGCGCTTTCGCGATGCTGGCCGCCAATACGCCGCTGTCGGGGTGGTACGAGAGCCTGCTGCAGGTGCCGTTCAAGATCCAGCTCGGCGACTTCGTGCTCGACAAGCCGATCCTGGTCTGGATCAACGACCTGCTGATGGCGATCTTCTTCCTGCTGATCGGCCTAGAGATCAAGCGCGAGGTCGTGATGGGCGAGCTGTCCGAGCGCGACAAGGTGGCGCTGCCGGCCGTGGCCGCGGTCGGCGGCATGGCCGTTCCGGCAGCGATCTACGCCGCCGTCAACTGGGGAGACCCGATCGGGATGCGCGGCTGGGCGATTCCGTCGGCGACCGACATCGCGTTTGCGCTCGGCGTGCTGTCGCTGTTCGGTCCGCGCGTCCCGCTGGGCCTGAAGGTGTTCCTGATGACGCTCGCGGTCCTGGACGACCTGATGGCCATCATCGTGATCGCGGTGTTCTACACCACCAACCTGTCCGTGACCGCGTTCGCGCTGGCCGGCGTGGCCGTCGCGTTGCTGCTGGTGCTGAACCGCTTCGGCGTGATGAGCATCGCGGCCTACATCCTGGTCGGCACCGCACTGTGGCTGTTCGTGCTCAAGTCCGGCGTACACGCCACGCTCGCGGGCGTCGTGACCGCCATGTTCATCCCGGCGCGCAACCCGGCAGACCCGGAGCATCCGCCGCTCACGCATCTCGAGCACGCGCTGCACCCGTGGGTGGCCTATGGAATCCTGCCGATCTTCGCGTTCGCCAACGCCGGCGTGAGCCTCGAGGGGTTGCAGTTCGCCGACCTGCTGCAGCCGATACCGCTCGGCATCGTGCTCGGCCTGTTCGTGGGCAAGCAGCTCGGCGTGTTCGCTTTCGCGTGGCTGGCGGTCCGCAGCGGGCTGACGCGCTTGCCGAGCGGCGTCACTTTTCCGCAGGTCTACGCGGCGTCGATCATCTGCGGCATCGGCTTCACGATGAGCCTGTTCATCGGCATGCTCGCCTTCGACAACGTCGGCGACGCGCAGTCGGTCACCACCAATCGCCTGGGGATCCTGGTCGGGTCGCTGCTGTCGGCGGTGGTGGGCTACCTGGTGCTGAACTTCGTGCTGCCGAAGGGACGCAGCCCCGAGGCCTGACCGGGACCGGCCGCGGCCGGCGGGTCGCGCGCAGCCGTGATCAGGACCGGAACAGGTAGTCGAGCAGGATTCCGGCGAACACGACGAAACCGAACAGGTTGTTGTTCAGGAACGCGCGGAAGCAGTCGGGGGGCTCGCGATGCCGGATCAGCAGCTGCTGGTGAACGGCCAGTGCCGTGGCCGCGAGCAGCCCGGCCCAGTACCAGCGGCCGAGCGAGCTCATCCAGCCGACCAGCGCAAGGCCGGCCAGCGCTCCTGCCTGCAGCGCGGCGACGATCAGCCGATCGGACCGACCGAACAGGATCGCGGACGAACGGATGCCGATGACGAGATCGTCCTCGCGATCCACCATTGCGTACATCGTGTCGTACGCCGTCGTCCACAGGACCACCGACAGGAACAGCGCCCAGGCTTCCGGCGGGACCGACCCGGTCTGCGCCGCGAACGCCATCGGAACCGACCAGCCGAACGCGGCGCCGAGGTAGGCCTGTGGCAGCGAGAAGAACCGCTTCAGGAACGGGTAGGTGACGGCCAGCACGCCGCCGATCAGCGCCAGCACCTGCGTCGGGCGGTTCAGCGGGATCACCAGCGCCAGCGCCGTCAGCGCCAGCACTGCGAACAGGCCCAGCGCCTCGGCCGGCGACACGGACTGGGTCGCCAGCGGCCGGTCGGCGGTGCGACGCACGTGCGGGTCGAACTCGCGGTCCGCGAAATCGTTGATCACGCAGCCCGCCGACCGCATCACGAAGGTGCCGAGCACGAAGATGACGAACAGGCGTTCGTCCGGATGGCCGTCGGCGGAGATCCACAGCGCCCAGAGCACCGGCCACAGCAGCAGCCAGATGCCGATCGGCCGGTCGAGCCGCATCAGGCGGGCGTATTCGCGCAGCCTGGAGCGCTGCTCGGGCGGGGCAGCCGGCTGTGATTCCTTCTCGATGTCCGTGGTGTTTCTCATCAGGATCCCGATCGGCAGCGTCAGACCTTGCCGAACCGCTCACCATCGCCGACCCAGCGGCGCTGTAATGCGGCTATGTTCGCCGCTGGGCCGCCGAGCATCAAATCCGCGGCACGCTGAACGGCCGGCAGCAGGTCCGCATCCCGGACGAGGTCGGCCACTTTGAGTTGCATCAGGCCGGTCTGGCGGGTTCCCAGCAGTTCGCCGGGACCGCGCAGCTCGAGGTCCCGCCGGGCGACCTCGAAGCCGTCGCTGGTCTCGCGCAGCACCGCGAGGCGCTCGCGCGCCAGTTCGCTCAGCGGGGGGCTGTAGAGCAGTACGCAGCTGCTTTCGACGGAGCCGCGGCCGACGCGTCCGCGCAGCTGGTGCAGCTGGGCGAGCCCCATGCGCTCGGAGTTCTCGATGATCATCAGGCTGGCATTCGGCACGTCGACGCCCACCTCGATCACGGTCGTCGCGACCAGCAGGTCCAGGCGGCCCTGCTTGAACGCAGTCATTACTGTCTCCTTGCGGCGGCCGGCCATGCGTCCGTGGACCAGGCCGATGCGCAGGTCCGGCAGCGCCGCGGCCAGCGCCGCCGCCGTCTCCTCGGCAGCCTGGTGGCGGAGCACTTCCGATTCATCCACGAGCGGACAGACCCAATAGGCCTGCCGGCCCGCGCGGCACGCCGCTTCGACCCGGGCGACGACCTCGTGGCGCCGCGTCTCCGGCAGCGCGACCGTGCGAACCGGCGTTCGGCCCGGCGGCAGCTCGTCGATGACCGAGACGTCGAGGTCCGCGTAGGCGGTCATTGCCAGGGTCCGCGGTATCGGCGTCGCGGTCATCACCAGCTGGTGTGGACAACGGCCCTCCGTCCGGCCTTTTTCGCGGAGCTCGAGCCGCTGGTGCACGCCGAAGCGATGTTGCTCGTCGACGACAATCATGCCGAGCCGGTCGAATTTCACCTCCTGCTGGAACAGCGCGTGAGTCCCGACCGCCACCTGTATCGCGCCGCTGGCGAGATCCGCGGTCAGCGCTCGGCGCGTCCGCACCGGCTGCCTCCCGGTGAGCAACGCGACCCGAACGCCGAGCGGTTCGAGCCAGCCGACGAAGCCTCTGGCGTGCTGCTCCGCCAGCAGCTCGGTCGGGGCCATCACCGCGGCCTGCAGTCCGTTCTCGACCGCGCGCAGTGCGGCGAGCGCGGCGACGACCGTCTTGCCGGATCCGACGTCACCCTGGACGAGCCGCATCATGGGCTGCCCTCTTGCGAGGTCCGTCTCGATCTCCTTCCACGCCCGCGCCTGTGCCCGCGTCAGCTCGAACGGCAGGCTCGCGAGGCAGCGGGCGACGAGGTCGCCGGCGACGGGCAGGGGCCAGCTCAGCTCCTGATCGGCCGCCTGGCGCAGCTGGCGAAGACTGACCTGGTGCGCGAGCAGCTCCTCGAACGCCAGCCGCCGCTGTGCCGGATGCCGGCCCGAATTGAGCAATTCGATGTCCGCGTCCGGTGGCGGCCGGTGCGCGTATCGAAGCGCCGCTTCGAGTGACGGGAGGTCGCCGTGCTGCAGCGATTCGGCCGGCACGCACTCGAGCAGGGATCCCGGGCCGAGCTGCTGCAGCGCGAGGTCTGACAGCATGCGCAGCCGGCCCTGCTGCACCCCCTCTGTCGCCGGATAGACCGGCGTGAGCGTCTCGGGTCCCGAGGTTGTGTCGGCGCTGCCCGTCCTCCGGTACTCGGGATGGACCATCTCGAGTCCGGACGGGCCCAGCCTGACTTCGCCGAAGCATCGCAGCCGTGCCCCGCGGACGAGGGCGGCCTGCTGGGCTGCCGAAAAATGGAAGAACCGCAGCGTCAGGAAGCCGGACCCGTCCGCCAGCCTGCAGAGCAGTGCCCGTCGACGGCGGAAAACGACCTCGGCGAGTTGTATTTCACCCTCGATGACCGCCCGCCGGCCGGGTCGCAGGCCACCGATCGGTACGACCCGCGTGCGGTCCTCGTAGCGCAATGGCAGGTGAAACAGCACGTCCTGGACCGTATGCAGGCCGATCCGTGCGAGCTTCGCTGCAAGTGCCGGGCCCACGCCGCGCAGCGTCGCGACGGGCGTGCCGGCGACGCCGGCCTCGCGGCTCCCGCCGCCTGCGGCACTCCGGGGCGGGTGCTGGTCGTCCGTCACCCGCGCGCTCCGGAGTCAGAGCTCCAGCACGCCGTCCATTTCCACTGCCGCGCCGCGCGGCAACGCGGCGACGCCGACGGCTGCCCGTGCCGGATAGGGCTCCGAGAAGTACTCGGCCATGACCTGGTTCACGAGCTGGAAGTGGCCGAGGTCCGTCAGGTAGACGTTGAGCTTCACCACCGAATCGAGATCGCCGCCCGCCGCGAGGGCCACGGCCCGAAGGTTGTCGAACACGCGCCTGACCTGCGCCTCCATGTCCCCGCCCACCAGCTGCCCGGAGGCCGGGTCCAGCGGTATCTGACCCGAGAGATAGACCGTGCTGCCGCTGCGGACGGCCTGCGAGTAGGTGCCGATGGCTTTCGGCGCGTCGGGAGTGGCGATGGGCGTGCGGGACACGGGGGAACTCCGGGAGGGATAGGGATGGATGCAGAAGGATAGTCAATTCGGAAGCGGTTAGTGACTAGCGGGTAGCGGATGGTTGTCGATCCTCTGGCAAGGAAGCCGGTGGGCTGGTGCGGAGTCGCGCTGCGATCCGCTAACCGCTAGTTACTAACCGCTTCCCTCACGCCAGCGTCCGGTTCACCTTCAGCACTTCCGGCATGGCCCTGACCGCCTTCATCACGCTGGCCAGCTGGCGCCGGTCGCGGACCAGCAGTTCGAAAACGAGCGTCGAGGTGTCGCTGTCCCGCTCGAGCAGCGAGACGCGATCGATGTTGGTCTGGGTGCCGGAAATGGCAGCCGCGACCTGCGCCAGCACGCCCATCCGGTTGGTGACGTCGATGCGGATCTCGACATGGAACAGCCGGTCGATGCCTGACTGCCAGGTGACCGGCAGCCATTTCTCCGGATGCTTGCGGAAGGACGCCAGGTTGCCGCAGCACTCGCGGTGGATCACCACGCCGCGACCACTCGAGAGGCTCGCGAGGATCGGATCCTTCGGGATCGGGAAACAGCAGCGGGCATAGTTGACCACCAGGCCCTCGGTACCGGCGATGGCCAGCGGTCCCGACGAGCCTTCGACGGTCTCCTCCGGCTGTTCCGGCAGCAGGCGCCGCGCCACGAGCGGTGCCATGCGCTCGCCGAGACCGACCCGCTCGAACAGGTCGTCCCGTTCCTTGAGCCCGAGGTCCTGCACCACGCCGTCGAGCGTCTCGCCCGGGATCTTGCGCAGGCTCAGCGAGAATTCCTCCAGCGCCTGGTTGAGCAGGCGCCGGCCGAGATCCACGGCCTCGCTGCGCTTCAGGTTCTTCAGGTACTGGCGGATCGCCGCGCGCGCCTTGGCGGTGACCACGAAATTGACCCAGCTCGGGTTGGGCGTCGCGCCCTTCGCGGTGATGATCTCGACGGTCTGGCCGTTGCGCAGCGGCGTGCGCAGCGGCACGAGCCGGCGATCCACCTTGGCCGCCACGCAGCGGTCGCCCACGCCGGTATGCACCGCGTAGGCGAAATCCACGCAGGTCGCGCCCCGCGGCAGCCGCCGTATGTCGCCCTTCGGCGTGAACACGTACACCTTGTCCGGGAACAGGTCGACCTTGACGCTCTCGAGGAACTCCTCCGAGTTGCCGCCCTGCTGGATCTCGATCAGTTGTTGCAGCCACTTGCGCGCGTCGTCGCTCTGCGAGCGCGAGCTGCCGTCGCCGCTCTTGTACTGCCAGTGAGCGGCGATGCCGGACTCGGCGACCGAGTGCATTTCCGCGGTGCGGATCTGCACTTCGATCGGCGTGCCGTTCGGGCCGAACAGCGTCGTATGCAGCGACTGGTAGCCGTTGACGCGCGGGATCGCGATGTAGTCCTTGAAGCGCCCCGGCATCGGCTTGTACACGCCGTGCACGACGCCGATCGTCCGGTAGCAGGTGTCCGCGCTGTCGACGACAATGCGGAAGCCGTACACGTCCACGATCTCGTTCAGCGACACCTTCTTGCGGCGCATCTTCTGGTAGATGCTGTAGACGTCCTTCTCCCGCCCTTCGACCGAGCCTTCGATGCCGGCCTTCTCCAGCGCGGTCCGCAGCGAAGCGGCGATCCGTCCGACGAACTGCTTCTGGTTCCCCTTGGCCTGCCGGACCGCGGCCTCGATGACCTTGCAGCGCCTCGGGTACAGCGCGCGGAAACCGAGATCCTCGAGTTCCCGCTTGATCGCGTACATGCCGAGCCGGTTCGCGATCGGCGCGTAGATCTCCAGTGTTTCCCTGGCGATCGCGCGGCGCTTCGCCGGCGGCATCGCGCCCAGCGTGCGCATGTTGTGCGTGCGGTCGGCCAGCTTGACCATGATGACGCGTATGTCCCGCACCATCGCCAGCAGCATCTTGCGGAAGCTCTCGGCTTGCGCCTCGGCACGGCTCTTGAACTGGATCTGGTCGAGCTTGCTGACGCCGTCCACGAGTTCGGCCACTTCGGCACCGAAGCGCCCGGTGATCTCGTCCTTCGCGGTCGTGGTGTCCTCCATCACGTCGTGGAGGATCGCGGCGATCAGTGTCTGCGAATCGAGCCGGAGGTCCGCGAGCAGGCCGGCGACTGCGACCGGGTGCGTGATGTAGGGCTCGCCGGAACGGCGACGCTGCCCTTTGTGGGCCTCGTGCGCGAACTCATAGGCTTCCTCGACCCGCTCGATCTCCTGGGCGGGGAGGTAGGTCTCGAGTTTCGCGATCAGCTGGCTGATGCCGATGGACCGTCTTCCGTATGGCAGCAGGCTGCGCAGGGAAGACGTGACGTCCATGGCTCAGGCCGTGGGCCGGGAATCAGTCTCCCAGACCGATCTGCGGCGCCCGGAGCTCGCCCATGAACTCAGGCTCGGGCAGCAGCTCCTGCGGCGGGCGATCCGGCTCCTCGAGGATCTCGAGGCCCACATGGCCCGCCGCCACTTCCCGCAGAGCCAGCACGGTCGGCTTGTCGTTCTCCCAGTCCAGCGTCGCTTCGGCGCCATTCGCCAGCCGGCGGGCGCGCTTGGCGGCCACCAGCACGAGCTGGAACAGGTTCGGTACGTTCTGCAGGCAGTCTTCGACGGTAATTCGGGCCATTTGCGGTCTGGTGAATCAGAGGGACAAGGGGCGTGAGCATACCACAGGGGTCGC
>CAZKLS010000086.1:0-12142 GCA_964553405.1 uncultured Steroidobacteraceae bacterium
GCCGAATGCCATGATCACTTTACCGTCCGCAGGGGCGCCGCCGCCATCGCTCTGATCGCGGCCAGCGGCGCCGCGCCCGAGCAGGAGGCGGCAATCCTCGGAAAGACCTCGGTCAGCCCTCGGGACTTCGCTGAGCTGCCACCGGCAGTATCCCCTTACGCCGCGGCGCAGGCCCGCGGATAGTGAAACGAGACTGCAACACGTGCTGGAGCATCTGCTACCAGTCAAAAAGGGAGAGGATCATGTACCGACGAATTCAACTGTGTCTGGCCGCGGCGCTCCCGGGTCTTCTGGCGAGTGCGGCCGTTGCGGCGCCCCCGCTGACCGAGCCGGTGGACGTGACGGTGACAAACCCCGTGCTGCCGGTGGAGGTCTCGAATGCGGACCCGATCCCGGTCAGCGTCGCCAATGCGCCCGAGAAATCCGTGAGCCCATTCGCCCGGGCGTGCAATGCATCCGCCCAGACTTGCTCGGTGGACCTGACCGACCTTGCAGCATCGGGAGAGGTGCACATCACCCACGTGTCGGGTGCGGCGCTGAACGTCGGTGAGTTCGCGTCCCCGCGTTTCAGAAATGGAGCCACCGAGGTGGTCCTGCCTCCGACGGTCAACTCGCTCGATGCTGACCTGAACCGCGACGTCATGTTCACGCAGTCGATGGACCTGATCCCGCTGGATACGACAATCGTGTTCACCGAGCCGCAATCGGTCCGGGTGTTCTTCAACGTTGCGGGATATGTGCTTGGATCGGGCGCGGCCAGCGCCTCCGCCACCCGGAACGCCGCGACGCTGGCTACCGGAACCGCGACGATGCCCTGACCAGCGCGGGCACATCGGTGCGGCGCCGGCGGCCGTGACGCCGGCGCCGCACGGCCGGACCACCCGGCTATACTGCCCCCCGGTCGCAGTGCTGCGGCTTTCCCGGGAGGCATGAGATGCAGGACGTCAAGCCGTCGCGGCTCGAGACGCTGGTGCGCACGGCCTTGCAGGCTCGACAGGCGGGCGATCTCGTCCGTGCGCACGCGATCGCGAACCAGGCAGCGACGGAGAAGCTGGAGCACCCACTGCTGCTGCGACTGCAGGCGGAGGCGCTCGCGGCTGCCGGCCGCTATGCGGAAGCGGGACGACTGCTCAACCGCGCCCTGGCACTCGTCCCGAATGACGCACCGACGATCACTGACATCGGCCGCGTGCTGGTTGCCGAGAATCGCCTGGAGGAGGCGATCCGGGCATTCGAGGCGGCTGTGACCGCGCTACCGGGCCTCGTGCCGGCGTGGCTCGAGCTGGGCTCGGCGCGCGAGCTCGTCGGCGACGACGCCGGGGCGCGCACGGCCTACGAGCGCGTGCGGTCGCTGGCGCCGGGCGACGCTACGGGTTGGGCCGCGCTTGCGACCATCGCGCTGCGCCGTGGCGACACGGAGCAGGCGCGTTCGCTCGCGGAAGAGGCGATCCAGCGCCGGCCCGGCCACCCGGGCGCGACGCTGGTGCTGGCGACCGTGGACCTCGAGCGCGGCGCGGCAGCGGAGGCATCGACGCGTCTCGAGGCGTTGCTCGCTCGAGGTGGGCTCGACCAGCGTCACCTGCCGGTCGCGCTCGAACGCCTCGGAGACAGCCTCGACCGCCTGGGCCGGACGCAGCAGGCTTTCGACGCGTACACCCGCATGAACGCGGAAACCGTGCGTGCAAGCGACGCGCTGTACGAGCGTGCCGGGAGGCCCGAGAGCCATCTCGAGTTCGTCCGCCGCCTCACTCGCTGGTTCGAGAGCGAGGATGCGGCGCATTGGCGTGTGCCGTTCACCGCCGAGGGTTACCAGAGCCCGGTGCGCCGCCACGTTTTCCTGCTCGGCTACCCGGGTTCAGGGAACACGCTGGTCGGGCAGATACTCGCGAGCCAGCCCGAAGTGCGTGCGCTCGAGGGACGACCGACGCTCGAGGATGCCGACCGTGAATTGCTGCGCAACGAGACGGCGCTCGCGCGACTCGCGCAACTCGATCCCGCGCTGGCCGCGAAACAGCGCGACGCCTACTGGCAGCGCGTCCGCGCCGAGGTTCCCGATATCGATGGTCGGGTGTTCGTGGACGTGGTCCCACTGAACGGCATCAAGCTGCCGATGATCAGCCGCCTGTTTCCGGACGCGATCGTCGTGCTGTGCCGTCGCGACCCGCGAGACGTCGTGCTGAGTTGCTTCCGGCGCCACTTCCTCGTCAACCCGGCCACCCTGGAGATGACCGGCCTCGAGCGGGCGGCGCGGCACTACGACGCGGTGATGCGGCTCGTGGAACTGCACCTTTCGGTGCTGCCGTTGCCCGTGCACGTGGTCGAGTATTCGGCGCTGGCCAGGGATCTCGAGGCGACCGCGCGATCGCTCGTCGAGTTCGTCGGCGTTCCCTGGTCGGAGACGGTGCGGGAGTTCAGCCGTGCGGCCGGTGCAGCCCAGGTTCGGCAGGGCCCGTCCGACGGCACGGGACAGTGGGAGCGTTACCGCGAGCAGATGGCGCCGGTGTTGCCGCTGCTCGAGCCCTGGGTCACGAAGTACGGTTATCCGGACTGAGCGCGCCGACTACCCGTAGCGCCCTGCCCCTGACACGGGGAGCGACGAGGCTGTCTCCAGTTCCCCGCGAGCGGCCCGCTGTATTTCCCGCCTGTGCTTGAATCAGGCTTTCGCGGTCGGCTTCGCGTCGGCGGCGCCGGCTTTTGCGATCAGCCCCAGGCTTCGCAGTGAATTGAGCGCTCCGGCCGCGCCGGTCGCGATGCCGAGCACCTGTGAGAACAGATCCTGCTGCGTATACAGGAGGATCGCCACGATCACGGCCGCCAGTGTGTACAGAGGGGCACTGAACCGCTTCCAGCTCACGCCGGCGGAGGTCTGTTCCCACTCCTTGACGCGCTCGGGGCTTTCCACGCTGCGGACGAACTGTCGGAAGCTCCGGTTCATCAGGTCGAATCGGGGCTCGACGATCACCAGGCCTCGATTGTGAAGTCGTCGAACGATGTCGAACCGCTTCGGGTTGACCACGCCTTCCTCCGCCAGCTGGATCATGACCAGCCGTTCGTCCTGCGAGCACAGTTCCCAGATGGACCGGTAGTAAGGTTCCGCCGCATCCAGCACGAATCCGACGATTTCATCTTCCCGGAACCTCGGAAGTTCCGGAGACTTGGCCAGGCGTTGGGCGATTTCGATCAGCCGCTCGCTGCCGCTGCATTCGGTATGCAGGACCCGCCGACATTCCTCGGGAATGTGTTCCGGGAGAGCCGGGAAGTCAGGCGGATTCATGCGTATCTTCTCGAAGTCCGACAGCACCGACGCCCACCGCGTCCGTTCCAGCTGCCGCTCGGCATACTCCGCCGCCAGCGTCGCCGCCACGGCGTCGGCTTTTCCGCCAGCGTCCAGCTTCGAATCCAGCGTCTCATCGGCCCGCTGCGTGACGTAATACAGTGGATCGATCTGCGAACCGAGGATAAGGCAACCCGCTGACGACCCGGCGGCGAGCCTGAAGAGAGGCTCGCGCAGATTCGACGCCTCGAGGGCCGCCTCGACGTGAGTGACCAGCAATACCTCGTTCGGCTGCGGCGCAGCCAGCGCCGAGACTTCGGACGCTGCGCAGTGCCGCAGATCCACCGTGCGGGTGACCTTGCTGCTGATCCGCCCGATGCACGCTTTCGTCGGTCGGATCAGCAACCAGCGCGATCCAGGTTCCAGTTCAATGGCTGGAGACGCATCCAGCAGCCGCTTGTTCCGCCAGCCCAGTCCAAGCACATGCACCGCGATCGACCGGACGAGGAGCGTCAGCAGTGCCAGGCCGGCCGCCGTCAGGATCCACCAGAGCCAGGCCTTGCCGCTCCAGCCCTCCAGCAGGCCGGTGTCGGCACGGGATGGCCGTGCCGCATCGAATTCGACCGCTTCGCGCAGTGCGGGGCCCGCTTCGCCCAGTCCGGCCAGGGGCCCTGCAATGAAGCCGGTGAAGCTCCAGGGTGGCGCGTTGTCAGACTCCAGCACGGTCTCGCAGGTACGCCTCAGACCTCCGTGCGATGCCAGAGGATAGGGGCACTCGCGATACCAACCATACCGGTCGCGATCGCCGAGCGCTTTTGCATGATTGGGTTTACTGGCGCAGATCCGGTCGTCGAACGCACATTTGTCACGCGGATTGCTCTGATCCGACGCGTCTGCGACCAGCGCGTATGCTTTCTCGACGCCCGCCCTCTCCTTGTGGACGTCTCGTGACCACTGCACGGCCGATGCACGCTGGTACACCGATGCGTAGAACCGCAGTGCGTCGTCGAACGCCAGCAGGGTCGGTACCGCGACCAGCGCGATCAGCATGCTCAGCAGAAACGCGCAATACGACAGCTTGTGCGTCGCCATCGAGGGCGTGTGCTTCCAGAACCTCCAGGTAAGCCTGTAGCCGAACCATAGCGGCGACCCGCACAGCAGCGTGACCACACCGGGTACGATCACGAGCAGCAGCGCGAACGAGCCTGCGGGCAGTACGTCGCGCATCAGGATGACGAAGACTACCGACAACAGGCAGACAACGACGCCGACGAGGTATCTTCCAGTGTCCTCGATTGTCGGCCACAGCCACTCGTGCGATGACGGTCCCCATACTGACTTCGCGAGCATCGCGCCGAACAGCGACGACAGCGCTGCCAGGATGGCGAAAATGGCCGCCACGGCAAAGGCCCGGGTGGCGAGGCCGCGCGCATTCTCCGTATCGTAGAAGCTGACCAGCGTCATCTGGAGCGCCGGAACGTCCGTCGCCCACATGCGGTAATTCCGCCAGCGGTAAGAGTAGGTGCCGGGCTCGTGCTTTGCGGTCGCGGTACCGGCGCGCGCGGTGTCCGTCGGTTCCACCGGTGCCAGAGTGGCTCCACCGCGTACCTGCTCGAAGAACCTCTCCCCCGGATACGGTCCCCTCGCGTTTCGAAACGTCACGGTTCCATCGCGACCGACGAGCACGTATTCGTATGGAGTCGGCACCACCGTATCCGATACCGACCACAACGAGGTCGTCAGCGCAACGACGCGCCCGAGGTCCTCCGCGGCGGGCTGCGACTCGCGCGCGGCTGCCAGGCAGGCCGAGCTCTTCGCGAACGCCATCTGCTCGCGACCGCTGGTCATCGACACGATGAATTGACTGGCCGTCCGGTCGCAGTCGTCCGCCAGGTCGAACTTGACGGCATCACGAAAGTAGTCGCGACTCGCGACTCGCACCAGACCGGTGGGTATGGTCTGGGGCATCAACTTCCAGAGCTGATAGCCGTCGGCGCCGGCGGCAAACACCGTGTCGAAAAGTGGATAGGGAATGGACTCGGAGGGCAGCAGCAGGGCACTGCCACGCCTCGCTTCGGGCGCGCTGTCGCCCGCCTTCTTCGCCGACCGGTCAGGCGTGTGGCTCTGTGCCCAGAGCCGGGGTGCCACTTGCAACTGCTCGATTGCAGAGTCGACTTCGGTCGTCACATTGCGGGCGATCGAGTCATGCAGCTCGCGCATGCCGTCGTCGAGGCCCTTGACGAGACTGTTGGTGGAAAAGCCGTCCAGCACGAGAAGTGCCACGACGCCGCTGATGCCGAGCATCGATCCCATCATCACCCATACGTCGCGCGCACGCATGCGCTCATTGGCAGCGATGAACCGCAGCTTCAGGAAGGGAATCAGCAGCAGCCCCAAGCTGACCAGCGCGACCCCCTGGACCAACCGCTGCGGAGACAACGCAATCGCCTGGCTGCGCAGCCGATCCTCGTCGACGAGAGCAACCACGACCAGATCGAGCGTTCGCGGTTTTGCCGCTTCCGTGCCGGGACCAAGACCGAGCGGGTACGTGTAGCTCCTCAGCGGTTGCGCGAACGCGAGGTAGGTTCTGCCGGCGATGTCCGTGGAGTCGAAGCCGGAGAAGTCGAGCGGGGACCGCCACCGCCTGGCTGGAGATGGACTGCCCGCAACCGCACCATCCCCCGCGTTCTCCGCGGGCTCCGCTGCGATCCGGAAATGCTCCGTCAGATTGACCGGACGGCCGTCCCGGTTGAATCGAACCGCAAGTCCGCGGGCTTGCTGAGGCAAGCGCCGATCCTGAGCCAGCAGCCGTCCGTCGCTGGACAGCAGCAGCAGTCCGTCGAACTCCGCCTCGACGATGTCCCAGGAGATGAGACTCTCGAGCGCAATCATGAACGACTCGGCATAACCGTCCCCGTTCTTAACGGTCAGCACGAGCCCGCGTTCGTCGTCGTAGATGTATAGATGAGACAGCAATGAGGAGTAGGGGTCGGACTCCTCGTCCGTGGCCTGGGCCTTGCGCGGAGGGTTGGCCGTGGACTTCGCATCAGTGAGGGACTTGAGGTATTCGCCGCGCGGCTGAGTGTTCGGCAGTCGATCCGCGGTTACTCCGATGTTCTCATAGGCACTGAGTCGCGCCGCCAGCGACGCGGTGATCGCCGAAGTCGTGGTATTGAATTGCCGGACGGCTCCCTCGACGCTACGGTTCACGTAGCCGAACCAGTAGAGCAGGGGAGGTATGGTCACTACGAGGCTAATGACCAGGAATGGGCGAACCCAGTTGAACCGCGGTCGAAGATTCATCGGACCGGTTCCGTTTGCCGCCTACTGTATTTGACGATAACAGTTGTCTGCCCGGCTGACCACACCACTGCAGGTTGATGTCCGAGGCCCTGTCGATGCCCGCGCAGCCGACATCACGAGGCCGTTCCCTGGCGTCCGCTGAACCGGCTCGTCAATCGAGCCTATACTCGCGGCATGACTCCGGTTCCCCGCGAGCGGCAGACCACCCGTCTCGAGACCTTCGTGGACGCTGCGTTCGCGTTTGCGCTGACGATGCTGGTGATCTCCGTCGACGTGATCCCGGACTCAATGGAGCAGCTGGTCGATGCGCTGAAACGGATCCCGGCATTCGCGGCCAGTTTCGCGATCGTCGTGAATTTCTGGCACGGACATTACCGCTGGAGCCGGCGCTACGGCGTCGAGGATGCGGGCTCGGTGGTGCTGAGCCTGCTGCTGGTGTTTATCGTGCTGGTGTTCCTGTACCCGCTGCGCTTGATGATGTCCGGAGCGCTCTTCGCGGGGTCGGGAGGCTGGCTGCCGAGCGAGATCGAGATCACGACGGTCGGTGATTTCAGGCTGCTGGCGGTCGTGTACGGGGTCGCGTTCGCGCTGCTGTCGGCTACGCTCGTGGCGCTCAATGCCCGCGTGCGGCGCATGCCGCTCGATCCACCGCTGTCGGCCGAGGACCGCGCGGTGGCGGGCGTGGAGGTGCAGGCCTGGGGAATCCTGGCCTGCATCGGCGTGACCTCGGCCGTGCTGGCGCTGGTGCTGCCCCCGGCTTGGGTGGGCGTGTCCGTGTGGATCTGGATGTCGCTCGCGGTCATCATGCCGTTGATGAGCCGCCGCTGGAACCGCGTGGTCGCGTCGAGTATTGCGCGTCGCAGGCCCGCTTGACCGGGTGCGCCTGAGCGGCGCGGCCCCGACTCCAGGACAGCAGTATGCGCAAACGGACAGGATCGGACAGGGTCGCGGCGCTCGCCGTGCTGGCGGTCATCAGCGTCGTCTGCGCCGTGCTGCTCGCCGCGCACTACCGGGACCTGAGTCTCAACCGCATCGGTATCTTCCTGGCGATCAGTCTTTCGGTCGCTGCGCTGATAGCGATCCCGTGGCTGCTGATCCGCGGATCCACGTTGCCCCGCCTGTTCGCGAGGGCCGGCGCTGCGACACTGCTGCTGGCAGCGGTCGGCTACGTGCTGATGCGAGTGTCGGCCCGGCAGGGCGAGGAAGGGATCCTGCTCGCGGTCCTGGTCAACATCGGCGCCGTATTCGGGCTCGTGTCGATCATCGGGTTGCTGATCGCGGGATTGGCGCGGCATCGACGCCGTGGCGAGTGATCCGGTTGCAGCGGACCGCCGAGCGACGCAGCGGTCGCAGCGGTGCCCGATGCCCGACCGCCCGGCCGGCACCGCGGTCGGTCTGCGCTCAACGGCGCCACGGGTACTGCCTCAGCAACCGCGCGCACAGCAGGTAGGCGGCCAGTCCGCCGAGGCCGATCGCGGCGTCGACCAGCAGCAGCATCGACAGGCCGCCATGGTCGTGGGCCCAACCCCCCACGGGCGGCAGGTAGACATTTGAGAGGTTGGCGGCGGCCGCGAGCACTGCGGACTGGGTCGAGGCCGCCCGATGCTGCGCCGTCTCGAGAATGATGCCGAGGACCGCGGCCAGCGAGGCTCCCTGTAGCAAACCGAATCCGCTGACCATCACCGCGTAGCCTGTCGGCGACTTCGGTCCCGCCAGCACGAGCAGCGAGAACAGCGCCATGCCGATCCCCGCCACGAGATAGCCGACCCGGGTTCCCGTGCGTTGCCAGAGCCTGGCGCCCAGTAGTGAACCGGCGGCGAACGCCAGCGCCTTCGCGGTGCCCGCCCAGACCCCGACAACTTCGGCGCTTGCGTCGAAATCCGGCCCCAGCGCGCCGACCATCAGCGCGGCGGCGCTCGACGCGAACGGCAGCACACAGATCGCCAGGGCCAGCAGTCCGCGCCGCGAACCCAGCAGCTGACCCGTCTCCCGCGCGATGTTGCGAAACGTCGGCGCGCTGTCGGGCTGGGCTGCCAGGTGCGGGCGGAGCGCCGTCAGTGCAGCGACGGCGGGAACCCCTGCCATTGCGATCAACAGGCAGCCCACGGCGAGTGGCGACAGCTGCGCGCTTACCGTCAGCATGCTGCCGCCGAGCGCCAGGCCGAGGCCGGATCCAGCACCGGTCCAGCCCGCGGCCGCCACCCGGCGAGCCGGCGCGAACAACTCGACCGCCAGGCCCTTCTGGGCGGCGCTGACGAGCGAGAAGCCGAATCCCGCCAGTGCGCTCGACGACACGAGCAACGGGAGCGCGGACGGTGTCCTCGGCAGCAACGCCAGGCTCGCCGCAGCGACGCAGAGCAGCACGATCCCCAGGAGCAGCCAGTGCTGCCGCCGCCCGAACAGATCCACCAGCGGCGCCCATGCGAACATCAATACGACAGGCAGGAACGTCGCGGTGATCAGCATCGACACCGAGCCGAGCGGCACGCCGGCCCGCGACAACTCGTCGGCCACGGCAATCGTCAGGTAACCGATCACCACGGCCGGCGCGAGGCCGAATGGCAGGAACAGCCACGGGCCTGCTTCGGCCGGAGGGGTTGTCGAGGGATGCCCAGCCAAGGGTTGCTCCTGTCCGCGCAGCGTTTCAGGATAGTCGAGAATGCTCAGCACCCACACGCAACAGTCGAACGGACGGCCTGTCGCACCGACGCCGCGGCAGATCCCTGGCCAGCCGCAGCGATGATCCACGGCAGCGACGTATCCGCGAGTCTTGGGCCGCCGGAATGGGTGGAACGATTCCGCTCGGACGACCTCGACGAGGTTCGGGAGACCGTTGCGCGCACGGATGGGGAGCACTCAAGGGTAGCGCACGGTACGGGTCCGCTTGGATACGAGGTCGCCTGGCTCGTGGGCGAGTCCGTGTCCCTGGCCTGGGCCAGCGTCGGGCTGCCGACCACCCTGCGCGGCGAGCTGCCGAATGTCGTGCTGCACCTGGCAATACCGGCAGGCAGCCGGTATCGCTTCGGTCGCCGCGAATACGACATCAGACCGGATGACGCGATGTTCGTCGCCGGTGGTTGGGAATTCACACGCCGCGCTCCGCCGGGCCTCAGCCTGGCCCTGGATATCGACAAGGCCGCCCTGGTCCGGGAAATCGCTTCGCGGGGGGCTGGCGCAGCGGGCACGCTGATGCTGACGACGCGACGTCTGGCAGTCGATGAGGTCGGTCGGGCGCGGCTGGTCCGCGCAGTGACAGGCCTGATACAGGCCCGGGCGCCTGGCGCCCCGGTACAGGCGGCCCGGGACTTCGAAGCCAGGCTGCTCGGAGCCATCGCGGAGTTGTTGCTCGAGCAGTCGGCTGTCGCCCGCACGCGACGGGCCACCAGCACTCGAATCGCAGACGTGGAGGGCTGGATCGAGGCGAACCTCGAGCGGTCGATTACCGCTGGTCAGCTGTGCCGGATCGCCGGTGTGAGCCAGCGGGCGCTAGAGAAGATCTTCGAGTCCCGCCGCGGCATGTCGCCGATGCGGTTCGTCACCGAGCGCCGACTCGCGGCGGCGCATCGAATGCTCGGCGCGGCGGTACCCGGAGACGATGTGACTGCGGTCGCGCTGGGACTCGGGTTCAACCACATAGGACGGTTCGCGGCGCTGTACGCGCAGATCTACGGCGAACTGCCCTCGCAGACGCTGAAGCGCGGCCGGCGGCGCCGTAGTTGACGATCCGGTCGCACCCGGACTAACGCCAAACGAAAAGCGCCTCCGAAGAGGCGCTTTGGTGGACGGCCATCCCTCGACTGATGCCTACGGGTCGCGCCGGCGACGGCTCAGGCCGAGACCCGCGAGGCCGAGGCCGAGCAGCGCGAGCGTGCCGGGTTCCGGGACGCTCGGGGCCCCGACGACGCTCCAGGTGCTGCCGGTGAAACCCAGGATATCGCCCGTCGTCCCGACGGCGGCCCATACGGTGTCCGTCAGCGTGATCAAGGCCGAGCCTGACAGATCGCCAGTGCCCGACGTTTCGAAGACGAATTGCAGCGACGTCCCGGCTCCATCCGCGATGACATCCGAAAGCGCGAATGTCCCGATCTTGAGGTCAGATGTGCCGATCGCGGCGGCAGGCGAGCCCAGGGCACCGCCGAGCACACCACTCGCGATGAAGTCGTTGTCCGATACGAATCCGCTGCCACTGACACGACCTTGAGTGTCGCTCAGCCGCTCGATCGTAATGGTGAACGCGTTTGCGGCGCCCGCGAAGGTCACCAGCAGTACGCAGCCGAGCAGGCTGCGAAGAGTCTTGCTTGCAAACATCAGTGTTCGATCTCCCAGTCTGGTTGGAACCGATTGCGACGCAGCACGGATGCCCCGGCGCGGGGTCATCGGGCGGAGTCGGAAGCAAGACTCATGCCAGCCGCGCAGGAACCGGCGCCAAGCAGGGTTTACGGCGTGCCACGCGCGCAAACGGCAGCGGCTCGGTAAAAAGCACCGACAGTCAAAAATCGAACCTGACGGAATCGTGCCCAGGTTTTTCAAGGAAATCGGCCGGGCCGGGCGGGCACCGATGGCCACGGTTCGTGTAAGAGCGTTCGACAGCCAGGAAACGAACCTATCGTGGTCGCCGGATCCCTGATGTTCGATTTTTGGATAGCGCGGGCCCCGGGTGGTGCGACACAGTGACGGGCTATCCAAGTCATGCGCCCGGCAATCCATCAGAGGGTCGGGCATCGTGTGCGACCGACGGTCCGGATAACTCATCATCAGGAGACGACGCGTGAAGAGATTCGTGATTGCCATCGCTGCGACGCTCGTGGCCGGCACGGCCAGTGCGAGCGTGCCGCTGTTCGCCGCGAAATGCCCGATGGGCATCACCGCGGATTCCAATGCCAAGGGCCAGGTGTACGTAAACGGCAAGGTGGCCAAGCTCATCAACCGGCCGGACGGGCAGATCACGGCCCAGTCGGGCGGCATCTACATCGACATCACTCCACGAGGCAGCGAGCCGCCGCTCGTCACCTACACCGGAAAGGACAAGTCGACCGGCGTGTGCGAGATCCTGTCGTTCGCGCCGCCGGCCGGACACGCGGCCGCAGCCGGCGGTGGTCACCGGGCGTCTTCGTCCGAGCGCGCAGGTCAAGGCCAGTTCGATGCGCATGGCCCGGTGAAGTGCGCGACGCGTGCCGGGCAGCCCATGCGGGATTGCCAGGCCGCGGTGGCCCGCGACCCCGGCGGCACGGCGACGATAGTCATCACCCGTCCGGACGGTCGCAAGCGCTTCATCTTCTTCGAGAACGGTAATCCCGTCAGCGCCGACCTGAGCCAGGCCGATGGCAACATGGAGTTCCGCGCGTCCAAGGGCGGCGACGTCTACTACATCGAGGCCGGTGACGAGCGCTACGAGATCGTCGAGGCGTTCATCTTCGGCGGCTGATGATGGAAGGTGCCGGTGTTATGGTTTCGGAAACGGATACCCTAAGCTCGCCTTAACCGAAGAACCGTAACACCGGCACCATCTTCCGTAACACCGGCACCATTGTCAGGTCGATTCCTTGACGGCGCTGGAAACTGCGC
>CAZKLS010000087.1:0-11983 GCA_964553405.1 uncultured Steroidobacteraceae bacterium
TCGATCAGGACCTTCATGTCCACCGCGGCGCGCGTCGTCTCGGTGTCCTGTGACTTCGACGAGAGCGTGTTCGCCTCGCGGTTCAGTTCCTGCATCAGGAAGTCGAGCCTGCGGCCCGCCGGCTCGTCCGTGTCGAGCACGCGCCGCACCTCGGTGACGTGGCTGCCGAGGCGGTCCAGCTCCTCGTCGACGTCCATCTTGTACGCCAGCAGCGCGATCTCCTGCTCGAGCCGCTCAGGATCCACCTGCGTCCCGAGCTGCGCCACGCGCTCCTCGACCTTGGCCCGGATCCGCGCGCTCACTTCCGGCAGCCGCTCGCGCACCGCGGCCACCAGCGTCAGCAGGTCGTCGCAGCGGCCGACCAGCATCTCCCGCAGGCGCTCGCCTTCGCGCGCACGCGCGTCGTTCAGGTCGGCCGCAGTTTCCTCGATCAAGGCGAGCGCCGCCGCGGCGATCGGCGAGGCGTCCCGCTCGGCTTCGCGGATCACGCCCGGCCAGCGCAGCAGGTCCAGCGGGCTGGTCGGGCCCGGGATGCCGCCGACCATGCTGCCGACCTCCGAGGCCCGCTTCATCAGCTCCTCGACCAGCGGCTTGTTGAGCTCCAGCGCCGGGGCGCTCGCCGACGAGCCCTTCAGGTAGATGGCCGTATCCACCTTGCCGCGTCTGAGCGCAGCGCCGAGCACTTTGCGGGCCTCGTTCTCGATGCTCCGCAGGTCCTCGGGGAGCCGGAGCGACAGTTCGAGGTAGCGGTGGTTCACCGCGCGGAGCTCGCAGATCAGGGTGCCCCAGGGTCCGGGGCTTTCGCGCCGGGCGAAGCCGGTCATGCTGCGGATCATTGGCGTACCGGGGAACTTGCGGAAAGATGCGATCGCCGGGGCCGGGCCCCACTTACGGGAGCGCTGCGGCCGGTGCTATAAACGACACTGGATATTACATGAGAAGCAGCGTGCCGGAGTCAGCCCTGCAGATCGAGCACGCGGACCTCAGCCTGCTCGGCAATCGTGAGGAAAACCAGGACCGCGTGGCCATCGCCGTCGGGGATGGCGCGACCATGCTGGTCGTCGCCGACGGCATGGGCGGGCATTCGGACGGCGCGAGGGCAGCCGAGCGCGCGGTCGACTGCATGCTCGCGGAGTTCTGGGGAGCCACCCACCCGCTGTTCGACCCGGAGGGTTTCCTGCACCTGACGATCGGTCGTGCCCACGAGGCGGTGGCCGAGCTCGGGCGCGGACTGCCCTCGGATGTCCGGCCGCGGGCCACCTGCGCCGTCTGCATCGTCCAGCGTTCGGGTGCGCACTGGGCGCACGTGGGCGACAGCCGCGTGTATCTGTTGAGGGACGGCGCGGTCCTGTACCGGACCCGCGATCACAGTCACGTCGAGCTGCTGCTGCGCACCGGCAGGATCACCGAGCGGCAGGCCCAGGAGCATCCGATGCGCAACTACGTCGAATGCTGCATCGGCGGCGATCCGACCCTGCCCGAGATGTCGCTCGGTGGCCGCAGGACGCTGCTGCCGGGCGACGTGCTGCTGCTGTGCTCGGACGGACTGTGGGGCGGAGTCTCGGACGAGCAGATCGGTGCGCTGACGCTCAGTCCACCCGGCGGGCTCCAGGCCGCGCTGCAGGAACTCGGCGAGCGATCGTTGCGTGCGACGGCACCGCACGCGGACAACACGACGGCCGCGGCGCTGCGCTGGCGGGGGTCCTGAGCCGTGGGAGGACGAGCGATGGCGAGACCGAGCGGCAGGCAACCGGCGGAGCTGCGGCCCATTCGTCTGACGCGGGGTTTCACGCGCCATCCGGAAGGCTCGGTGCTGGTCGAGTTCGGCGAGACGCGCGTGCTGGTCACCGCGAGCATCGAGGAGAGCGTGCCGGGGTTCCTGCGCGGGCGCGGCCAGGGCTGGGTGACGGCCGAATACGGCATGCTGCCCCGCGCAACGCATACCCGCTCGCCGCGCGAGGCGGCGCGGGGAAAGCAGGGCGGACGCACGCTCGAGATCCAGCGCCTGATCGGCCGGTCGCTGCGCGCGGTCGTGGACCTGCGCGGCCTCGGCGAGCGTACGCTGACGCTGGACTGCGACGTGCTGCAGGCGGACGGCGGCACGCGGACGGCCGCGATCACCGGCGCCTACGTCGCGCTGCACGACGCGGTGGACTGGCTGCGTCGCCGTCGGGACCTCGCCTCGAGCCCGGTGCATGGGCAGGTCGCGGCGGTATCGGTGGGCATCGTCGCGGGCCAGCCCGTCGTGGACCTCGACTATGCGGAGGACTCGGACGCCGAGACGGACATGAACGTGGTCATGAACAACGGCGGCGGATTCGTCGAGGTCCAGGGAACCGCCGAGGGACACGCGTTTCGCCGACACGAGCTCGATGCGATGCTCGACCTCGCCGCCACCGCCTGCGGGCGTCTGTTCGAGGTGCAGGCCGCGGCGATCGCGGCGCAGCCGGGAGCGCGGGTCGAATCGTGAGGATTCCCGGCGGGATCGTGCTGGCGTCTGCCAACGCCGGCAAGCTCCGAGAAATGCGCGCCATCCTGGCCCCGCTCGGGCTCGAGGTGCGTTCGCTCGGTGAGTTCACCGAGGACTCGCCCGTGGAAGACGGGCTCAGCTTCGTCGAGAACGCGATCATCAAGGCACGCTTCGCGGCCGGGGCCGCGGGCCTGCCGGCCATCGCCGACGACTCGGGGCTCGAGGTGGATGCACTCGGCGGCGATCCCGGCATCCGCTCGGCGAGGTATGCGGGGGAAGGAGCCGACGCGCAGGCCAACAACCAGAAACTGCTCGAGGCGCTGAGCGGGGTCCCGCCGGCTGAACGCAGCGCCCGTTTCCGCTGCGCGATGGTGTTCATGCGCTGGCCGCTCGACCCGGCGCCGCTCGTCTCCCAGGCATGCTGGGAAGGCAGGATCGCAACGCGAGTCCACGGCGCGGGCGGGTTCGGCTACGACCCGCTGTTCCTGCCCGCCGGCCTTGAGGGAACCGCGGCGGAGCTGGACCCGGACGCGAAGAACCGGCTCAGCCACCGCGGCCAGGCACTGCGCGGGCTGGTCGCGGCGCTTGCCGGGATGTCAGCGGATCGATGATCGAAGGCAGCGGCCCGCCGCTTTCGCTCTACGTCCACCTTCCCTGGTGCGTGCGGCGCTGCCCCTACTGCGACTTCAACGCGCACGCACGGCCGCGAGCCGGTCTGCCCGAGATCGCGTACCTCGATGCATTGATCGCGGATCTCGAGGCGTCGGCGCCGGATTGCGGCGGGCGCCGGCCCGCTTCGGTGTTCTTCGGTGGAGGCACGCCCAGCCTTTTTTCGCCGCGCTCCATCGGGCGCCTGCTCGAGGCGGCCGACCGGGCGCTCGGGCTGCCGTCCGGGGCCGAGATCACGCTCGAGGCGAACCCCGGAACCGTCGAGCACGGCCGCTTCGGCGGGTACCGTGCAGCGGGGATCAACCGCGTCTCGCTCGGTGCCCAGAGCTTCGACGACGCGATGCTCGCGGCGCTCGGGCGTATCCACTCGCACCTCGAGATCGACGCCGCAGTCGCCGAGCTGCAGCGGGCGGGCCTCGGCAACTTCAACCTCGACCTGATGTATGCGCTGCCGGGCCAGACGATCGAGCAGGCACGGCGCGACGTCGAGCGGGCGATCGAGCTCGGTCCCGCGCACGTCTCTCACTACCAGCTCACGCTGGAGCCGGGCACGCCGTTCTCGCGCCGGCCGCCCGTGCTGCCCGACGACGAGGCGGCCTGGGAGATGCAGCTGGCCTGCTCCGAGCGCTTGTCGGCGGCCGGGTTCGTGCAATACGAGGTCTCGGCGTGGTCGAGACCCGGCATGCAGTGCCGGCACAACCTGAACTACTGGCGCTTCGGGGATTACCTGGGGCTTGGGGCAGGTGCGCACGGGAAGCTCACGGACCGGGGCAGCGGTGCAGTGCGGCGCACGGCTCGCGTCAGCGACCCTGCTGCATACCTCGCGGCAGGCTCGCAGCCGGAGCGACTCGCCGAGGATCGCATCGTGACGGCCGAGGAACTGCCATTCGAGTTTTGCCTGAACGTCCTCAGGCTGAACGGCGGATTCGACGGCGACCTGTTTACGGAGCGGACCGGGTTGCCGCTCGGTTGCCTGCAGCCAAGCCTCGACGAGGCGCGGGCCCGCGGCCTGATGGCGCAGGATCCGCCCGGCCACTGGTTCGTGACCGGGCTCGGCCGGCGCTTCCTGAACGACCTGCAGGCACTGTTCCTGCCAACGGGAAGCTCGCAGGAGCCCGCTCCGCAGGCAACCGGATCGCAGAGGCAGGCTGACTTATGCACAGATCCAGTGGCTGCTGAAGATTCGGCACCTTAGCCAGCATATTCGAAGTGACATATTAGGCGGAGTACATAACCGACTGATTCATAGAATAAAAATGACGTGGTCAAAATTTGATCAAAGCAACGATCCCCACGGCAGACTGCAGTGGGGAGGTACCTGCAGAAAGGAGGTCCACAGTTTTATCCACAGGTTTTGTGGATAAATGCCGGCCCCCAACCCCCCACGGACCCCGGATCCGCGGCCGGCCGGTCACCGAGCTTGTCCCGGCACGGCCTGACGCCTATACTTGCCGCCCCTTTTTTCCCGACTTCTTGCAGGAACGGCGGCCATGAAGAGCGGCATTCATCCCGATTACAAGCAGATCACGGTCACCTGCAGTTGCGGAAACACCTTCGAGACCCGCTCGACGATGGGCGAGGATCTTCAGATCGAAGTGTGTTCGAACTGCCACCCGTTCTACACCGGCAAGCAGAAGATCGTGGACACCGGCGGACGCGTCGACCGCTTCCGCAAGAAGTACGGCCGCGGCTGAACGGCCAGCGACACGGTTCTCGTGAGCGGGGCGCCTCCGGGCGCCCCGCTGCATTTCGGCGTCCCGGACTGCCTTGCCCGGGAAGGCAAGCGGAACTTTGTGGGCCGGGCCGGGGACTCTAGACTCCGTAGTGGCCATGAACGGGAAACGAACCATGCTCCTTCGGCACCTGCCGGCCGCGGCGATGCTGGCGGCCGCGATGCTGCTGTCCGCCTGCGCCACGAACCCGGTCACGGGCGGCACCGACATCGTGACGATGAGCGAGGCGCAGGAGATCGAACTCGGCCGGCAGATGCACCCGAAGATCCTGCAGCAGTACGGACGCTTCGAGGACGAGGCGCTGCAGGCCTACGTGAACGACGTCGGGCAACGGATCGCGCGAGCCAGCCATCGTCCCGGCCTGCAGTACACGTTCACCGTGCTCGACAGCGACGAGGTCAACGCGTTCGCGCTGCCGGGCGGCTACGTGTACATCACCCGCGGCATCATGGGCTACCTGAACTCGGAGGCGGAACTCACCGCCGTGCTCGGTCACGAGGTCGGCCACGTCACCGCGCGGCATTCGGTCCGGCAGCAGACCGGCGCGACCGCCGCCGGCATCGGCGCCACGCTGATCGGCGTGCTCACCGGCAGTGGTGACCTCGCGGGCCTCGCCAACATGGCGGGCACGGCGCTGGTGCGCGGATACGGGCGCGACATGGAGCTCGAGGCCGACGCGATCGGCGCCGACTACCTGAACCGGCTCGGCTACGAGCCCGCTGCGATGGTGGACGTCGTCCGGCTGCTGAAGAACCAGGAGATGCTGGAAGTGCAGATCGCGCGGCAGGAGGGCCGTCAGCCGCGCGTATACCACGGTGTCTTCTCGACCCACCCCGACAACGACAAGCGACTCAACGAGGTCGTGGCGGCTGCCGGCACGACGGCCGTCGCGGGCCAGCGCCGGAGCGAGGGTCGGGAGGCATACCTCGAGCGGATCGCCGGCCTGCCCGTGGGTCCGAGCCGGGCCCAGGGCGTGGTGCGTGCGTCCCGGTTCTACCATGCGGACCTCGGGATCACCGTTGCGTTCCCGAGCGGCTGGGAGGTGGACAACCTGCCGAGCAAGGTCGTCGCGGCCCGCCCGGAGAAGGATGCGTTCCTGCAGCTGATGGCGATGCCGGTGCCACCAGGCCTCGCACCGCGCGAGTTCCTGGCCCGAAACCTGAGCGGCGTGTCGCTGTCCGGTGCGGAGCCGCTCGAGGTGAACGGGCTGCCCGGTTACAGCGTGATCGCGCGTGAAATCGCGCTGCCATGGGGAAATCGCGGTCCCGCCCGTTACGCGGTCGTCTATCTGAACAACCTGGCCTACGTGTTCCTCGGCGCCTCGCGCCTCTCGGCGGCCTTTGCGGCCAACGACCCGATCTTCATGTCGAGCATCCGGACCTTCCGGCGGCTGAAGAGCAACGAGTTCCGGCTCGGCGAGCCGAACCGGATCAAGATCGTCAGGGCGACTCCCGGCATGCGGATGGAGGAGCTCGCGCGCGTCTCCCCGATCAAGGCCTACCCGCTCGAAAGGCTGCGCCTGCTCAACGACTTGTATCCGGACCGGCAACCCGAGGCAGGCCAGCTGCTGAAGATCGTCCAGTAGTTTTACGAGCTTGATTAGGTCGCCCGGTCGTGCAAGGCTCCGGGATGGCTCGGGGGTCGTCCCGGGTCGTCCCGCAAGAGCAAGAGAAACACGATGAGCGGCAGCAAATACGAACTGGTCAATCTGGACACCGGCAAGAAGTCGGTGCTCGAATCACGCGTCGGCACGCTGGGTCCGGACTGCGTCAACATCAGCAGCATCAACAAGGACCTCGGCGTATTCACCTTCGACCCGGGCTTCATGGCCACGGCGGCTTGCGAGAGCAAGATCACCTACATCGATGGCGATGCGGGCATCCTGCTGTACCGCGGCTACCCGGTGGACCAGCTCGCGACGAAGTCGAATTTCCTCGAAGTCGCGTACCTGCTCAACTACGGCGACCTGCCCTCGCAGGAACAGCTCGAGCGTTTCGACGGCTCGATCCGGCGGCACACGATGCTGAACGAGTCGCTGCTGCGCTTCTTCAACGGTTTTCACTACGACGCCCACCCGATGGCGATGGTCGCGGCCGTGGTCGCGTCGATGGCCGCCTTCTATCACGACTCGATGGACATCCATAACCCGCGTCACCGGGAGATCTTCGTCCATCGGATCATCGCCAAGCTGCCGACGATCTCGGCCGCAGCCTACAAGCACCTGCTCGGGCAGCCGTTCGTCTACCCGCGCAACGACCTGGACTACTGCACGAACATGCTGCAGATGTTCTTCTCGGTGCCCTCCGAGGAGTACGAAGTGGACCCGGTCGCCGCCCAGGCGATGGACCTGCTGTTCATCCTGCATGCCGACCACGAGCAGAATGCGAGCACGTCCACCGTGCGACTGGCCGGCAGCACCGGCTGTAATCCCTATGCCGCGGTCTCGGCCGGCGTGTCTGCGCTCTGGGGCCCGGCCCACGGCGGCGCGAACGAGGCGGTGCTGCGGATGCTCGAGAGCGTCGGCACGGTAGACAACATCCAGAAGTTCCTGGACCGTGTGAAGGACAAGAACGACAGCACGCGGCTGATGGGATTCGGCCACAGGGTCTACAAGAACTTCGACCCCCGCGCGCAGATCATCCGCGAGATGTGCCACAAGGTGCTCGGGCGGCTCGGCCGCACCGACAATCCGCTGTTCGAGCTGGCGCTCCGGCTCGAGGAGATCGCGCTGAAGGACGAGTACTTCATCTCCCGCAAGCTGTACCCGAACGTCGATTTCTACTCCGGCATCATCTACAGCGCGCTCGGCATCCCGCGCTCGATGTTCACGGTGATGTTCGCGATCGCGCGGACGGCGGGCTGGGTGGCGCAGTGGCAGGAGATGATCGCCGAGCCGACGATGAAGATCGGGCGTCCGCGGCAGCTCTATACCGGGGCCAAGCAGCGCGACTACGTGGACCTCGACAAGCGCGGCTGAGCGCGCGCCGGCGATTCACTCGAGCAGCGACTCGACTTCGGCCGCGCTGGCGCGTCGCATGGGCCGGCCGTCCACGGGGCTGGTCGGCGACTGGCGTATCCCGTCCACCGGAAAGACGACCGCGTCGACCGTCTGCCGGCCGGCCACGAAGCGCACGGCCGGGTAGGCGACCGTGCGGTCGCGCTCGAACCTCAGGCGCCGCTCGAGAATCTCGTGCGGGACTCCCCGCTCGGCGAGGCGCAGCGTCACCGCCTCGGTCGTGTCGGCGAACAGGTGCAGGTTGATGTCGGAATGCGCCGAGGCGGTGCCGGCGAGCACGGGCCCGACCAGCCGCGGCTCGAACTCGGCCATCAGCTGCATCGCCTGCAGCGCGGAACGGCGCAGTTGCGCGAGATCCTGCTGGTGGCGGTCGGATGCGAACAGCCGCTGGTGCGCGACCAGTGCGGCCTCGATCTCACGGTTGCGGGGCAGGATCGACGCATCCGTCACGCCGAGCCGCTCGGCCGCCTTGCGCTTCGCGAGCAGGTAGTCCTCGACCCCCTGCTCGCGCATGATCCGGGCGGCCTCCTCGGCCACCGCTGCCCGCAGCATCTCGGCCCTGGGATTCGGTCGGCGGTTCATGGCAGCCGTTCAGAAAATGGATTCGCTGCCCTGTACGGGCACGACGGATTCTGCCTCCACCTCCGCGGAGTAGTCCATCACGCCGGGATCGGGCGCGTACTGCTCGAGGAAGGCCTCGAATACTGCGCCGCTCGCGCCGGCGCGCGTCGGGCTGCCGGTGCTGCGCGAGACCCACATCCGTAACACCCCCGCCGGCTCGGGCTGCCGGTGTTCCGGCCGGCCGTCGAGCGCGTCCTTCATGAAGTAGATCCACATCGGCAGCGCCGTGCGGCCACCTTCCTCTCCATCTCCCAGCGAGCGCTCCTGGTCGAAGCCGATCCAGCTCGCGGCCACCAGGTCGGCATTGAAGCCGACGAACCACGCGTCGCGCCGATCGTTGGTGGTTCCGGTCTTGCCGGAGAGGTCCCGTCGCCCGAGTTCCTTGGCGCGCTGCGCGGTCCCGCGCTGGATCACGTCACCGAGCATGTCCGTCATGATGAAGGCGTTGGCCGCGGAGATCGCTCGCGGTGCGCAGTCCCCCTCGGCCTCGCGCTGCATCGTTTCCACGTCGCCGGTCGCCGCGTCCGCCTCACCGCAGACCGCCAGGGGCTGGGCCTGCTCGACGACGGCGCCGTCCGCATCGAGCACGCGCTCGATGAAGTACGGGGCCACCCGCAGACCGCCGTTGGCGAACACGGCGTATCCGCGCGCCATGTCGAGCGGCGTCACCTGCCCGGTGCCCAGCGCCAGGGTCAGGTTCGGCGGGATCGCGTCCTGATCGAAGCCGAACGCGGCGATGTGCCGTGCCGCGAATCCGATGCCGGTGCCGCGCAGCAGCCGTACGGAGATCAGGTTACGCGAGCGCGCGAGCCCCTCGCGCATCGGCGTCGGGCCGTAGAAACGACGGCTGTAATTCTGGGGACGCCATTCCTCGCCGCCCTCGCCGGCCTCGATCACCAGCGGCGCGTCGTTGACCAGCGTCGCGGGCGTGAAGCCCTTCTCCAGTGCCGCCGAGTACAGGAACGGCTTGAACGCCGACCCCGGCTGCCGCTTGGCCTGCACGGCCCGGTTGTACTTGCTCGCCCCGAAATCGAACCCGCCCACCAGCGCCTGGATCGCGCCGTCATTGGGGTCCATGGCCACCAGCGCACCGGACACCGCCGGCAGCTGCGCCAGCCGGTGGCCACCCTCGGCTCGTGGCTCGACGTAGACGACGTGCCCGGGCTCGAGGATCTCGCCGGCCGACTTCGGCGCTGGGCCGAGCCGGTCGTCGTCCAGCGCGGCGCGCGCCCATGACATGTCCTCCCAGGCGAGCGGAATCTCGCTGCCGTCGCGGGCCAGCAGCCGCGCAGCGCGCTCGCGGACCTCGACGACCAGCGCGGGCTGCAGGTTCGCCTGCGGCGGATGGCCCTGCAGCGCCTCGCTGCGCGCCTGCGGATCGTCGAGCCGAGACGGCTCCACGGTACCGGCCGGCCCGCGGTAGCCGTGGCGACGATCGTACTCGAGCATCGCGCGCCAGGCCGCTGCGTTCGCCGAGCCCTGCATGCCGCTGTCCACCGTGGTCATGACGCGGTAGCCGTCGGTCAGCGCCGCCGCTCCGAATCGCTCGACCATCCAGGCGCGCGCCATCTCGCCGACGTAGCCGGCCTCGAGCTCGATGTCGGGACCGTGGACGCGGCCCTCGATCGGTGCCGCGAGCGCCCGTTCACGGGCTTGTGCGTCGATCTTTCCGGTCTCCTGCATGCGGCGCAGCACATAGGCCCGTCGGTCGGCGGCCCGCTCCGGGCTCGCCACGGGGTTGTCCCGCGACGGCGAGCGAGGCAATCCGGCGATCAGTGCAGTCTCTGCGAGGTCGAGCTGTCCGAGGTCCTTGTCGAAGTAGACCTTTGCAGCGGCGCCGATCCCGTATGCCCGCTGCCCCAGGAAGATCCTGTTCAGGTACAGCGTCAGGATCTCGTTCTTGCTGAACTCGCGCTCGAGTCGCAGCGCGAGGAACACTTCCTTGAGCTTGCGGCGCAACGTGCGCTCGGAGGTCAGCACAGTGTTTCGCGCGAGCTGCATCGTGATCGTGCCGCCACCCTCGCGCACGCCCCCGGCGGAGACGTTGCTCAGGACGGCGCGCAGCAGGCCCTGCCAGTCGACGCCGGGGTGCTCGTAGAAGCGGTCGTCCTCGGCCGCGAGGAATGCGTCGACCATCACTTCCGGGATGTCCTCCCAGGCCACCGGGATGCGCCGCTGCTCGCCGACCTGCGCGATCAGCTTGCCGTCCCGCGTGAACACCTGCAGCGGCAGCTGCAGACGGATGTCCCTGAGCTCCGCGGCCTGCGGGATCTCCGGCTCGAGGTACAGGTAGGCACCCGCGAATCCCATGGCCACGGCGACCGCTGCGGCGAACAGGGCCGTGAGCGTCATCACGAGTAGTTTCGAAACGATTCGGTTCATTGCCAATTCTGAGATGCAGTCCTTGCCGCCCCTCCGGGGGATGTGCATAGTAGCCCGCGACGCAAGGGCAAACTCATCGAAAGATGAGGGCGCAAAGCCACCGGTCTACGGGCTCGGCCTATGACAGCGGGGTTGCCGGTCGGGACCTTACCGGAGTCGCGAATCGAGCGCGACGGTAGTCCACGACCGTCACGCTCTCCGCCACGGCGAACCCCCGGCACCGGAAGGACAGCACCAGCCCGCGTACGTGGATCATGAATCGCACGTCCGACCACAGGGCATGCGCGGCAAGAGGCGGGTTTTGCTATGGCGCTCACAATTATTTTTGGCAAGACGCTGTTATATAGTGGCGCAGGGGCATGAATTCCACTCCATATTTGCTGCGCAAGCTTTTGAACTAGAAGGACACAGTCGTGCTGTTTCAGCGCAGGTACCGACCGGTCATAGGCCTCGATATCACGACCTCTTCGATCAAGCTGATCGAGCTTTCGAAGAGCGGCGACGGATACCGGGTGGAATCGTACGCGGCCGAGCCGTCACCGCCGAACGCGATCAACGAAAAGGCCATCGTGGATGCCCAGGCGGTCGGCGACGCGGTGCGACGCGCGGTCAAGCGTTCCGGCGCCCGCGGCGGCGAGTGCGCGGTGGCGATCAGCGGCGACGCGGCGATCACCAAGATCATCCAGATGCCGCGCAGCCTGCGCGAGAGCGAGCTCGAGTCGCAGGTGGAGATGCAGGCCGACCAGTACATACCCTTCCCGATGGAAGAGGTGAGCTACGACTTCGAGGTCGTCGGGCCGTCCGAGAAGGACCCCGACATGCTCGACGTGCTGCTGGTCGCGACGCGGTCGGAGAACGTCGAGCAGCGCCAGGCCTCGGTCCAGGCCGCCGGTCTCTCGGCGCGCATCGTCGACGTGGAGGCCTTCGCGCTCGAAAACGCCTGCCGGCTGCTGACGCACCAGATGCCCGATGGCGGGCTCGAGCGCACCATCGCGGTCATCGACTTCGGCGCGAGCAGCACGACGTTCTCGGTGCTCCGCGACCTGAAGGTCACCTACACGCGCGACTTCGCCTTCGGCGGGCAGCAGCTCA
>CAZKLS010000088.1:0-11706 GCA_964553405.1 uncultured Steroidobacteraceae bacterium
CGGATGCGGATTTCTCGCGCTGGGTCGCGCCCGAGGCGATCGCCGACGTGATCGTGTTCCTCGCCTCCGATGCCGCCCGGGCCGTGACCGGCGCCGCGGTTCCGGTGTTCGGGCGCGGCTGAAGTCAGCCGGGGTTCTTCGGGTAGTCGAACTCGACCTGCTGCCCGCTGGACCAGTCGAGCTCGCCCCAGTCGCCGATGTCGAACAGCGCGGTGAACACCGCGCAGGTGGGCATGTTGTCCAACTGCTCGCCGGCGGAGAGCCGGTTCGCGAACTCGGTGAGGCCGGGGTTGTGGCCGAACACCATCAGGTGCCTCACATCGCCGCCGAGTTCCTGCACGACCGTCAGCAACTCCTTAGGAGAGGAGAGGTAGAGCCGCTCGTCCTGGCGTATCAGCTCGGCGCGGACCTTGAGCGCGTGCGCGATGATCGACGCGGTGGCGAGCGCGCGGACGGCCGGGCTCGTCAGCACCAGGTCCGGCTTGAGCTTCCGGCCCTTCAGGCGCCGGGCCATCTCCGGCGCATCGAGCTGGCCGCGCCGGTTCAGCGCGCGGTCCCAGTCGGCCTGGCCCGGCAGGGACCAGTCTGACTTCGCGTGCCTGACCAGCGTGAGCCGCTTCATTGCGCGCGGACCTCGACCTGGCCGTCCACGACCCGCGTCTCGAACGTCCGGACGGGCTCGTAGGCCGGCGGCGTCAGCGCGCGTCCGGTCCGCAGGCAGAAACGCGCGCCGTGCCGCGGGCAGATCACCTGGTGGTCCACGACCTCGCCGCCGGCGAGCCCGCCGCCGTCATGGGTGCAGATGTCCTCGACGGCCAGGAATTCGCCATCCACGTTGAACACCGCGACGAAGTCGCCATCGACCTCGACCGACGCGTAGTCGCCGGGCGCAATCGACTCGGCGGATGCGACGCGGACCCAGCTCACATCATGCCCGTCTGCAGCCGGGCGGCCTCGGACATCATGGACTGGTTCCACGGCGGATCGAAGACGAGCTCGACGTCGACGCGCGCGACCGTGGGTATCAGCTCGACCTTCTCGCGCACGTCCTCGACGAGCACGTCGCCCATTCCGCAGCCCGGTGCGGTCAGGGTCATCTTGACGTCCACGATCCGTCCCTCGGCCGTGGATTCGACGTCGCAGCTGTAGACCAGGCCGAGATCCACGATGTTGATCGGGATCTCGGGGTCGTAGCAGGTCTTCATCTGCCGCCAGGCCAGTTCGCGCACGTCCTCGTCGCTCGCGTCGGGCGGCAACTCGGGACCCTCGACGACTTCCTTGCCCAGCGCGTCCGCGTCCTTTCCGGCGATGCGGAACAGGTTGCCCTCGACGTACACGGTGAAGCTGCCGCCGAGCGCCTGGGTGATGAATCCGTTCTGGCCCGCGCGCAGCGTGACCTCGACGCCGGCCGGAACCATGACGGCCTGCACGTCGCGAGCGAAGCTGACAGGCTCGTTGTCTGCTCGGTACAAGCGTTGTTCCTCGCGTTGACTACTCGGTGGAGACGGCCGCGTCCTGCCGGTGCAGCGCCGCCTCGAGCGTGTGCCAGCAGAGACTCGCGCACTTGACGCGGGCAGGAAACTCCCGCACGCCGGACAGCGCCGCGAGCTTGCCGAGACCGGTGGCATCCACTTCGGCCGCGTCGTCGGTCAGCAGGTGGTGCATCGTGCCGAACAGCCGGTCCGCTTCCTCGATGCTGCGACCCTTGATGCTCTCGGTCAGCAATGACGCCGATGCGACCGAGATCGCGCAGCCGCTGCCCTGGAACGACACGTCCGCGATCCGGTCGCCGTCGAGCCGCACGAACAGCGTCAGGCGGTCGCCGCAGAGCGGGTTGAAGCCCTCCGCCTGGCGATCGGCGTCCGGCATCGGCCGGAAGTTGCGCGGGTTGCGGTTGTGGTCGACGATCACGTCGCGATACAGGTCCTTCAGTTCCATCAGCCAAGCACCTCGCGCGCGAGCCCGAGCGCCTCGAGCAGCCGGTCTATCTCGGCGGTCGTGTTGTAGAAGGCGAACGAGGCGCGGGCCGTGGCCGGCACGCCGAAGAACTCCATGACCGGCATTGCGCAGTGATGGCCGGTGCGGATCGCGACGCCCTCGTGGTCCAGGATTGTGCCGATGTCGTGCGGGTGGATGCCCTCCAGCACGAACGACACGACCGCGGCCTTGCCGGGCGCCGTGCCGATGATCCTGAGTCCCGGGACTTCGCTCAACCGGTCCGTGGCATGGCGCAACAGCTCGTGCTCGGCCGCGGCGATCCGCTCCAGCCCGAGCGTCTCGAGGTAACGGATCGCCTCGGCCAGCCCGATCGCGCCGGCGATGTGGGGCGTCCCGGCCTCGAACTTGTAGGGCAGCTCGTTGTAGAGCGTCCGCTCGAAATTCACCGCCAGGATCATGTCGCCACCACCCTGCCAGGGCGGCATCTCCGCGAGCAGGCTCTCGCGGCCGTACAGCACGCCGATGCCGGTCGGTCCGCACATCTTGTGGCCGGAGAAGCAGTAGAAGTCGCAGTCCAGCGCCTGGACGTCCACCGGCATGTGAGGCGTGGCCTGAGCTCCGTCGAGCAGCACCGGAATGCCGCGGGACTTCGCCTCGGCGATGTAGCGCTCGACCGGCACGACCGTGCCGAGCGCGTTCGAGACGTGGGCCAGTGCCAGCAGCCGCGTGCGTGGCGAGAGCAGGCCGAGGAAGGCCTCGAAGTCCACCTCGCCGGACTGCGTGATCGGAATCACTTTCAGGCTCGCACCGGTCTGCTCGCAGACCATCTGCCACGGGACGATGTTCGCGTGGTGCTCGAGCCAGGAGATCAGTATCTCGTCGCCGGGACCGAGCCGCGGGCGGGCGTAGCTCTGCGCGACCAGGTTGACGGCCTCGGTCGTGCCGCGCAGGAAGATCACCTCGCGGCGGGAGCGGGCGTTCAGGAACCGCTGCACGGTATCGCGCGCGCCCTCGAACAGCTCCGTCGCTTCCTGGCTCAGGCGATGGACGCCGCGATGGACGTTGGCGTGGCAGGTCTCGTAGTAGCGGGACACCGAGTCGATAACCGACTGTGGCCGCTGGCTCGAGGCCGCATTGTCCAGGTAGCACAGCGGCCGCCCGTTGACCTCCCGCGAGAGTACCGGGAAATCCCTTCTGATCGCGGCGACGTCCAGCGGACTGTCCGTGCCAGCTCGAGCGGTGCGAAGGGCAGGGCGGGCCGCGCTCATGGCTCGTGATCCAGCAGCCGCAGCAGCCGCGCATCGAGCTGGTCGTGCACGAGCCGGGCAAACGGCTCGTGGTCCATCCGGGAGACGACCGCCCCGGTGAAGGCCCGGGTGAGCGCGCTGCGCGCTTCGGACTCGTCCAGCCCCCGCGAGCGCAGGTAGAACAGCGCCGCCGGGTCGAGCTGGCCGGTCGTCGCACCGTGGCTGCACTGCACGTCGTCGGCGTAGATCTCGAGTTCCGGCTTCGTGTCGATCTCGGCGCGGTCGCTCAGCAGCAGGTTGCGGCTCACCTGTCTCGAGACCGACTGCTGCGCGCCCTGGTGAACGACGGCCTTGCCGTTGAACACCGCGCGCCCGCGTCCCGCGGCGATGCCGCGATAGTCCTGCAGGCTCCGCGTGCCGGTCGCGAGGTGATCGACGCGCAGCTGCGTGTCGAGGTGCCGCGTGCCGTCGGCGAGGAACAGGCCGGTCAGCTCCGCCGCCGCGTCCGGTGCGGCGAGTCGGGCGGTGACGTCGAGCCGGGCCAGCGAGGCGCCGAGCTGGGCGTCGTGCAGCACGAACCGGCCGCGCTGACCCACTGTGGCCTCGATCCGCTCGATGTGGAAGGTCTTCGCGCCGCCCTCGAGCAGGCGATAGACGTGCAGCACCGCGTCGGGTCCCACCTCGACGTCCAAGAAAGCGTTGACGAAATGCTCCGCGTCGCCGGCGCCGGCGTGATGCAGCACGATCCGGGCCTCCGAGCCCGCGGCCGCGCGCAACACGATGCGCGGATGACTCATCAGCGGCGCATCGCCGCAACTCACGAGCAGCAGGTGCAGGACCTCGGTCGGCCGGGCATTCCGGTCGACGTCGATCAGCAGCGTGTCCGGGCACATCGCGGCATTCAGCGCCGCGAACCGCTCGGTGCCGCCGCCGACCGGCACGCGCAGCAGCGCCGCGGCGCTCGCGCCGTCGGCCAGGGCCTGCGCGAGCGACTTGACGTGAATTCCGGCGATGCTGCCCGGGTCGGATGACAGTTCACGCCGCGGCTCGCCGTTCACCAGCACGATGCGCGGTCCCGCGATCGCGCTGGACAGGGCCGCGAGGTCCGGGGCCAGCCCCGACGGGCTCGGCTCGAACTGCCGGCTCGCGAGGCGCCTCAGGCTCGTGTACTTCCAGGCCTCGTCGCGCGGTCCCGGGAAGCCGAGCGTCTGGAAGTGCTCGAACGCGGCGCGACGCTGCGCGCCGGCCGCGTCGCCGGGCAGGCTCCGTCCGTCGAAAGCCTCGCGGTAGCGGAGCAGGGGTTCGTGATGAGCCGTCGCTGCGCTCATGCGACCTCGGCCTGCTGGCGGATCCAGTCATAGCCCCTGCGCTCGAGCTCGAGCGCGAGGTCCTTGTCGCCGCTCTTGCGTATCCGGCCGTCCGACAGCACGTGCACGCGATCCGGCTCGATGTAGTCGAGCAGGCGCTGGTAGTGCGTAACCAGCACGATCGCCCGCTCGGGACTGCGCAGGCTGTTCACACCCTTCGCGACGACCCGCAACGCGTCGATGTCGAGCCCGGAGTCGGTCTCGTCGAGCAGCGCGAGCTTCGGCTCGAGCACCGCCATCTGCAGGATCTCGTTGCGCTTCTTCTCGCCGCCCGAGAAACCCTCGTTGACGCCACGGTTCAGGAAGCTCTCGTCCATCTGCATCAGCTTCATCTTGCCGCGCACCAGTTCGAGGAACTCGAACGCATCGAGCTCGGGTTCGCCGCGCTGCTTGCGCACCGCATTCAGCGCGGCCTTCAGCAGGTAGGCGTTGTTGACGCCGGGAATCTCGACCGGGTACTGGAAGGCCAGGAAGACCCCGGACCGCGCCCTTTCCTCCGGCTCCATCGCCAGCAGGTCCTCGCCGAGGTAGCTGACGCTGCCGCGCGTGACCTCGTAGCCCTCCCGGCCGGCCAGCACGCTCGCGAGCGTGCTCTTGCCGGAGCCGTTCGGTCCCATGATCGCGTGGACTTCGCCGGCGGCGACCTCGAGGTCGAGTCCCTTGAGGATCTTGCGGTCACCAATCTGCACGTGCAGGTCGCGAATGCTGAGCATGCCTTGCCGTTCTCCTGTATGTGTCAGCCGACGGCGCCTTCGAGGCTGACCGAGAGCAGGTTCTGCGCCTCGACGGCGAATTCCATCGGCAGCTCCTTGAACACCGCCTTGCAGAAGCCGTTCACGATCATGTTGACCGCGTCTTCCTGCGAGATTCCCCGGCTGCGGCAATAGAAGAGCTGGTCGTCGGCGATCTTCGAGGTCGTGGCCTCGTGCTCGACGACGGCGCCCGGGTTCTTGATCTCCATGTACGGAAACGTATGCGCGCCGCAGCGGTCGCCCATCAGCAGCGAGTCGCACTGGGTGTAATTGCGCGCACCCTCGGCCGAGGGGAGGATCTTCACGAGTCCGCGATAGGTGTTCTGCCCGCGGCCGGCCGAGATGCCCTTCGAGACGATCGTGCTGCGCGTGTTGCGACCGACGTGGATCATCTTCGTGCCGGTGTCGGCCTGCTGGCAGTGGTTGGCGAGCGCGACCGAGTAGAACTCGCCGACCGAGTTGTCGCCGGTCAGCACGCAGCTCGGGTACTTCCAGGTGATCGCCGAGCCGGTCTCGACCTGGGTCCAGCTGATGTGCGAGTTCGCGCCGCGGCACTCGCCCCGCTTGGTGACGAAGTTGTAGATGCCGCCGCGGCCTTCCTCGTCGCCCGGGTACCAGTTCTGCACGGTCGAGTACTTGATCTGCGCATCCGCGAGCGCCACGAGTTCGACGACCGCCGCGTGCAGCTGGTTCTCGTCGCGCATCGGGGCGGTGCAGCCCTCGAGGTAGCTCACGTGGCTGCCCTCGTCGGCGACGATCAGCGTCCGCTCGAACTGTCCGGTATTGGCCGCATTGATCCGGAAGTAGGTGGAGAGTTCCATTGGGCAGCGGACGCCCTTCGGCACGTAGACGAACGAGCCGTCGCTGAACACCGCCGAGTTAAGCGAGGCGAAGAAATTGTCGGTGTGGGGCACGACGGAGCCGAGGTACTGCTCGATCAGCTCGGGGTGGTTCTGCACCGCGTCCGAGAACGGGCAGAAGATCACGCCGGCTTTCGCGAGTTTCTCCTTGAACGTCGTCGCGACCGACACGCTGTCGAACACCGCGTCCACCGCGACGCCGGCCAGCCGGGCGCGCTCGTGCAACGGCACGCCGAGCTTCTCGTACGTCTCGAGCAGCTTGGGGTCGACCTCTTCGAGGCTCTTCGGCGCGTCGTCGCGGCGCTTCGGCGCCGAGAAGTACGAGATCGCCTGGTAGTCGATCGGCGCGATGCGCAGGTGCGCCCAGTCCGGCTCGGGCATCGTCAGCCAGTGCCGGTAGGCCTTCAGCCGCCAGTCCAGCATGAACTGCGGCTCGCGCTTCTTGCGCGAAATCAGCCGGATCACGTCCTCGTCGAGTCCCGGCGGCACCGTGTCCGACTCGATGTCGGTGACGAAGCCGTGCCGGTACTTCTGGCCGAATACGCGTTCGAGGTCTTGCGTCTTGGTGGACATGTCTCGTTCTTCCTCAGGCTCGGCCGCCCGGTCGCGCGCCAGGGCCGCGCAGCGCGCCGGACAGTTCCGGACGCCACAGCGCCACGGCCTCCTGGCCGCAGAGCTGGGCGAGCGTGACTCCGTCCAGCGACTGGCGGATCGCGTCGTTGATCCGCTGCCAGGCGGTTCCGGTGCGGCAGACGGTCTCGATGTCGCAGGCGCTGTGATCGCCGCTGCACTCGGTGATCGCGACCGGCCCGTCGATCGCGTCGATGATCTCCGCCGCGCTGATGCTCGCCGGCGGACGGGCCAGCTGGTAGCCGCCCCGGGCCCCGCGTACCGAGGTGACGAGTCCCGCGCGGTGGAAGCTCTTCAGCAGCTTGCTCACGGTCGGCAGCGCGATGCGGGTCTGCTTCGCGACGGCCGTGGCCGTGCGGCGCTCGCCCGGCGCCCGGGCCAGCTGGGCCAGCACCACGGTTCCGTAGTCGGTGAGCTTGCTGATACGTAGCATTCGACGTTCCCGTTAATTGGGACGATTTTAGTCCTATTGGGGATCCCGTGCAAAGTCACCGGGTCCGGCGGGCCGGCCCGGGGAACCTGATAAGATTCCGGCGGTCCATTGGCGGTCCCGGCACCGCGGCCGGCATTGAGGTGCGCCATGAACCCCCAGAATTCGCAGCGACGGCACCGGCCGTAACCGCCTGAACCGACGGACCACCCGAAAGTGACTACCCATAGCGCTGCCGGGGTCGGCTCGAGGCCGGCCGCGGACGACGAGAGCATCGTGACCCTGCGCGGGGTCTGCTATGCCGTGGGCGGCAAGCGGGTGTTCGACGGCCTCGACATCGCGATGCGTCGCGGCGAGGTGACGGCGATCATGGGTCCGAGCGGAACCGGGAAGACGACGCTGCTCCGGCTCATCACCGGGCAGATCTACGCGGACGTCGGCGAGGTCCGCGTCGACGGCCGCGACGTCGCCCGCTTGCGTCGCGGCGAGCTGTACGCGCTGCGGCGCCGGATGGGCATGCTGTTCCAGAACGGCGCGCTGCTGACCGACCTGGACGTGTTCGAGAACGTCGCGTTCCCGTTGCGCGAGCATACCCGGCTGCCCGAGCGGCTGATCCGCAGCATCGTGCTGCCGAAGCTGCACGCCGTCGGGCTGCGCGGTGCCGCCTGGCTGATGCCGCAGGAGCTCTCCGGCGGGATGGCGCGCCGCGTCGCGCTCGCCCGGGCCATCGCGATGGATCCGGACATCCTGATCTATGACGAGCCCTTCGCCGGACTCGACCCGATCTCGATGGGAATGGTGATGCGGCTGATCCGATCGCTGAACGACGCGCTCGGCATCAGCAGCATCGTCGTCACCCACGACGTGCGCGAGGTGTCGCAGATCGCGCACCACAGCTACATCCTGGCGGGTGGCCGGGTGGTGGCCAGCGGCACGCCCGAGGAGCTGAACGAGCACGCCTCGCCGATCGCCCGGCAGTTCATCGAGGGCCTCGCCGACGGGCCGGTGCCGTTCCATTACCCGGCGCCGGACTACCGGGAGCAGCTGCTCGGAAGCGGGGTGAGGCGCTGATGCAACTGCTGCGCGAGCTACTGCACGGCTTCCTCGAGTTCCTCCAGCGCCTCGGGGAGCTGACCCGCTTTCTCGGCCGGCTGCTCTGGCTGACGCCCCGCGGCCTGCTCAGGCCGCGGCTGGTCGTCGAGCAGGTGTACAACACCGGCGCGTTGTCGCTGGTGATCATCATGACCTGCGGACTGTTCGTCGGAATGGTGCTCGGCCTGCAGGGCTACGAGCTGCTCGAGCGCTTCGGCTCGGAGGAGTCGCTCGGGATGGGCGCGGCACTCGCGCTGTTCAAGGAGCTCGGCCCGGTGGTCACGGCGCTGCTGTTCGCAGGGCGGGCCGGTACCGCACTCGCCTCGGAACTCGGCCTGATGCGCGCGACCGACCAGCTGGCCGCGATGGAGATCATGGCCGTGGACCCGATGCAGCGGGTCGTGCTGCCGAGGTTCCTCGGCGGCGTCATCGCAATGCCGTTGCTGACCGCGATCTTCATCGCGATCGGCATCTACGGTGTCCAGCTGGTCGGCGTGCAGCTGCTCGGCGTGGACCAGGGGCAGTTCTGGTCGCAGATGAAGGACGCCGTTGAACTCGAGGACGTCCGGGAAGGTCTGGTAAAGGGCGCGGTATTCGGCGCGGCCTGCAGCCTGATCGCGGTGTTCGAAGGTTACAATTCCAAGCCCACGGCCGAGGGCGTGGGTCGAGCGACGACCCGCACGGTCGTGATTTCGTCGGTCGTCACCCTCGTGCTCGACTACGTTCTGACAGCACTGTTCTTCTGAGGTCGCCCGTTCATGCGTCCATCCCGTGCCATCGACATATCCACCGGCCTGTTCGTGCTGCTCGGCTTCGCCGCGCTTGCGTTCCTGGTGACGCAGATCACGAGCCGGGAATTCTCGCTGGGCGTACAGTCCTACCGCCTGGTCGCGAAGTACGAGAACGTCGGCGGCCTGAAGGTGGGCGCGCCGATCTCGATGGCGGGCGTCACGATCGGACGGGTCGAGGACATCGGTTACGACATGAACCTGCTGAAGGCCGTGGTCCGGCTGCGCATCGACAGCCGCTACGACGAGATCCCCGACGACAGCGACGCCGGGATCTTCACGGCCGGACTGCTCGGTGGCCAGTACGTGGGCATTTCCCCGGGCGGATCGGACGTGTTCCTGAAGGACGGCGACGAGGTGCTGTTCGTGCAGGACGCGATCGTGCTCGAGAACCTGATCAGCAAGTATCTGTTCAGCCAGGCGTCGCGCGAATCGGACTCGAGCGCGGCCGCGGGCGAGGAGTGACCGGACCCCATGAGAAGACTGTTCGCTGCGATCGTGTTGTGCCTCTCGACGCTGCTGTCGCCCGCGGCGGGTGCCGCGGCCGTGCCGGGGCCGGATCCCCAGGCGCTGATGGAACGCATCTCGCACGACCTGCTGCGGGCGCTGGACGCGGACCGCGAAGCGCTGCGCGAGAATCCTGCCGGTCTGCGGGCGCTGGTGGACCAATACCTGCTGCCACATTTCGACACCGACTATGCCGGCCGGCTGGTCCTCGGCAAGCACTGGCGCGACGCGACGCCTCTGCAGCGCAAGCGCTTCGTCGACGCTTTCTACCAGTCGCTGCTGGCGTCCTATGGCGACGCGATCCTCGAGTTCACGGAGGACCGACTGACGATCCTGCCGTTCCGTGGGGATCCGGCCGCGGCCAGCGCGACGGTGCGCACCGAGGTCAAGCGCAGCGACGGCACGCCGGTGCCGGTGAACTACAGCATGCGTGCGACGCCCGAGGGCTGGAAAGCCTGGGACGTGACGATCGAGGGCATCTCCTACGTGCGGAATTTCCGCACCGACTTCGGCGCCGAGATCGACCAGAAGGGCCTGGATGCGGTGATCGAGCGCCTCGAGGCCCAGAATGCCGCCCGCGCCGGCTCGTCCTCGGCGCAGGCTTCGGGCAGGAGCGGAGCCTGAGCGTGCATCGCTTCGCGCTGAAGCGGGACGGGGATGGCGCGCTGCGGGCCAGCGGTGAGCTGACGTTCGAAACCGCGGCCGAGGCGCTCGCGGCCGGCGAGCGGCTGCTCGCCTCGGACGGCGACGCGCGCATCGACCTGTCCGGCGTGCGCGAGGGTGACAGCGCCGGGCTCGCGGTGCTGGTCGAGTGGCTCGCCGGGCAGCTGGCCCGCGGCGGCAGGCTCGCCTACACGGGCATGCCGGCGCAGATGCAGTCGATCGCGCGGATCTGCGGGCTCGAGGAACTGCTGCTGACCGATTCCGGCCCGGCAGCCCCGGACGAGGTTCCGCAGCGCTAGGGCTCCTCGTCGAGCGCCGGGTCGCCGAAGTCCTCGAGCGGCTCCTCGGGCGGATTGCCGTCGAAGACCTTGAACTGCCGCCGCTGCAGGTAGGCATTGCGGATGAAAGCGTACTGGTCGAAGACGCCTTCGAGCGTCGCGTCGAGCGGCAGCAGCTGCGCGCGCTTGTCCAGCGTATCGAGCGCGAGCGACAGCCAGCGCTCGTTGCCCGCGTCGTACCAGTAGAAGGGCTGCAGGAAGCTGTCGGCGACCCGGGTCGGCGTATCGCGCAGCGTGGCCGGCCCGAGCAGCGGCAAGACCAGGTAGGGGCCGGGAGGCACGCCCCACCAGCCGAGCGTCTGGCCGAGGTCCTCCTCGTGCACCGGCAGCCCGTTCTGGGTCGCGACGTCGATCAGCCCGCCGAGTCCCCAGATCGTGTTCAGCACCAGCCGCAGCGTGTCCTGGCCCGCCTCGACGAACTTGCCCTGCAGCGCCTGGTTCACGATCGTGGTCGGATAGAAGAGGTTGGTGAAGAAGTTGCCGACGCCGGTCCGGAACCAGGCCGGCGTGTAGTCGGCGTAGATGCGGGCCGCCGGCTTCAGCACGGCCCGGTCGACGCCGTCGTTGAAGGCGTGCACGCCGCGGTTCAACGGCTCGAGCGGGTCGCCGGGGGTGCGCTCGGCGGTCGTTGCGCAGCCCGCCATGCCGGCCCCGATCAGCGCGGTCAGCACGACGCGTGGCAGCAGGCGGACGGCGAACGCGGACATGGGCGGGGACTCCGGGAGCGGGGCAAAGGGGCGCGGGGCGCGATTCTACACGCCGCGCTCAGCCGTTCGGCGAGCCTCCGCCCGCGGATTCCGGCCCGCCGCGACGAGCACGGTTCGACGGCAGCGCTTCGCGCAGCTCCTTGAGCCGCGCCAGGTAGCGGGCCCGCTGCACTTCCGAGATGCCCGGCACCGACAGCGCGAGCTCGAGCTGGTTGATCGCGAGCGGCAGGTCGCCGCCGATGATGTGGTACTCGGCCATGTAGGAGTAGGCGTCGGCGACGTCGCCGGCGGCATTGGCCGCGATCGCGGTGATCCGGATCTGCTCCTGGGTGGGCGGCACGTTGTTGAACAGGTCGAGCAGCACCTCGTGAGCCTTCTTCGGCCGGC
>CAZKLS010000089.1:0-11387 GCA_964553405.1 uncultured Steroidobacteraceae bacterium
GGCGAAGAAGCCGTGGATGTCCTCGGGCTTGGTTTCCTCGCGCACCAGGATGACCTTCAGGCCCTGCTTGCCCAGCGCCTCGGCCCGGTCGGCGTCGAACACCGCCTGGCCGCTCGCGGCGCCCGGCGAGGCCGGCAGCCCGGTCGCGAGCGCGACGCCCTTGAAGTTCGGGTCCAGCCTCGGAAACAGCATCTGCTCGAGGTGCTCGGGGTTGACCCGCAGCACGGCCCCCTGCTTGCTCAGCAGGCCTTCCTGCTGCATCTCGACCGAGGTGCGCACCATCGAGGCCGCGTTCATCTTCCCGTTACGGGTCTGCAGGCAGTACAGCGTGCCTCGCTCGATCGTGAACTCGAAGTCCTGCACCTCGCGGTAGTGACGCTCGAGGCGGTTGCGAAGGTCGACCAGCTGCGCGTAGATGGCCGGCATCTCCCGCTCGAGTTCCGCGATCGGCTTCGGCGTGCGGATGCCCGCCACCACGTCCTCGCCCTGGGCGTTGGTGAGGTACTCGCCGTACAGCTGGTTCTCGCCGGTGGCCGGATTGCGCGTGAAGCCCACGCCGGTGGCGCTGTCGTTGCCCATGTTGCCGAACACCATCGTCACGACGTTGACGGCAGTGCCATTGGCCATTTCCGGCGTGATCCTGAACTCGCGGCGGTAGTCCACCGCCCGCTTGCCCATCCAGGAGTTGAACACCGCCTTGATCGCGATCTCCAGCTGCTCGTACGGGTCCTCGGGGAAAGGCCGTCCGGTGTGCCGCTCGACGACCTCGAGGAAGCGGTCGCCGACCTCGCGCAACTGCTCGGCCCCGAGCAGCACGTCGGCCTTGACGCCGGCAGCCGATTTCACGGCTTCGAACTGCTCGTCGAACAGCGCATCCGGGATGCCCAGCGCGACCTTGCCGAACAGCTGCACGAAGCGACGCCAGGCGTCGTAGCCGAAGCGCTCGTTGCCGGTATGGCGGATGAGCCCCGCGAGCGTGGTCGGGTTGAGGCCGAGATTCAGGATCGTGTCCATCATTCCCGGCATCGACATCGCCGAGCCCGAGCGTACCGAGACCAGCAGCGGGTCCTGGGCGCCGCCGAAGCGCTTGCCGGTGCTCTTCTCCAGCGCGGCCATGTGAGCGCGCACCTCGTCCATCGCGCCGTCCGGCAGCCTTCGCTGGGAGTCCCCGAGATAGGCGAGGCAGGCCTCCGTCGTGATGACGAAGCCCGGTGGCACGTTGAGCCCGATGCGCGTCATCTCGCACAGGTTGGCTCCCTTGCCGCCGAGCAGCATCTTGTTGCGGCCGTCGCCTTCGTCGAAGGCGTACACCCATTTGGTCGAGTTCATAGAGTTTCCCTTTGCTTGCCTGCGCTTTCGGCGCGCTGGATCCGATGGGCACACTCTTACCGCCCGGCGATGCATCCGTGAATACGGGCATTGCGCGATTGAGTCGCCGCAACCGTTACGGGAGGCTCCCTGCGCGATCGGTCCGGTGCTCACTCTTGCGCGCCTGGCATGGCGGCGTCGGTGCTACGCTTGCGCGGTCGCAGCGAAGCAACAGGGGAGTCTGCGCGATGAAGATCGGCATGGTCGGGCTCGGCCGGATGGGCGGCAACATGGCGCGGCGCATCGCGCGCAGCGGCCTGGACGTCGTGGCGTGGGATCGCGCGGCGGGAGCGCGTGCCGGGCTTGCCGGGGAGGCGCGCGTCGAGACGCTGGACACGCTGGAGGCGCTGGTCGAAGCGCTCGAGGCCCCGCGAATCCTCTGGCTGATGCTGCCGGCCGGCGCGCCGACCGAGGAAACCGTGCAGTTCCTCTCCTCGCGCCTCGCCACCGGCGACCTGCTCGTGGACGGCGCCAACGCCTGGTATCGCGACAGCCTGAGGCGTGCGGCGAGCCTCTCGGCGCAAGGCATCGACTTCGTGGACGCCGGCGTCTCCGGCGGGGTCTGGGGACTGGAGAACGGCTACGGGATCATGGTCGGCGGGACCGCCGGGGCGGTCGCCCGCCTGCAGCCCTTCCTCGAGGTGCTCGCGCCTGCGCCCGATCGAGGCTGGCTGCACTGTGGCGGAGCGGGATCCGGGCACTACGCCAAGATGGTGCACAACGGAATCGAGTACGGCCTGATGCAGGCCTATGCAGAAGGCTTCGCCTTGCTGCGGGCCCGGCAGGAGCTTCAGCTCGACGTCGCGAAAATCGCGGAGTCCTGGCGCCACGGCACGGTGATCCGCTCCTGGCTGCTCGACCTGACCGCGCAGATCCTGGCTGAGGACGACTCACTCGCGTCGGTGGCTCCGCTCGTCGCGGACTCCGGTGAAGGCCGCTGGGCGGCCACCGAGGCCATCGAGCTCGGCGTGCCAGCACCTGTCATGACCGTCGCGCTGATGGAGCGATTCGCGAGCCAGGGCAAGGCGGACTACACGAACCGGCTGCTGGCGCGGATGCGCCAGGCGTTCGGCGGTCACGCGGTCAAGCGGGCGCGCTGAGCAGCGCTGTGAAAAAAAGGCCCGCACCGGATGGCGCGGGCCGAAAGGCGTCCAGGGGGACGCCAGGGGGTCAATTGGTCCGCGGTCGGGAACACGTCGCCACCGGGTGACTCCGCAAGGTCCCTGACTGCATCGGGGGAGCTAGACCCGGGCCGGCCGTGTGACTATGCATCCCTGCCGCCCGGCGGTGACGTGCATGCGGTTGTTCGTTCGAGCGCAAAGTGATCCAGTCCTGCGCAATTACCTGTGTAAAGCGCTGCAAGCCTGATGCCACCAGGCTCGCCATGGAAATCGACCCGCAAATCAGGCAGTTGGAATCCCGCTCTGGGTCGGCACGAGCCGCGCCACTGACAGGACTGTCATTTCTGGCATGGCAGTAAGCCCGAAATGGCAGAATCCGGCAGCGTGCCGACCGCTGGCATGCCCTGGTGGTCAGCGCTCTCCGGCCGCTTCCAGATCCGCGTACAGCGTCGCTCGATGCGTCGGCAGGCGCAGCGCCGGCAGGTCGCCAGTGCCGCGGAGCAGGCTTCGCAGCACCTCCGACTTGCCGGCGCCCGTCACGAGCCAGAGCCGTTCGCGCGCGCGGGCCAGCGCGGGTACCGTCAACGTCATCCGTCGCAGTCCCTGGTACGGCGCCGTGATCGCCACGTCGCGATCCTTGACCTCCAGCACCGGGTCACCCGGCAGCAGCGAGGCCGTATGTCCGTCTGCACCGAGCCCGAGCTGTACGAGGTCGAGCACGACCGGAACTCCCGCCACGGATTCGAGCGTCGACTGGTAGCTGCGTGCCGCCGACTCGAGATCGGGCGCCTCTACCGGCATCGCGAGCAGCTGCCCGGCCGGCAGCGGGCCTTCGTGGACCAGGATCCGCTCGATCCGGCTCAGATTCCGCCGCGGATCGTCCGGTGGCGCGACCCGCTCGTCCACCTGCGCGACGAAAATCGACTCCCAGCGCAGCGGCAGCGCGGCCAGCTCGCTCAGCATCCGCCAGGGCGTGGTCCCGCCGCTGACCGCAAGCAACGCGCGGCCGCGCTCGCGAACCGCCGCTTCGCAGAGCGCGGCGATCCAGGCCGCCGCCTGACGGGCAGCGGCGGCCGCATCCGGCGCCACGGTCATTTGCACGCCGGCAGTACCTCGGCGGGCGGGTCGTACCAGCCTCCATGCGCCTCGACCATTCGGTCCGCCGAGGACGGTCCCCAGGAACCGGGAGCATAGGGCTCGGCCTGCGGTCCCGCGGCCAGCAGCTCGTCTACGATGCGCCAGGCCACCTCGACCGAGTCCTGCCTCGCGAACAGGCTCGCATCGCCTTTCATCGCGTCGCCGAGCAGGCGCTCGTACGGAGTGATCTGCTCCGGGCGCTCGCTGCAGGCGAGCAGCTCGATCTCCCGGCCGACGTTCTGCTCGCCCTGCATCTTCACCCGGGCGCCCAGCGCGATCGCCAGCCGGTCCGGTCCGAGCCGGAAACGCAGGTAATTGACGCGGCGCGGCAGCGGTTCGTCGAAGATGCGCTGCGGCGGCCGGCGAAACGTCGCCATCACCTCCGTTGCCGTGGCGGCGAGGCACTTGCCGGTACGGACGAAGAACGGCACGCCCGCCCAGCGCCAGGAATCGACCTCGAAGCGCAATGCCGCGTAGGTCTCGACGTCCGAATGCGGGTCCACTTCGTCCTCGCCTCGGTAGCCCTGGTACTGGCCACGCACGATGCCGCGACCCGCGGGTATGCGCACGGCGCGCAGCACCTTCGTCTTCTCGTCGCGCATCGACTCGGCATCGGTGGAGATCGGGGGTTCCATCGCCAGCATCGCCAGCACCTCGAGCAGGTGGTTCTGCACGACGTCGCGCACCGCGCCGAGTTCCTCGTACAGTCGCCCGCGGCCCTGCACGCCGAAGCTCTCGGCCATCGTGATCTGCACGTTGTCGACGTGGTCGCGATTCCAGACGGGCTCGAGAAACGCGTTCGCAAACCGGAAGTAGACCAGGTTCTGCACCGGCTCCTTGCCGAGGAAATGGTCGATGCGGAAGATCGAGGATTCCTCGAAGACCTGTCGGAGCGCGTGGTTGATGGTCCGTGCGCTGCCGAGGTCCCGTCCTAGAGGCTTCTCGACCACGACGCGGGCCCCGCGTGCGCAGCCAGAGGCGCCGAGCTTGCCGGCGACGGTCGTGAACAGGCTCGGCGGGATCGCCAGGTAGTGGCACGGACGCTCCGCGCCGCCGAGCGCGTCGCGCAGCGCGCTGAACGTGCCGTCGTCCCGGTAGTCACCGTTGACCAGCGCGAGCTTCCGGCCGAGTCGCCCGGCGGCCTCCTCGTCGACGGCGCCCGCGTGTTCCTCGAGGCTGCGCCGCATGCGCTCGAGCAGTGAATCGCGGGTCGCGCCGCCGCGCGCGACGCCCACCAGCACCGGCGGGAGCCGTCCCCGCCGCTCGAGGTTCAGCAGTGCCGGGAAGATCTTCCGGTAGGCGAGGTCGCCGGTGATGCCGAAGATCACCAGCGCGTCGGAATGGTCCGGGTTCGTCATGCGGCCTCCTGCAGTCGGCTAAGCTAGCACGACCCCGAGCGGCGAAACCCCTGCAACCGATGCCAGCGAACCTGTCTCCCGAATACAAGGCCGCCGCCGACGCTTTCCGCAAGGCGCGCGACCCCGCAGAGCGGCTCGAGCACCTGCGGGAGATGCTGCGCGTGATTCCGAAGCACAAGGGCACGGATCACCTGCAGGCCGACCTGAAGCGACGCATCCGGGAGCTCGACGAAGAACTCGCCGGACCGAAGAAGGGTGGCGCCAGGGGCGGTCCCGCACTAGTCGTACGGCCCGAAGGCGCTGCGCAGCTCGCGATCGTCGGCCCGCCGAATTCGGGCAAGTCGCTGCTCCACGAGCGGCTGACCGGCTCATCCGCCAGGTCGGGTCCGTTTCCGTTCACGACGCAGTACCCCGAACCGGGGATGCTGCGTCACGAGGACGTGAGCTTCCAGCTCGTGGACCTGCCACCGGTCGCGGAGGAGCATCCCGTGCCCTGGCTCGGCAGCACGCTGCAGTCGGCCGATGCCGCGCTGCTCGTCGTGGACCTGGCCGATCCCGACTGCGTCGAGCAGATCACGGACGTGCGGGCCGCCCTTGCCGGGCGGCGCGTGACGCTGGAGACCCGCTGGCCTGCGGACGAGCCGCCCGCAGGGACCGGGCCGGAGCCCGACGGCGCGCAGGACGTTTTCGCGATCCACCTGCCGACCTTGCTGCTCGCGAACAAGTCAGACCTGCTGGCCGATCCCGAGCGGGACCTGGAGGTGCTCGAGGAGCTCGAGCGTCCGCACTTCCCCGCGATGCTGGTCTCGGCACAGACCGGTACCGGCCTCGGGACGCTGGCGCCCTGGCTGTTCGAGCGGCTCGGCATCGTGCGCGTGTACACGAAGGCCCCGGGCAAGCCGCTGGACAGGGAACGGCCCTTCACGCTCCGCCGCGGGCAGACGGTGGCCGATGTCGCGCGGCTGGTGCACCGCGAGCTCGAGCACACGCTCAAGTACGCCCGCGCCTGGGGACCGTCGGTGCAGGCCGATGGCCAGCAGGTCGGGCGCGAGCACCTGGTCGCAGACGGCGACGCGATCGAACTGCACGACTGACTCCCGACAGCCGTGGACGCTACGCTGATTCCGGACTGGTTCAAGCTCGCCTACACGGCGTTCGTCGCCGGCATCGTCGTGATCTGGTGGCGCAACTACGGCTGGAAGAACTTCCTGTGGTTCTCGGACATCGCGCTGATCGGTGCGGTGCCCGCGATGTGGCTGGAGAGCAGGGCGATCGCGAGCGTGCTGGCCGTCGCGGTGCTCGCGCCGGAAACGCTCTGGAACGTGGACTTCGTCGCGCGGATCCTGCTGCGGCGAAGGGTCACGGGTCTGACCGACTACATGTTCGAGGCCGAGCGTCCTCGGCTGCTGCGCGGCCTGTCGCTGTTCCACGTGCCGCTGCCGCTGGTGCTGCTGTGGATGCTGCTGGCGTACGGCTACGACGCCCGCATCGGACTGCCGGGCGCAATCGTGCTCGCGATGATCGTGCTGCCCTGGAGCCGGCTGGTCAGCACGCCCGACAGGAACATCAACTGGACCTGGGGGCTCGGGCGGGAGCAGGCGAGATTCTCGCCGTTCGTCTATCTCTGCCTGCTGCTGATCGGCTTCGTGCTGCTGGTGTTCATCCCCACCGACTGGCTGCTGCGCAACCTGGGGCCAGAGTTCGGCATCCCTGTATTCCACTGATCGCGGGGGCGCGCCACGGCTTGCTCCGCCCGTGGCCGCTGGTAGAATCCCGCTCAGCATCAAGAACGGGACGCGAGTCCCCGCCAACCTGCCTCCCCGGGCAAGGTGGCATGCACCGGAAGGTGCGGATGCGGCCGGAAGGCAACGAAGCGGGTGACCCCTCGTCCAACCCTCCGGCGCTCGATGCAAGGCGCCCCGGGCCCAAACGGCCGGGCCGCCTCCATCGCGTGCCGCTCGTTCGAGCCACCGGCCAGGTCTGCAATGCCCGTGAGGGCCTGGAGGTTTGGCCATGAATGCAATCATCGGAAGAACTGTCACGAGTCCGTCGGCCGGCGACCCGCTGGCGCGGCTGTCGCATGCCTGTGCACGACTGGGCGGCGAGCCGCGTTCGCCGGCGCTGAGTCGCGCGCTGCTCGGTTACTGGAGCGTGCTGGGCGGCAGCGCGGCCGCGACGCGCCAGGCATTCCTGAACGACCTCCGCGAGTCCGTGCGCGCGGGACGGTGGCCGGCACGCGCGTTCGCAGTGCCCGCGCTCGGCGATGCGGACGAGCAGATCGTGTTCTCGGCCACGCTCGATTACGTCGCGCGCGGTCCGGTGCCGCTCGAACGCCGCGATGCGGCCGTGCTGGACGTGCTCGAGTGGATCCGGCGGCGACTGCCGCTGCAGGTTCCGGCGGCGTTCGCCGCGCTGCTTTCGCTCGGCGACGCCGGCGTGGAGGAGCGGTTGCTGCCGCTGCGGCTCGGTCTGCCGCAGGACGAATTCCGCCGGGTCGTCGAGATACTCGCGGCCCGTGGCATCGGCCACGCGCAGGAATTCCTCGAGGACTGGGAGCGACTGGTGGGCGCACCCGGCAGCTTGATCGACGCTGACTGCTGCGGCAGTGACCCGCGCCGGCAGCCCGGGCATCGCCATTGCGAGACCGGCTGCCGCGACGCGATCGCAAGCCCTGCTCAGTTGCCGGGTTTCAGCGCGGCGTCAACTCCGGGTGGCCTCAGCGGCCCGAGCCAGTTCGCGTAGTTCCGCGGTTCGCGTTCCTTCAGCCAGCGGAACACCACGGTGTGCCACGACGCGCGCTGGATGTAGCCGCGCGTCTCGTTGAACGGGATGTTCTCGACCCATACGTCCAGGTCCATCGGCTGCGCTGGCAGCCAGCGGCGCGCCGCCGCCGGTCCGGCGTTGTAGCCGGCCATTGCGAGCGCTGTCTGGCCGTCGGCCCGATCGAGCAGGCTCTTCAGCGTCGCCGAGCCCAGCGGCACGTTGACGGAGGGAACGAGCAGGCTCGCCCGGGTCGGGGCGGGGAGGTCCCAGCGCTTCGCCGTGCGCGTCGCCGTGGACGGCAGCAGCTGCATCAGCCCCAGCGCGCCCGCGCTCGAGGCCGCGTCGGCGCGGTAGAGACTCTCCTGGCGGATGATCGCGTAAATGAGCTCGGGTGCGAGTCCGGTCAACTCGGCGCCCTTCTGCACTTCCGCGTCGTACGGCCGCGGGTAGAGTCGTTCGTAATCGTTGTAGAGCCCGAGCCTCGCGGCCGCGGCGACGGCCTCGAGGTGCCAGCCCCAGCTCGAGGCCAGCCCGATCGCCTGCAGCTGCAGCGAAGGGGTCAGCGAGTCGAAGCTGGCCCGCCACTCGCTGCCGGCTTCGCTGCGCATGCCGCAGAGCTCGAGTTCTCTCGCTCGCACCATTGACGGCAGGCCACTCGCTTCCTCGATGCCCTCCGCGGTGATCGCCATGGGTTCGAGCGTCGGCGCGAAGGACTGGCCGAGCCGTGCCGCAGCGAGAACCGCATACCAGTTGTCCGTCGGCACGACGGTCGCGAGAATTGCCCGGGCCTGCTCTGCCTCGCCGAGCTGCTCGGCCGCCCGTGCCGCCCAGTATCGCCAACGGCTGTGTTCACGCAGTTCCCCGGGCATCGCCTCGATCGCGCGGGCGGCGCGTGCCCAGTCTCCGGCCCACAGTGCCGCGCGCACGTGCCACTCGTGCGCGACGTCGTCGAAGTCCGCCGGCTCTGCACGTTCGAAGAACTCGAGTGCATAGGGCTTTCGGCTCCACGAGGCACCGAGCGCGGTGGCGAGCGCGTAGGGGCTCGCGGCGCGCGGGTCCAGCCCGCGCGCCGCGACCAGCCCCGGAAATCGGGCGGCCGCTCCGTCCGGGTCGCGCCTCGCGAGCCGCGACCAGCCGGCGAGCAGCGCCTGCGGTTCGACCGGCCGTGCCGGATTCGCGATCAATGCATCGACGCTTCCGGCAGGCTGGTCGATGAGCCCGGCCCAGGTGAGCAGTGGCGCGGCCTCGGCCTCCGGCAGCGAGCGGGCGAGGTAACGCGCGAGTCCGCTTTCGCCGTCGGCCAGCGCCAGTCTCGCACGGCGTTCGATCAGGTCCTCGCTGAGCCGCCCTTGCTCCCTCAGCCAGGCGAACGCCGGGTCGCAGTCATCCGGCAGGCTCTTCGGGCTCAGCCAGGTCTCCGCGACGTCCTCGGCAAGGCCCGCGGTCCGGTCGAGGCGGATGCGGGCGACCAGGGCCTGGCAGCGGCGGGTCGCTCCGTCGTCGATCTCGGGCCGATACTGCTCGAGGTACTCCTCCCATTGCGCCCGGTCCGCCAGGCTGGCGAGCCAGGCCCGGCGCAGTCCGCGCGAAACGGGCTCCTCGCCATGCCGGACGAGGAATGCCCCGATGTCCGCGTCCACCGGCAGCAGTCCCTGGCCGCTTGCGCTGGGGACGGATCGCAGCCTCCGTGAAAGGCGCGCTTCCTCGAGGTAGCGGTACAGCGGGTATGTGCGCAGGGCCTCGCTGTCGCCGGCCGGATCGTCCGGCTGGCCGGCCGCGACGCGTGCGAGCGCGTCACGGAAGGCCTGGCGCCCGGGCGCAAGATCGTCAGCCCAGGTTGCAGGGGCGAGTATCGAGAGGAGCAGCAGCAGGATCGTGGTTCTCATAGGCTGCTCAGTCTAGCCCGGAGCCCGTTAGTTCCCTGCGCCGTGTTCAGCTGGCCGAGACCGGCAGGCGCCGACTGCGCCGGCGGGGGCGGGTCTCGCGGCGAAGCGGGCGTGCCGTTTGCGCATTACGCGGATACACTCACGTGTTGCGGTGCCGCAAAATGCGCCTGTCCTGCCGGCGACTTCGGCCGGCACCTAACTGTATTACGTCGACGGGAGATACCTCATGCTCTATACGGGACCCGCCTTCAGCGCGACCGCGCTGGGCGATGGCATCGTCGAACTGAAGTTCGACCTGGCCGGCGAATCGGTCAACAAGCTGAACCGCGCGGCGCTGGAGGACCTCGACGCCGCCGTGAAGGCGATCGCGAAGGACGCCGGGGTGAAGGGCGTGGTGCTGACTTCCGGCAAGCCGGTATTCATCGTCGGCGCCGACATCACCGAGTTCGGCGCGATGTTCTCGGCAGGCGAGGCCGAGGTCGCGAAGCACGTCCTCGAGGTCAACCGGATGTTCTCGCGCTTCGAGGACCTGGCCGTGCCGACGGTCGCCGCGATCAACGGCGTCTGCCTCGGTGGCGGCACCGAACTCGCGCTGTGCTGCGACTATCGCGTCATGTCCACTGCGGCCAGCATGGGGCTGCCAGAGGTCAAGCTCGGTATCTTCCCCGGATTCGGCGGCACCGTGCGCCTGCCGCGTCTGATAGGCGTGGACAACGCCGTGGAATGGATCGCGACCGGCTCGGACAAGAAGCCGGCTGACGCGCTGAAGGACGGCGCCGTGGACGCCGTAGTCGAGCCCGGGCTGCTGCGGGACGCGGCGATCGCGATGGTGAAGCAGGCCGTCGAGGGCCGCCTCGACTGGCGCGCCAAGCGTGCCGAGAAGATCGGACCGCTGAAGCTCAACCAGATCGAGGCCGCGATGGCCTTCAACACCGCGATGGCGGTGGTCGGCGGCAAGGCGGGTCCGAACTACCCGGCGCCGATGCTCGCGCTGAAGAACATGCAGCTCGCCGCGGGCATGGGTCGCGACGAGGCGCTCGAAGTCGAGGCGAAGCATTTCGCCAAGGCTGCGCTGACGCCGCAGGCCGAGGCCCTGATCGGCCTGTTCCTCGCCGACCAGATGGTCAAGAAGACCGCCGGCGGCTGGGCGAAGAAGAGCGGCAGGGAGATCAAGCAGGCCGCGGTGCTGGGTGCCGGGATCATGGGCGGCGGGATCGCCTACCAGAGCGCCTACAAGGGCACGCCGATCATCATGAAGGACATCCGCGAGGAGGCCCTCGAGCTCGGCATGAACGAGGCCGGCAAGCTGCTCGCGAAGCAGGTCGAGAAGGGCCGCATGACGCCGGCCGCCATGACCCAGACCCTGGCCCGCATCCGCCCGACGCTGAACTACGGCGACTTCGGCAGCGTGGACATCGTCATCGAGGCGGTCGTGGAGAACCCCAAGGTCAAGAAGGCGGTGTTCGCCGAGATGGAGCCGCTGGTGCCGGAAGGGGCGATCATCGCCTCCAACACCTCGACCATCTCGATCGACTCGCTCGCAGCCGGCCTGAAGCATCCCGAGAACTTCGTCGGCATGCACTTCTTCAACCCGGTCCACATGATGCCGCTGGTCGAGGTGATCCGCGGCGCGAAGAGCTCCGACGCCGCGGTCGCGACGACGGTGCGGCTGGCCCAGAAGATGGGCAAGACGCCGGTCGTCGTGAACGACTGCCCCGGGTTCTTCGTCAACCGCGTGCTGTTCCCGTACTTCG
>CAZKLS010000090.1:0-11384 GCA_964553405.1 uncultured Steroidobacteraceae bacterium
GCTGCGCCTCGCCGAGTCGCGCCCGGGCTCGGCGCCGTCTCAGCCGGAGGCGGCGAGGGTGGATCCTCCGAGTTGATCGGCTCGCCGTCGCGCATCCAGGCCGTTCCCGCGGCCTGCTCAATCTGCGCGTTTGCAGCGCGTTTGCACGCGGCATTCGCCTCTCCGGTCGGCTAGTGTCCTCGTCCAGCCGCGGCCGATTCCGGCCGGGGCGGGCATGCCAAGGAGGCAAACATGAAACAGGGATCCAGACGGATCGTTCAAGCGCTGATCGCAAGCCTGATTCCCGCGGCCGCGTGGGCAGGCCCGGTCAACATCAATTCGGCGGATGCCGCCACGATCGCCGCGGAACTCGACGGCATCGGTCCGGCGAAGGCACAGGCCATCGTGGACTACCGGGAGGAGAACGGGCCGTTCAAGTCCGCGGACGACCTGCTGAAGGTGAAGGGCATCGGTGCCAGGGTCCTGGAGCAGAACCGGGCCAGCATCCAGCTCGGGAAGACAGGCACGGGCGCAGCTGCCCAGAAACCTGCATCGAAGCGCTGACTCGCCACCCGGGGCCGGCGTCCACCAGGCGCCGGCCCCGCGGCCAAATGGAGGGTGGCGACCGCCTCCGGTATCATGCTTCGACGTCGAGCATGAATTCGCGGGGACGGTGAATGACCAGGATCAGGACGGCCGTATTTCCAGTGGCGGGCCGCGGCACGCGCTTCCTGCCGGCCACCAAGGCCAGCCCGAAGGAGATGCTGCCGATCGTCGACAAGCCGCTGATCCAGTACGCGGCCGAGGAGGCGCTCGCCGCCGGCGCCGACAAGCTGGTATTCATCACGGGCACGTCGAAGCGCGCGATCGAGGATCACTTCGACACCGACCAGGAGCTCGAACGGGAACTCGAGAGCCAGGGCAAGGCGGAACTGCTCGAGGCCGTGCGCGGCATCGTGCCGTCGTGGGCGAGCTGCATCTACATCCGCCAGCCGGCGCCGCTCGGGCTGGGCCACGCGGTGCTCTGCTCGCGACCCGCGGTCGGGAACGAACCGTTCTTCATCCACCTCGCGGACGACCTGATAGACGCGGACGAGCCCTGCCTGAAGCAGATGGCGCGGGTATTCGGCGAGCACGAGGCGAGCGTGCTCGGCGTCGAGACGGTGAGCCCGCAGGACACGGACAAATACGGCATCGTCGCGGCAGATCCGGTGGATCAGCGCGTGTCGAAAGTGCGGCGCATGGTGGAGAAGCCGAGGCCCGAGGATGCGCCGTCGAACCTCGCAGTCGTCGGCCGCTACCTGCTGACGCCGGCCGTCTACGACAAGCTGGAGGCGACCGGGCGCGGCGCCGGCGGCGAGATACAGCTGACCGATGGCATCGCTGCGCTGCTGGCCGACGAGACGGTCTATGCGTACGCGTTCGAGGGCAAGCGCTACGATTGCGGTTCGAAGCTCGGCTACCTGCAGGCGACCGTCGAGCTCGCCCTGAAGCACGAGATGCTCGGTCGCCGGTTCGCGGACTACCTCTCGGGCCTCGCGACTGCGCGGCCCGGCGGCTGAACGGCACAACAGCAATCCCGGAGTTCCCGATGTCAAGCAACCCGCTGCTGCAGCAACGTCGCGATGCGGCCATCGCGCGTGGCATTTCGAACATGTTGCCCGTGTTCGTCGAGCGCGCGCGAAACGCAGAGATCTGGGACGTCGAAGGGCGTCGCTACATCGATTTCGCCGGCGGGATCGCCGTGCTCAACACCGGGCACCTGCATCCTGCGGTGCAGGAGGCGGCGGCACGTCAGCTCGACGCGTTCAGCCACACCTGCTTCATGGTCACGCCCTACGCAGTGGCCGTGGAGCTTGCCGAGCGGCTCAATGCACTGGTGCCGATTGCCGGCCCGACCAAGTCGATCTTCGTCACGACTGGCGCCGAGGCTGTCGAGAACGCGCTGAAGATCGCCCGTGTCCACACCGGGCGGGCCGGCGTGATCGGCTTCGGCGGCGGGTTTCACGGCCGGACCTTCATGGCGATGGCGCTGACCGGGAAGGTGGCGCCGTACAAGACCGGCTTTGGACCGTTTCCCGGTGAGGTCTATCACGCGCCGTTCCCGATTCCATACCACGGCGTCAGCGTCGCGGACAGCCTCGCGGGCATCGAGAGGATCTTCAAGTACGACATTGATCCGGCGCGGGTCGCAGCGATCGTGGTCGAGCCGGTCATGGGTGAGGGCGGCTTCTACATTGCGCCGCCCGAGTTCCTCCGCGCGCTGCGTCGGATCTGCGACGAGCACGGCATCGTGCTGGTGGTCGACGAGATTCAGACCGGGTTCGCCCGTACCGGCCGGATGTTCGCCATCGAGCATGCGGGCGTCGAGCCGGACCTGGTGACGACGGCGAAGAGCCTCGCCGGCGGCTTTCCGCTCGCGGCCGTCACGGGCCGTGCCGGGATCATGGATGCGCCGGCGCCGGGTGGCCTGGGCGGCACCTACGCCGGCTCCCCGCTCGCCTGCGCCGCGGCGCTCGCGGTCCTCGACGTCATCGAGCGCGAGCGGTTGTCCGAGCGCGCCGCGAAGATCGGCGAGGCCCTGGTTGCGCGTCTGCGGCAGTTGTCGCGCGACAACCCGGCCATCGGCGAGGTCCGTGGGCTCGGCGCCATGGTCGCGATGGAACTCGTGCGGGACGGCGATCCGCATGCGCCGGATGCGGACCTGGCCAAGGCGCTCGTCAAGGAAGCCGCCGCCCGCGGGCTGATCCTGCTGTCCTGTGGCATCTACGGCAACGTCGTTCGCTTCCTGGTGCCGCTGACCGCCTCCGACGCGATCGTCAGCGAGGGACTGGACATCGTCGCGGATTCGCTGCGGGCGGTTTCCGCGCCGCAGGTCGGAGTAGCCGCGAGCGCCTGACGGGACGGGTCCCCAGCCGCCGCGCGACGCACGCGCCGGCGGCCTCACACGCCCCAGCGCCCGCCGCGGCGGTCCTGCGGCAATCATCGGAAAAGCCTCGGTCCTCCCTCGGGACTCGGCCGACCCGGCCGCGGCAGCATCCCCTCACGCCACGGCGCAGGCCCGCGGCGACTACGAGACCGGAGGGGAACATGCGCTCATCCACGACTCAACCCGCTCCCGTGGCCATCAGGAGCCGGACGGCCAGTCTGGTCCTTTCACTTTCGCTGCTGTCGCTGTCCGGCACGGGCTGGGCGGCGGACGGGATGTACCTGGAACTGCCGGGTCTCGAGCGGGCCGAAGTCATCTCGGCCAAGCCCGGCGACGGGATGCAGGTGGCGACCGGGATAGCCGGACGCTGCGAATCAGCCGCGTGACCCCGGGGACACCGTGGCGATGAACCAAGACGAACGAGGCAGGCGCTTCAGGGGAGCGAATTCGCGCCCAACGAGTGGCCGGCGACGATGCCAGGGAGGCGTCCGCTCGGCGAGGGGGGGAAACATGACGAACACGAACCCGCGTGTCGGGCAGCTGGCGACGGCGCTTCTGCTGGCTGCAATCGGTCAGCCGGCCGCAGCGGCCGTCTACACCGCCGGCGACGCAGCGGAGCTGATCGCGGCCATCAGTGACGCCAACACGACGCCGGCCGTCGACGTGATCGAGTTGGTCGACGATATCGTGTTGACCGCCGTCGACAACGTCGACAACGGGCCCAATGGACTGCCCGCAGTCGTCACGCCGATCGTCATCGTAGGCAACGGACACACGGTTTCGCGCGATCCCGCCGCACCACCTTTCCGGCTGCTGTTCGTCGACGGGATCTTCGGCGTGAACGGCGACCTGACCCTCGACGGCGTGACGCTCGCCGGCGGCGACGCCACCCCCGGCGCGGGAGGGCCGCCGGCCTCGCCCTGTTTCGCCGATCTGTCCGTCTGCGGCGGCGCGGTGCTGGCGCGTGGCGGAGCGGTCACGCTGCGGAACGGTGTGAGCATCGAGGACAACCGCGCCTACCAGGGCGGCGGCCTCCACAACGCGTTCGGTCGGGTCACCATCAGCGACGCTGCGCTGATGCGCAACCACGCGGAGTTCGGCGGCGCCATCGCGAGCCAGGGACAGGGCGGCGTCCCGGCGCTCGAGATCGCGCGCAGCACGCTGATCGCCAACGAAGCCGTCAACTCCGGCGGCGCCGTCTTCAACCAGTCCATGATGAGCGTCACGGACTCGACCTTCGACGGCAACCGGGTGACCACCGCCACGTTCGCCTTCCAGGGCGGGGGCGCGATCAACAACAACTCGTTCGCGGGTCAGGCCGACATCGCCACGAGCCTGTTCACCGGCAACGAGGCACCCCGCGGCGGCGCGATTCTGAATTTCAATGCCGCGGACATGGTGCTGCGTAACTCCGACGTCGTGGGCAACCGGACCGGTCCGGTCGCCGGCGGTACCGGCGGTGGAATCTTCAACGGCGGCAGCGGCGCGGCCGTGATCCTGGCGGACAGCCGCGTCAACGACAACCAGGGTGCGTCGCGTGGCGGCGGCATCTACAGCGACGAGGCGGGACTGCTCACGATGGAAGGCAGCGAGGTCACCGGCAACGTCGCCACTTTCGACGGCGGCGGCGTAGTGATGCTCGCAGGGCGGGTCGTCAACAGCCGCATCGAGAACAACACCAGCGGTGGCGACGGTGGCGGCATCTACCACGAGGGCCTCAGAGCCCTCGAGATCGTCGCGAGTTCGCTTTCGAACAACGTGGCCCGGCGGGAAGGCGGCGGCCTCGCGACGTTCTCGCCGTTTTCGATCGTTCCGGACGGCATCACGATCGACGACAGCACGATCAGCGGCAATACGGCCGAGCAGGGCGGAGGCATCGCGAACAGTGAACGCGGAGTGATCAAGGTCCGGCGGACGCTGGTCGCGAACAATGCCGCGGCCGGCCCGCTGTTCGGCGCCGGCGGCGGCGTCTTCAGCAACTCCTCCGGCGAGACCACGATCCTCGACAGCACGATCGCCGGCAACTCGGCACAAAGCGGCGGTGGAGTCTACAACAGCAATTTCAGCCGGCTGACGCTGGAGCACGCGACCGTGTCGAACAACACGTCGAACGGCGCGGGTGGTGGCGTGCTCGCGTTCGCGCCGATGTTCGTCACCGACTCGATCATCGCCCACAATGCCGGGGGCGGCGGCAGCCCGAACTGCGCGGACTTCTCGTCGATCGTCGACAACGGCGGCAACTACACCGACGATCCGGGGGCGAGCTTTCCCTGCCCGGCGACCTTCTCGGTATCGTCTGCGCTGAACCTCGGGCCGCTCGCAGACAACGGCGGGCCCACGCAGACGATCGCGCTGGGCGCCGGCAGCACTGCGGTCGGCGGCGGCGCGAAGTGCCAGACGGCGACCGACCAGCGGGGCGTGCCCCGGCAGCTGCTCTGCAGCAGCGGCGCCTACGAGGGCGACGTCGCGGTGCCGCAGCTTGGCTTCGAGATCGCGGCCTCGACGATCGACGAGAATCCGGGCGGTCCTCACCAGGTGTTCCTCGAACTCGACAACACGGCCGGCACACTCGCCGACGGGCGGGTCGAGGCGTACCTGGTAATCCATGGCCTCGCTGCCCCCGGTGGACGCGACTACGACGTCACGGTCGGACCGCCGGTCATTTTCGGCAACGGCAACTGGCCGGCGCCCGGCAGCTCAGCGCGGCGGGCCGTCGAGCTGGACGTGCTGCCCGACTTCCTGCTCGAGGGCGACGAAACGGTGCGCCTGGCACTGCGTGCCGGCGGATTCGCCGGGCCGGCGCGCCTGGGCAGCGAGACGTCGCACATCGTCACGATCCGCGATGCGCTGGCCGACCTGCAGGTGGACAAGCGGGTCGACGCGACCGGGACGGTGTACCCGGGGTCCACGGTGACCTACACGATCGAAGTCACCAACAACGGGCCTACCGACGCCGCCAACGTCTCCGTGTACGACGTGCTCGACGGGGTCTCGCTCGATCTCGCCGGTGCCACCGTCACGACCAGCACTGGCGTCTTCAACCCTTCGACCGGTGACTGGAGCCAGGACGGCGCGCTGCAGGGCAACGGTTTCGCCCTGCAGGCGGGCGCAAGGGAAACGCTGACCGTCAGCGCCGAGGTGACGGGTGCGGCCGTCGCCGCGGTGGACAACACGGCGGAACTGAGTCGCTACTTCCCGGCGCTTGCGGCGGACCCGGATCCCGACAACGACTCGGCTACGGTCAGCTTCGACGTCTGCGACGCGACGCCGCCGAACTTGAGCGTCTCGGTCAGCCCGGCCGTGCTCTGGCCGCCGAACCATGTCCTCACGGACGTCTCGGTCACGGTCACCGCGAGCGACGACTCCGGCATCGACCCGGTCGTGAGCCTCATTTCGGTGACCTCGAACGAGCCGGACAACGGCCTGGGCGACGGCGACACCGCGAACGACATCGTCATCGCGAACGACACGACGCTGGGCCTGCGGGCAGCGCGCTCGGGTCTCGGTAAGGGCCGGGTCTATACGCTGACCTACCAGGCGGTCGATGCCTGCGGCAACGCGACGCAGGCATCGGCGGTCGTCACCGTGCCCAAGAGCCAGGCCGGGAGCTAGGCGGCCAGAGGAAAACGGCCGGGTCCCGATGAGGGGCCCGGCCGTTCCGGATAATGGCTCCGACACCTGGATTCGAACCAGGGACCCACTGATTAACAGTCAGTTGCTCTACCGCTGAGCTATGTCGGAAGCGTAGCCGATGGCGTCCCGGGCCGAGCCTTGATCGGTCCCGCGGACCCCGTAATCTGCAGAGCCCGGAATTTTCCGGCCTGCTGCCGCCCGAGTCAAGAATCGCGGGGCATCAGCCGAGCGCCCGGGCCATGCGCTCGAGGGCCTGCTCCAGCGTGTTCATGCTGACCGCGAACGAGAACCGTATGTGTCCCGGCGCGCCGAAACCGGAGCCGGGCACGCCGGCGACGCCGGCTTTCTCGAGCAGGAACTCCGCGAATTCGCCGTCGTCGGCCAGCCCCAGTTGCTCGATCGCACCGGACACGTCGCACCAGGCGTAGAACGTGCCGGCCGCAGGGAGCACCTTGAATCCCGGCAGCGAATTCAGCCCCGTGTTGAAGAAGTCGTGACGCGCCTTGAAGTGCTCGTTCATCTCCCCGACGCAGCGCTGGTCACCGCCTATCGCCGCGATCGCCGCCTTCTGCGAGATCGACACCGGGTTGGACGTGCTCTGGCTCTGGATCGCGGACATCGCGTTGATGATCTCCACCGGGCCACCTGCGTAGCCGATGCGCCAGCCGGTCATCGCGTAGCTCTTCGAGACGCCGTTGACCGTGACCGTCCGGTCGTAAAGCTGCGGACAGGCGGTCAGCAGGCTGCAGAACGGCTCCGGCGCCCAGTAGATCTTCTCGTACATGTCGTCGGTGCAGATCACGACCTGGGGATGCTTCGCAAGCACCGCGCCGAGCGCCTCGAGCTCCTCGCGGGTGTAGGCCGCGCCGGTCGGGTTGCTCGGGCTGTTGAGAATGAAAAGCCGGGTCTTCGCCGTGATCGAGGACTCCAGCTGCCCCGGAGTGATCTTGTAGCCCTGGTCGGGTCCGGCATACGGGGTCACCGGCTCGCCTTCGGCGAGCAGCGCCATGTCCGGGTAGGAGACCCAGTAGGGCGCCGGGATGACGACCTCGTCGCCCGGGTCCACGACCGCCATGATCAGGTTGTAGATCGTCTGCTTCGCGCCGGTCGAGACCAGGATCTGAGGGCGGGCGTACTCGATGGAGTTGTCCCGCCGGAACTTGTCGATGATCGCGTCCTTCAGCTCCGGGATGCCCTCGACGGCCGTGTACCGGGTGAAGCCCTCGCGGATCGCGCGGATCCCGGCTTCCGCAATGTGCGCGGGCGTGTCGAAGTCGGGTTCCCCGATGCCGAGGCCGATGATGTCGCGACCCTCGGCCTTGAGCCTGGCGACCCGGCCGGTCAGCGCGACAGTAGGGGAGGGCTTCACGCGCTTGAGGCGCTCGGAGAGTTCGACGGGCACAGGGGGTTACCGGCAGCGGATGGGAGCGGGTATTTTATGGGATCGCACGCCGCGTCCCCAAGCGATAAACCACGCGATGACCGAATCCGAACGCCCGTTCAGGCTCCATGCCGACTACAGCCCCGCCGGCGACCAGCCGGAGGCCATCGCGAAGCTCGTCGAAGGGTTGCGCAACGGACTGGCTCACCAGACGCTGCTGGGGGTCACCGGCTCGGGCAAGACCTTCACGATCGCGAACGTCGTCGAGCGACTGCAGCGGCCGGCACTGGTGCTGGCGCACAACAAGACGCTGGCCGCGCAGCTGTACGGCGAATTCCGCGAGTTCTTTCCGGAGAACGCGGTCGAGTACTTCGTCAGCTACTACGACTACTACCAGCCGGAGGCCTACGTGCCGGCCTCCGACACGTTCATCGAGAAGGACGCCTCGGTCAACGCTCACATCGAGCAGATGCGGCTCTCGGCGACCAAGGCGCTGCTCGAGCGTCACGACAGCATCATCGTGGCGACCGTCTCCTCGATCTACGGCCTCGGCGACCCGCAGGCCTACCTGAGCATGGTGCTGCACCTGGTTCGTGGCGAGCGGCTCGAGCAGCGCAAGCTGCTGCGTCGCCTGGCGGACATGCAGTACACGCGGAACGAGCTGGATCTCTCGCAGGGAACCTACCGCGTGCGGGGCGACGTGATCGACATCTTCCCGGCGGAGTCGGAGCGCGAGGCGGCGCGCGTCGAGCTGTTCGACGACGAGATCGAGGCGCTGTCGTGGTTCGACCCGCTGACCGGCGAGGTGCTGCGCAGGGTTCCGCGGCTGACCGTCTATCCGAGCTCGCACTACGTCACGCCCAAGGAGCGCCTGGACCGGGCCGTGGAGCTGATCCGCGAGGAGCTCGGACCGCGTCTCGAGGAACTGCGCAGCGCGGGCAAGCTGCTCGAGGCGCAGCGGCTCGAGCAGCGGACGACGTTCGACCTCGAGATGATCATGGAGGTGGGCTACTGCGCGGGCATCGAGAACTACTCGCGCTACCTGTCCGGGCGCGAAGCCGGCGAGCCGCCACCCTGCCTGTTCGACTACCTGCCGGACGACGCGCTGCTGGTGGTGGACGAGAGCCACGTGACGATTCCGCAGCTCGGGGCCATGTACCGTGGCGATCGCTCACGCAAGGAGACGCTGGTCGAGTACGGCTTCCGCCTGCCCTCGGCCCTCGACAACCGGCCGCTGCGCTTCGACGAGTGGGAGGCGCTGGCACCGCAGATGATCTTCGTGTCCGCGACCCCGAGGGAGTACGAGCAGAGACATTCCAGCCAGGTGGTCGAGCAGGTCGTGCGTCCGACCGGGCTCGTGGACCCGGAGGTCGAGATCCGCCCGGTGCGCACGCAGGTGGACGACGTGCTCTCGGAGATCCGTCGCTGCGTCGAGCGCGACGAGCGCGTGCTGATCACGACGCTGACCAAGCGGATGGCCGAGGACCTGACCGAGTATCTGGACGAGCACGGCGTCAAGGTGCGCTACCTGCACTCGGACATCGAGACCGTGGAGCGTGTCGAGATCATCCGCGACCTGCGGCTCGGGGTCTTCGACGTGCTGGTCGGCATCAACCTGCTGCGCGAGGGTCTCGACATGCCCGAGGTATCGCTGGTGGCGATCCTCGATGCGGACAAGGAGGGCTTCCTGCGCTCGGAGGGATCGCTGATCCAGACGATCGGCCGGGCCGCGCGCAACGTGCACGGCCGGGCGATCCTCTATGCGGACCGGATCACGGGCTCGATTCAGCGGGCGCTGGACGAGACGAATCGCCGCCGGGCGCGGCAGCTCGAATACAACGCGCAGCACGGAATCGAGCCGCGGACCATCCGCAAGGAGGTCGCGGACGTGATGGAAGGCGCCCGTGGCGAGTCGGGGGGCTCCGGCGAGCGGCGCCGGCGAGGCCAGCGTGAGACGTCGCCGCGCCTCGGTCCGGAACAGGCGATGAAGAAGATCAAGCGGCTCGAGGCGGAGATGCACCGCCACGCCCGGAACCTCGAATTCGAGGAGGCGGCCCGGATCCGGGACGAGATCAAGGCGCTTCACGACCAGGCCTTCGGCGGCCCTGGCGCGATGACCGGCTAGGAATCGCGCAACGCGACGGGCTACTAGCAATCGCACGGATGCTTGCTGTATTCTTCGCGGCTCGTTTTCGGGCGCGTAGCTCAGCGGTAGAGCACTACCTTGACATGGTAGGGGTCCCTGGTTCGATCCCAGGCGCGCCCACCACGATCCGGCCACAGAACCACCCATGCCCGTCCTAACACTGCCAGACGGCAGCCAGCGCAGCTATGCCGAACCGGTGACGGTGGCCCAGGTCGCCGCCGACATCGGCCCGGGTCTCGCCAAAGCGGCACTGGCCGGAAAGGTGGACGGACGCCTGGTCGATACCTCCTATCCGATCGAGTCGGATGCCGCGGTGGCGGTCGTCACGGGCCGTGATCCGGAAGGGCTCGAGATCATCCGGCACTCGACGGCGCACCTGCTGGCCCAGGCGGTGCAGGCGATCTACCCGGACGCCCAGGTCACGATCGGCCCGGTGATCGAGGACGGTTTCTATTACGACTTCGCGTTCAGCCGGCCGTTCACGCCGGAGGACCTCGAGCGGTTCGAGGCCAAGATGCGCGAGCTGGCGAAGGCCGACCTGGCCGTCGAGCGCCGCGTCATGCCGCGCGACGAGGCCATCGAGACCTTCAAGCGCATCGGCGAGTACTACAAGGCGGAGATCATCGCCTCGATACCGGCGGGCGAGGACATCAGCCTGTACGGGCAGGGCGAGTGGTTCGACCTCTGTCGCGGCCCGCACGTGCCCAGCACGGGCAAGCTCGGCGCCTTCAAGCTGATGAAGGTGGCCGGGGCCTACTGGCGCGGCGACTCGCGCAACGAGATGCTCCAGCGCATCTACGGTACGGCCTGGCCGGACGAGAAGAGCCTGAAGGCCTACCTGCACCGGCTGGAGGAGGCCGAGAAGCGCGACCATCGCCGGATCGGCAAGGAGCAGGACCTCTTCCACTTCCAGGAAGAGGCGCCTGGCGCCGTGTTCTGGCACCCGAAGGGCTGGACCGTTTTCCAGACGCTGATCGACTACATGCGTGGACGCCAGGACGCGGCGGGCTACCAGGAGATCAACACGCCGGACCTGATGGACGTCAGCCTCTGGGTGCAGTCGGGCCACATGGAGAAGTTCGGCGAGAACATGTACATCGCCGCGACCGCGGACGAGCGCCGGTTCTGCATGAAGCCGATGAACTGTCCGGGGCACGTGCAGGTCTTCAAGCAGGGGCTGAAGAGCTACCGCGACCTGCCGCTGCGCTACTCGGAGTTCGGCAAGGTGCATCGCTACGAGCCCTCCGGCGCGCTGCACGGACTGATGCGGGTGCGTGCCTTCACCCAGGACGACGCGCACATCTTCTGCACCGAGG
>CAZKLS010000091.1:0-11285 GCA_964553405.1 uncultured Steroidobacteraceae bacterium
CTGGTTTCGCGACTGCCGTCCGAGAAGAAGGGCTGACGGCGGGGACGAGGTGTCTCCCGGACCTGGCCTCATGGCCAGCGACCGTGGGACGGCGTTGGTGCGACACGATCAAGTAGATAAGGAGCATTCCAATGGCTGTTGACATGTTCATCAAGATCGACGGGATCAAGGGCGAGTCGAAGGACAAGACCCACAAAGGCGAGACCGACGTCCTCGCCTGGAGCTGGGGCCTGTCGAACTCCGGTACCTTTCACCTTGCCGGCGGCGGCGGAGCCGGCAAGTGCAACGCGCAGGACCTGAGCTTCACCAAGTACGTCGATGCCGGGTCCGCCGACCTGCAGCTTTCCTGCGCCACCGGAAAGCACCTCAAGAACGCCAAGCTGGTCGTAAGAAAGGCCGGCACGACGCCGCTCGAGTACATCATCATCGAGCTGACAGAAGTGCTGGTCACTTCGGTCAGCACGGGCGGCTCCGGCGGCGAGGAGCGCCTGACCGAGAACGTGTCGCTCAACTTCGCGGAGATCCACTACACGCACTGGACCCAGACCGAAACGGGTGGCAAGGGCGACTCGAGCGAGTTCAAGTACGACTTCGCCGAGAACACAATCAAGTAGTCTTGCAAGGACACTGCCCCGGTGCTCGTGCGCAGGGCACCGGGGTTCGTTCCGTTCATCGCGTCCGCGCAGTGGGGGGCTCATGCCACAAGTAGACGGGACCGGCATGCGGCAGGGCGCGGAGGACTGCTTCCGCCGCGGCGATCTTCCGGGTTGTCTGCAGGCGCTGCAGGCCGCGGTCCGCAGCAGCCCGGCAGACTCCAGCCTGCGGATCTTCCTGGCGCAGGTCCTGATGGTGCAGGGCGACTGGGATCGGGCGCTGAACCAGTTGAAGGTCATTGGCGAGCTGGACTCCGCGGCGCTGCCGATGGTCCATGCCTACAGCGCGGCCATCCAGTGCGAGCGCCTGCGTGCCGACGTTTTCGCCGGCGCGCGGGGACCGCTGCTGTTCGGCGATCCGGTGCCGTGGATCGCGCTGCAGATGCAGAGTGCCGCGCTGCAGGGCGCGGGCCGGGAGCAGGAGGCCGCGGAGGTCCGGGCGCAGGCGTTTGCGTCCGCACCGGCAACCTCGGGCACGATCAACGGCGAGCCTTTCGAGTGGATCGCGGACGCGGACTCCCGGCTCGGGCCGGTACTCGAGGTGCTGCTGAACGAGTCGTACTACTGGGTGCCGTTCGAGCGCATCGAGAGCGTGACCATCGAGCCTCCGGCGGACGCCCGGGACCTCGTCTGGCTGCCTGCCGAGTTCCGCTGGAGCAACGGCGGCGAGGCCATGGGGTTGATCCCGGTCCGGTATCCGGGCTCGGAGCACAGCGAGGATCCAGCGATCCGGATGGCGCGGAAGACAGAGTGGCGCACGGCGGGGCCCGACGCCTACGTCGGGCTGGGCCAGCGCATCCTGACCACCGACGGGCCCGAGCTCGGTCTGCTGGAACTGCGGGAGCTGCGGCTCCAGCCGTCCGCCTAGCGCGTCCCGCCCTGGGAACCAGGCACGAGGCGGCGATGGTGGAGCTGAGCCTGAGGGATCGCCTGCAGCCCGCTCTGCTCGATCGGCTGACCGACGATGAGCGCCTCGTCGTCGTGTACCGGGTGACTCTCGACCAGCCCCGCCTGCAGGAACACGACCTGAGCGAACAGGACGTGGACAGGGCGCTTGGACTGCAGGGCTTGAAGCCCGCGGCGAAGCCGACGGTTTCCGAGTCGGGCGCCGTCGTCCGCGAGTACGTCGTGGCCGGCGGGATTTCGGGAAGAGTGTCCCCGCGATCGCTGCGCGTCGGTACGCCTCGTGGCCCGGCTCAGGTCCCGCTGACGAGCCTCGCCGAGGTCGAAGTGAGTTCCGTCGTGAATTCCCAGCTGGAGTCTCCGGACCGGCGTGCGATGTCGATGGGCCGGCTGCGCGAGGCCGTGCTGCGCGACCTTCGCTGGCTCTTTAACGCCTCGGGCATCGACGACGTGACAGACCTCGAGGCTTACCCGGAGGTCAGGCGCTCGGTGCTGAACTTCGGACTGCGCTCATTGGCGGGTCGGCCGGTGAGTTCCATCGACCAGGGCGAGGTCGCCCGCAGGATCCGGGACGCGATCAGCTTCTTCGAGCCTCGCCTCAGCAAGGTTCGGGTCACTCCGGAGCATCAGCAGAGTCCCACCGAAGGCATGACGATTACCTTCCTGGTCGAGGCGGAGCTCTGGGGCCAGCCGGTGGCCCAGCAGCTGTCAGTGCGTACCAGCATCGACGTCGAGACTGGCGACGTAGCGGTATCGGACCGGCCCGGCCGGTAACAGGGGCACGATGGATACCCGCCTGCTCAAGTACTACAACCGCGAACTCCAGTACATCCGCGAGATGGGTGCCGAGTTCGCGGAGGCGTATCCGCGCATCGCGGCTCGCCTCGGCATGGACGGCATCGATTGCGCCGACCCGTACGTCGAGCGGCTGATCGAGTCGTTCGCCTTTCTCGCGGCCCGGGTGCAGCTCAAGCTCGACGCACGACACCCCGACTTCACGCAGCACCTGCTCGAGATGGTCTATCCGGGCTTCCTCGCCCCCGTCCCGTCGAGCGCAGTGCTGGAGGTCGTCCCGACGCTGACCGAAAGCAGCCTGAAGGACGGCTTCAAGGTGCCGCGGCTGAGTGCGTTCCGGGCGGAGGTCGGCGACGGTGGATCCCGCTGCGAGTTCCGCAGCGCCCACGACCTGGTGCTGTGGCCGCTTGCGGTGACTGGCGCGAAATACCTCGTCGGCACGAGCTCGTTCGCGACCCCGACCCAACGCCCGGACCCGCGCACGCGGGGTGCGATCCGGATCGACCTGCGCACGCAGGGCGGGGTGCCGCTGCGGGAACTCCCGGTCGATTCGCTGGCGTTCTTCATTTACGGCACCGCGGATCTCGCCGGGAAGATCTACGAGCAGGTGCTCGCGAATTGCGTCGGTGTCCTGGTCCGCTCGAAGGACTCGCCGCGCCCGGTGCTGCTCGGCGCCGGGTCCGTGCGCGCGGTCGGGCTCGAGGACCACGAAGCCATGCTGCCGCCGCCCGCCAGGGGGTTCGAGGGCTACCGGCTGCTGCAGGAGTATTTCGCGTTTCCCGATCGCCTGCTGTTCTTCGCGATCGACGGGCTGCGCGACGCGTTCGCTCAGGCCAGCGGCGAGGAACTCGAGCTGTTCCTGCTGGTGGACCGCAGTGTGCCCGAGCTCGAGAACGCACTCGACGGCGGCAATTTCCGGCTCAACTGCACGCCGGTCGTGAACCTCTTTCCACGTTCGCTGGACCGGATCCACCTGACCAGCCACGAGACCGAGCACCACGTCGTGCCGGACCTGAGCCGGCCGATGGACTTCGAGGTGTTCGCGATCGATCGCATGGTCGGCATCGGCTCCGGCGGAGAGTCGCTGGTCGAGGTCAGGCCGATGTTCGCGATGGATCACCGCAGCAGTGAAGCGGATCCGTACGCCTACTACACGATGCAGCGCCGCGCCCGGATCGCGTCCTCGCGCCAGCAACGGACCGGCGCTCGGACCAGTTATCTCGGGACCGAGTGCTTCGTCACGATCGTGGACTCGCGCCAGCGTGAACTCTCCGGCGAGATCCGGCAGCTGGACATCGCGGCGCACTGCACAAACAGGGATCTGCCGATCGGGCTGAGCTTCGGCAAGTCGAAGCTCGGGTTCGAACTCGACGGTGGCGCCCCGGTCGAGGCGGTTCGATGCCTCGCGGGCCCGACGCCGCCACGCCCGTCACCGGCCTTCGGCGACACGGCCTGGAAGCTGATCGGCCAGTTGTCGCTGAACTACCTGTCCATGACGGACGCCGACCCGGAACGGGGCGCGCAGATGATGAGGCATCTTCTCGGCCTTTACGCCGACCCGAACGACACCGTGGCTCACCGGCAGGTGGACGGCGTGCGCCACGTGAGCCACGCGCCGGTCGTCCGCCGCATCCCCGGGGGCGGTCCGATCACCTACGGAAGAGGATTGCAGATCAAGCTCACGCTGGACGACTCGGCCTATGAGGGGATCGGGACGCTGCGTCTCGGCGCGGTGCTGGAGCGTTTCTTCGCGAGGCACGTATCCATCAACTCGTTCGTCGAGACCCGGCTCGTGTCGGGGACTCGCGGGGAAATCAAGCGATGGCCGGTCAGGACGGGCGCGCGTCACACGATCTAGCCGCGCTGCGGGAGCTCAGAAGCGAGCCCCGTCGCTTCGAGCTGTTCGCTGCTCTGCGTCTGCTCGAACGCGTCGAGCCGGACCGCCCCAGGCTGGGCGAGGCACGCAGGCCTGCGGACGAGTGGGTCCGGGTCGAACAGCCGCCCCACCTTAACTTCGCGCCGACCGCGATCGCCGCGGCCGACACGACGGCGCGCGGGCGCCTGCGCCTCGAGCAATTCGGGTTCGGGGTATTCGGCCCGAACGGCGCGCTGCCGTTCCATCTCACCGAGCATGCGTTCGAGCGGCGACGCCACCATGAAGACGGGGCGATCAGCGACTTCGTCAACCTGTTCCAGCACCGTCTCGCGACGCTCTTTTACCGGGCGTGGGCCGATTCGGATCCGGCCGCGAGCCACGCACGGCCCGACGACGACGCATTCGCCGGCTTTCTCGGTGCGCTGATCGGGTTCTTTGACGAAACGGCCGAACGGCGGGACTCGATACCCGATCGCGCGAAGTTGTTCCGCAGCGGGTTGCTGTCGTCCGCCAGCCGGTCCGCCGACGGCCTCGAGACGCTGCTGACCGACTACTTCCGCCAGAGTATCAGGATCCGGCAGTTCGTCGGCAGCTGGCTGCGGGTCCCGAGCGAGCAGCGCACGCACCTGGCGGGCGAGTACGCCGTGCTCGGCCGTACCGCGGCGCTGGGCGGGCAATCCTGGCAGTGCCAGAACCGGTTCGAGGTCGTGATCGGACCGCTGCCGTTCGAGGACTTCCTGGGATTCCTGCCCGGCTCGAGGGCGCTTCGGTCGCTGTCCGACCTGATCCGGCTGTACACCTCGGGCGAGTGGTCCTGGCAGCTGCGCCTGCTGGTCGACGCCGGCGAGGCCCAGGGCGTCACGCTCGGACGGTCCGGCCGCCTGGGGTGGACCAGCTGGCTCGGTCGCAGCGAGGGCGTGTCGGATGACGTCCTGCTGCACGAAGCGCAGACCGTAGCGGCCTGAAACCGGGGAACTCAATGACGCATGAAGACGGCGGACGCTCGCCGAACAGAAACCTGAAGGTGGAGAAGAGACATGAGTGACATCAGCCGCGTCGCGCTGTTCGGCAAGCTGAACAGCGTCGGCTACAAGGCGATCGAGGGCGCGACCGTCTTCTGCAAGTTGCGCGGAAATCCCTACGTGGAGGTCGTGCACTGGCTGCACCAGATACTGCAGCTGCAGAACTCGGACCTGCACTGCATCGTCCGGGCGTTCTCGATCGATCCGGGCAGGCTCGCGGGAGACATCACCGAAACGCTGGACCGGCTTCCCAGGGGGGCCACGTCGATCTCCGACCTGTCGCCGCACATCGAGGACGCGGTCGAGCGCGCGTGGGTCTGGGCGACGCTCAAGTACGGCGACACCCAGGTGCGTACCGGGTACCTCGTGATCGCGATGCTGAAGACGCCCTCGCTGAAGAACCTGCTGAGCGGAATTTCGCGCGAGTTCGACAAGATCAAGCCCGACCAGCTCGCCGACGACTACGAAAAGATCTGCGCCGGATCGCCCGAAGCGAGTCTCGGCGCCAGCGACGGCACTCATTTCGGTGGTCAGGCGGCCCCGGGCGAGGCGAGCGGCGCGATGCCGCCCCCGCAGATGGGCAAGCAGGAGGCACTGAAGAAATTCACCGTCGACCTGACCGAGCAGGCCCGCAGCGGCAAGCTCGATCCGATCGTCGGCCGCGACGAGGAGATCCGGCAGATCATCGACATCCTGATGCGGCGCCGGCAGAACAACCCGCTGCTGACGGGCGAGGCCGGCGTCGGCAAAACCGCGGTCGTGGAAGGCTTCGCATTGAAGATCGCGTCGGGCGACGTGCCGCCGCCGCTGCGCGACGTGACGTTGCGCGCGCTGGACGTCGGCCTGCTGCAGGCGGGCGCCAGCATGAAGGGCGAGTTCGAGCAGCGTCTGCGCCAGGTGATCGAGGAAGTCCAGGCCTCGCCGAAGCCGATCATCATGTTCATCGACGAGGCGCATACGCTGGTCGGTGCCGGTGGCGCCGCCGGAACCGGCGATGCGGCCAACCTGCTCAAGCCCGCGCTCGCCCGTGGCACGCTGCGGACCGTCGCTGCGACGACCTGGGCCGAGTACAAGAAGCACATTGAGAAGGATCCCGCCCTGACCCGCCGCTTCCAGGTGGTCCAGGTGCACGAGCCGAGCGAGGAAAAGGCGATCCTGATGATGCGGGGCCTCACCTCGACGATGGAGAAGCACCACAAGGTGCAGGTGCTGGACGAGGCGCTGGAGGCCGCGGTGCGACTGTCGCATCGTTACATTCCTGCGCGGCAGCTGCCCGACAAGTCGGTCAGCCTGCTCGACACCGCCTGCGCACGGGTGGCCATCAGTCAGCATGCCGTGCCGGCACAGGTGGACGACACGCGCCGGCGGATCGAGGCGCTGGAGAACGAGCTGGCGATCATCGGCCGCGAGAAAGCCGTCGGCGTCGACACCGCCGAGCGCGAATCCCTGGCCAGCGAGAAGCTCGCGGCTGAGCGTGCGAGGCTGCAGGAACTCGAGCAGCGCTGGGGCAGCGAGAAGTCTCTGGTCGAGAAGATCCTCGAGATTCGCGGCCGGCTGCGCAGCGCGGGCGGAAAGGTCGAGGGCACGGACAGTGAACTGGAGGCGGCCGCCGATCAGGAAGCCCGCTCGACGCCGGTTCAGACCGCAGCAGGGGCTACGCCCGCTCCGGGACCGGGTACGCTAACCGAGGCCGAGCGATCGGCGCTGCTCGGGGAACTGCACGGCCTGCAGCAGGAACTGCAGTCGCTGCAGGGCGAGCGGCCGCTGATCCTGCCGACCGTCGATCACCAGGCCGTGGCCTCGGTCGTCGAGGACTGGACCGGCATCCCGGTCGGCCGCATGGTCAAGAACGAGGTCGAGGCGATCCTGAAACTCGCCGACACGCTCGAGCAGCGGATCATCGGACAGCGGCATGCGCTCGACATGATCGCGCGCCGCATTCAGACCTCGAGGGCCAGGCTCGACAACCCGAACAAGCCGATCGGCGTCTTCATGCTGGCGGGCACCTCGGGCGTGGGCAAGACCGAGACGGCGCTGGCACTCGCCGAGGTGCTGTACGGCGGCGAGCAGAACGTCATCACGATCAACATGAGTGAGTACCAGGAGGCGCACACGGTCTCCTCGCTGAAGGGCGCACCGCCGGGCTACGTCGGGTACGGGGAGGGCGGCGTGCTGACCGAGGCGGTACGACGGCGGCCGTACTCGGTGGTGCTGCTCGACGAGGTCGAGAAGGCGCATCCCGACGTCCACGAGATCTTCTTCCAGGTCTTCGACAAGGGCTGGATGGAGGATGGCGAGGGACGGATCATCGACTTCAAGAACACGCTGATCCTGCTGACCACGAATGCCGGCACCGAGCTGATCACGAACCTGTGCAAGGACCCGGAGCTGATGCCGGACGCCGAGGGCATCGCCAAGGCACTGCGCGAGCCGCTGCTGAAGGTCTTCCCGCCGGCGTTGCTCGGTCGCCTCGTGGTCATTCCGTACTACCCTCTCAACGACGCGATGATCGGCGCAATCGCGCGGCTGCAGCTCGGCCGAATCGAGCGCAGGATCCGCGACAACCACAAGGTACCGTTCACCTACGACGACGAGGTCGTGCAGCTGATCGCGAGCCGCTGCACCGAGCTGGAGAGTGGCGGGCGCATGATCGACGCGATCCTGACCAATACGGTACTGCCGCGGCTGAGCGAGGAATTCCTGAAGCGCATGATGGAAGGCAAGCCGGTCGAGCGCGTGCACGTGCGTGTCGAGGCCGGGGACTTCGGCTACGTGATCGAATAGGCACGGACCCGGACCACATTTCATCGCTGCCGTACCAGACAGGGAAAAGCACATGTCCGTTTCCGACCGTGACTCAGGCATCGTCACAGCGCACATCGCGAGCCTCGAGAGGGCCTGCGAGGCACTGAACATCTTCCTGTTCATCAGGCCGACCGAGTACGACACGACCCTGCTGATCGACCAGGGGTACGCGACCAAGAGCATGAGCGTGCACGACAAGTCGTCCAACTGGGGCCCGATGGCCGGCTTCGTCCCGTGCGACCAGTTCTTCAGCAAGAAGTACATCGGCACCGGGCCCAACCCGAATGCCGCGGCCACCTACCACGACCATGGCCCGGCCAAGGTTGCGCACCTGCGGCTCACCGACGCGCTGGTGGACAACCACACCAAGATGACGCGCGTGCACGGCAAGGGGTCTGCGACGAGCCGGATCTACACCTCGCCGCAGGCCGGCAATGAGACGGCCCGGCGGATCGAGTTCGAGCTGGTCAAGGCAGCGGACGGCTGGGACGTCTACTGGCTGGAAAAGTCCAGCGGCAAGCGCGTACCGGTGTTCTGCTGGGGGTATGTCGTGAACGGCGCCGCGACACCGGTCACCGGCGACTACGACCTGTGGATGGTTGCGCCGCACATGAGCTGGTGGAAGCTGCACATGCACACCGTCGGCGTCAAGGACGAGCACGGCTCGTCATGCGCGACGCTGCTGAACACCTGGCTGCTGGGCAAGTTGAACGAGGCCTGCGGACGGGCGGGCAATCCGGTCTTCAACCACGGCGCCGAAGCACAGAACTACGGGTTCACCCAGGCGCTGGACTCCCGGCTCGTGATGATCACGCCGGCCGGCGGCTCGAGGATGATCCAGCGCGGGGACATGGCCGACGTGCTGGTCGACCTGCAGAGCGCGGGCTACCTGATCTACTGGAACAAGCGTTACGGCGAGTCCGATCCGCGTCTCGGCGGGCAGCAGTCACCGATGGCGCCGTTGCTGAACGAGCTGTCATCGGAACTCGCCAAGATCACCTCTCCCGACGGTCGGGGCAGCGGGGTGATCAAGCATCTGCTGAAGAAGGACGAACGACTGCGCGATATCCTCGACATCCGCACGTTCTACAATCGAATGCGCGGCCTGGACAGCGAGTTGAAGGCACGCGGCAAGCCGAAAGTACTGCTGGTCGGCGAGGGCGAAGACCTGCCGGCGGACTACCTGGAAAAGGCGGGCAGCGACAAGACTCTGGCGGCACAGCGAGCATTGCAGCAGGCTGTCGTCGGGGCGACGGTGGGCTCAGGCCAAGCCGACATGGACAAGCTCGAATCCTGGGTCGAGAACAACATCGAGCACGTCTTCACGCTGTGCGAGGCCTACGGAGAGGTTCCGGGTGGACGCGGCAGCGGTCGCGAAGGCGGCTTCCTGCTGGAAGCCATTCCCGGGACAGGTCAGTACAAGCGTGCCTAGGCCAGCCTCGCTCCAGACACACGACCCGATGAGGAGGGCACCTGGGTGAAGACACCGATAGGAGAGCACCTGTGGCTCTGGTCGCACGGCGATCCGGGCAAGGCCTCGGCGCTGATCATCAGCGCGCACGGCGCAGTGCTGGCGGACTCGTTCACGCCGCCGCCCGGCAGCCGGCTGGTGTTTTATGCACCACCTGAACACGCACTGATCGATCCGAACCTGATCGAGGTCGCGGGCGGAAACGTCATCGCCAAGGAGGTCGTCGAGGCTGGCACCAGCAGGAACTACGCGCTGACCAAGTTCCAGGGCAAGAAGCACGGCAGTGAGGACGAAACCTACGACCGGATCGAGAGGATACTGAAGGGAGTCTTCTTCGAGGGCGGCAAGCCGCCGGACGTCGAGATCCTGACCATCCGGAACCGCGTGAATCCCAGGCTCCTCGCCAGGAGACGCGCCGACCACGGCTCGGATGGAGTCACGTTGGCGACCAGCCTGACCCAGCTGCAGACCAAGGGCTTCACCTACCCGGAGATCCGCTGCTCTTTCTGTCGCGGCACGACGAACCCTTTCGACAAGCGCGCATTCTCGCCATACAACCCGAACCGGGGCTCGAAGCCCAGGTACGAAAAGTAGCGGCCGTCCGGCATCTTCCCCGGATCCGGCAGCGGTTTCTCGAACTCGAAGCCGAACAGCGCCGGGTCCTCGCCGATCACCGCGGCGGCGAAGATCAGGAACACGTAGTCGCGTGTTTCCTTCGGGATATCGCCCTGCGCGAGCAGAGCCCAGAAGTTCCGGTCGCGGGGATTCTCGTTCATCGCGCGGATGCGTTTCTTGACGCGGGTCGGACCCCAGTTGTACGAGGCGAGCACCAGCAGACCTGAGGCCTGGGCCTCGCCGCGGTACAGGTCGCCGAGGTACCGCGCAGCCGCCCGGGTCGCCGCCGGAGGATCGAAACGCTGGTCGGCGGGATCGAAGCGGGGAAGCTCGAGCAGCGGGCCGGTCTGCAGGCCGTACTGGCTCGCCGTGGCCGGCATCAGCTGCCACAGCCCCTTCGCTATCCCGAAGCGGGTCGTCGGCCCGACCGCATCAGGGCGCAGGTCGCTCTCCTGCAGCGCCACGTAGAAGAACTGCGGCGGCAGATGGTTCTCCAGCATGCTGTCGACGATCACCGGAGTCAGGTTCTGCTCCCGTGCCAGCCGCAGCGCGTCGGCGAGTCGCCGGTCGCCGCGCCAGACCTCTATGTAGCGCTTCACCTCTGCGACGAAGTCCTTTGGCATCGCGAGTTCGCATTCACCGAAGACACGTGCCATGCGGAAAATCAGCCGATCCTCGGGCGACAGCTCGCCCTCCGCGATACCGAGCTCCTCGAGAAACGCGTCGTACTGGCTGGCCATCTCGGCCAGCTGTGCCCGCGCGGCATCGGCCTGCTGCGCCTGAGCGGCATCGCCGCTCGCCCCGACCTGCGTCTCGAGGCGGGCAAGCTGCAGCTCCATCGCCTTCATGTTGTAGAAGAGCTGCTCGGCAAGTCCCCGCGTGCGCTGCAGCTGCGCGTACTGGTAGATACCGACACCGACCGCGAGCAGCAGCAGCCCGAGCGCGGTGGCGATCACGCTGCCGTATCTGCGCTTCTGGCGGCGCTGCACATTGCTGAACGCGCGACGGACCATCATCGTCCGGTCGCCGGCCGGGGCCTTCGAGTTCGCATCGAAGTAATGCGCGGCGATTTCATCGAGCGAGCGCGGCGGCTCGCCTGGAGCAGTCTCGGTCGCCGGCTGCGCCGGCCCGTCATGGTTCAGACT
>CAZKLS010000092.1:0-5580 GCA_964553405.1 uncultured Steroidobacteraceae bacterium
GTCTGCTCCGACTGCCACACGCCGCACCAGAACCTGCCTGCCAGCGACCCGGCCTCTTCGGTTAACGACGACAACCTGATCGAGACCTGCGGCCGCAGCACCTGCCACACGGGGCACACGGTCAACGCGTCCTTCGTGACCTTCGAGCCGCACAGCGACCCGATGGACAAGGAGCAGAACCCCTGGATCCACTACACCTACCTGTTCATGACCTCGCTGCTGCTCGGCGTGATCGGCTTCTTCGCCGTGCACGCCGCGCTGTGGCTGCAGCGGACGCTGGTCGGCCGCCTGCGTGGCGAGTTCAAGGTCCAGCACGGCGGGACGGGGCCCTACGTCCGGCGCTTCACCGGAGCGCAGATGTGGCTGCACGTGTCCATCGTGCTGAGCTTCCTGCTGCTGGCCCTGACCGGACTGCCGCTCAAGTTCGCGGCCGCGCCCTGGGCACCGGGCCTGATGCACGTACTGGGCGGCCCGGTCGTCGCGAGCTACCTGCACCGCTTTGCCGCCGTGGTCACGTTCGGCTACTTCGCCGTGCACCTCGCGATGCTGTTCCGCGACATCGTGTTCAACAAGGAGAAGGGCTACTTCTGGGGCTGGCGCTCGATGACGCCGCAGCCGAAGGACGTCAAGGAGCTCTGGGCCAACATCAAGTACTTCCTGTACCTCGGGCCGCGGCCGGCGCTCGATCGCTGGGCCTACTGGGAGAAATTCGACTACCTGGCGGTCTTCTGGGGTGTCGCGATGATCGGCGTCTCGGGGCTGATGCTCTGGTACCCGGACTTCTTCACGAAGTTCCTCCCGGGCTGGACGCTGAACGTCGCCTACATCATCCACAGCGACGAGGCGCTGCTCGCGACCGGCTTCATCTTCCTGTACCACTTCTTCCACACGCACATGCGGCCCGAGAGCTTCCCGATGGATCCGGTGATCTTCACCGGCCGGATGCCGCTCGAGCGCTTCAAGGAAGAACGGCCGATCGAGTACCAGCGGATGGTCGAGGACGGCACGCTGGAGCAGCACCTGGTGCCGGCGCCCTCGGAGACGCACGTCAGGGTCGCGCACGTGTTCGGCTTCACGGCACTGGCCGTCGGCATCTGGCTGGCCGTGCTGATCTTCAAGGCCGTTGCGAGCGGTGCGCTGCACCTGTTCTGACGGCGGCGGCTTGAACAACGGCTGGACAGCGGTGCACACCGTTGTCCAGCCGCGTGCGTACGGATTGGTGATGCGCTGCCGAGGGCGTTATCCTTGCCGCGCGGAACCGCGCCCGGCCCAGCCGGCCGGGCGTCTCGACGAATTCGGCATAAAGTAGAACTTCGGGGTCAATTCATGATCAAGCATTTCTTCGCGGCAATCACCGGGAACATCATCAGCCTGATCGGCACGGCGATGATGGTGCTGAGCCTGCTGTTCATCCTGGCCCTGCTGGTGATGCAGGCGATGGGCTTCGAAGGCGGCGCCTACCTGGGCATCATCACCTTCGTCGTGCTGCCCGCGATGTTCCTCGCCGGCGTCGCGATCGTCCCTTTCGGCATCTGGTGGGAGAAACGCCGGGAAGCGAAGGCCGCTGCCGAGGGACGGGACGTCGGCCACCTGCCGGTCGTGGACCTGAACAAGGAAAGCACCCGCGGCGTGCTGCTCGGCTTCGTCGCGCTGGCTGTGCCGATCATCGCAATCGGCGCGGGACTCACCTACAAGGCCGTGCATTACATGGACTCCACCGAGTTCTGCGGCACCGCCTGCCACAAGGTCATGCAGCCGGAGTACACCGCCTTCCAGCGCTCGCCGCACGTCGGCGTCGGCTGCGCCGGCTGTCACATCGGTCCCGGGGCGGAATGGTTCGTCAAGGCCAAGCTTTCGGGTTCCTGGCAGCTCATTGCCGTCCTGCTGGACCTGTACCCGCGACCGATCGAGACGCCCGTGCATTCGCTGCGCCCGGCCAGCGGTACCTGCGAGCAGTGCCACTGGCCGACCAAGTTCGTCGGCGAACGGCTGAAGGTCCGCACGCACTACGCCGACGACGAGCAGAACACCGAGCTGAAGACGGCGCTGATGGTCAAGGTCGGCGGCAGGGTGGAGGGCAAGTCGCACGGCATCCACTGGCACGTGGACCCGGACCACACGCTGCGGTACCTGTCGGACCCGAGCCGGGAGACGATCTACGAGATCGAGCTCACCGATCAGGTCAAGGGCGACAGGAAAGTATTCAAGATCGACGAGGCCGCGCCCGCGGACGCCGAATGGCGCACGATGGACTGCGTGGACTGCCACAACCGGCCGTCGCACATCTACCGCAGCCCGGAGAGCGAGGTCGACCTCGCGCTCGTCGAGGGCCGCATCGACAGGTCACTGCCTTTCATCAAGCGCGAGGGCGTGCGGATCCTGACGGAGACGGTCTACGATTCGCACGAGGAAGCCCGCGCAGGCATCACCGCCGCGGTGAACGCGTTCTACTCCGAGAACTATCCCGACCTCGCGGGTTCTGCGGCCGTCGAGCAGGCCGGAAAGGCGCTCGGCGACGCCTACTGCTGGAACAACTTCCCGCACATGAAGGTCACCTGGAACCTCTACCCGAACCACATCGGCCACCAGGATTCCCCGGGCTGCTTCCGCTGCCACGACAACAAGCACAAGACCGACACCGGCGAGAAGGTGGGCAAGCGGTGCAGCACCTGCCACAACCTCGTGGTCGACGAGGAGAGCGATTCCGCGCTGCTGCAGGAGCTCGGACTGCAGGAGCCGCCGCCGAAGGCGCCCGCGGCAGAACCGGCGGCCGAGCCGGTAGCCAGCATCCAATAGGCAAGCGCAACGAGCGACGCCCCGGTGACGGGGCGTCGCTCTGGTTGCAGTGGCCGCTGCGGCGGTCGCGCCGAGGCGCCGCGCCTGCGCTTACTTCAAGGTCGCGTAGTAGGCCGCCAGGTCGGCAATCTGCTCCGCGCTGAGCTTCTTCGCGACCTTGGTCATCTTCGGGCTCTCGCTGCGGGTGCCGTCCGCATATTCCTGCATCGCCTTCGCGAAATCCCCCTCGCCGAGGCCCGTGATGCCCGGGAAGTCGGCGTCGCCCTTGCCGTCGTCGCCGTGGCAGTCCACGCAGGCATCCTCGGCGAGCGCCTTGCCCGCAGCGACGTCCGCCGCAACGCAGGGCGCGGCAATCAGGACGCAGGCGGCGAACGACGCGGTCAGAAGCAGCTTGTTCATGACGAGACTCCTCACTGTCAGGTTCTCCCGGCAAGCGTCGCCGCCGGATAGGTTTCCTGCGGAACCTGCGCGGCGTGCCGCTCCATCCATCTCGGCGGCAGCAGCCACAACAGGACCGCCAGGAAAATGAACGGCAGCGCGAGCAGGAACAGCGCCATCGCCAGGCTCTCGATGCCGGTGATCTCCATCTTGTAGGCCATGAGCCCCCGGAAGCTCTTCGAATAGAGCTGCCCGCCGATCACCACGTTCCAGCGCATGCTGAAGATTCCGAGCAGGATCAGCAGCGACGAGGTGAAGTACAGCAGCTTGCGCAACTCCTCGTTGAATCGCACGGTCCGCACCAGCACCAGGATCACGAGCGGCAGCAGCATACCCAGCAGCAGTTGCACGACGACCAGGCTCGTGAACAGCTTGGCGGAGACGAGTTCGGTCAGGATTCCGATCGATTCCTCGCTCTGGTACAGGCGGTGGATGTAATCGAGCGCCTCCAGCGCGAAGTCCACGATGATCGCCACCAGCAGGAACAGTCCGATCTTGTCCAGGCAGACCATGTCCAGCTTCTCGTTGCGCAGCATGCTGAGCAGTATGTAGATGAACATCACCATCGCGATGCCGGAGACGATGGCCGACATCAGGAAGACGATCGGCATCAGCACGCTGCCCCACCACGGGTTCGCCTTGACCGAGCCGAAGATGAAGCCGACATAGCCGTGCAACAGGAAGGCCGAGGGGATGCCGATGATCGTGACGAACTTGCTCGCCTTCTTGTCGAAGGCCAGCGCCTCGGGACTGAGATCCCTGGAGAACAGCGACAACGCGCTGTATATGCCCTTCATCAGGCCCTTCGCCTCGCGCGCCATCAGCACCATCTGCGCCCGGTACTCGAACCAGATCTCGATCAGCAGGATGCCCATCAGGTACCAGAGGTAGACGAAACCGAACATCGCCATTGCGGAGGTCGGCTGCGGCGTCATGAAGATCTCGTATGCGCGCTCCGGATGCCCGAGGTGCAGCTGCAGCGGCATGCCGGCGACCAGCATGAACGCGAGCGCGGTCAGCAGTGCGAGCCGGTAGATCGGCTGCACCTCGACCACGTTGAAGACCTTGACCAGCGACGCGAGGATGAACGCGCCTGCCACGATCCCCGTGATGTACGGATACACGACGATCAGGATCGCCCACTGGGTCTCGACCTCGTTCGGATAGATGAATCCGATCACCTGGCTCAGCTGGTGGGTGAGCTGCTCGTGCAGGCTCTCGGGAATCGCGCCGCTCATCGCACTTCTCCATCCAGCTTCGCGTACAACACCTTCGGTTCGGTGTTCAGGTCCGGCTTCAGCACGCTGATCTGGTTGACCCGGTGGAAGCGGACCAGCCGGTCTGCCTTGCCCTTCAGGTCGCCGAAAATGCGGGCCTCGGTCGGGCAGACCTCGACGCACGCGGGCAGCAGCCCCTCGGTGATGCGGTGATAGCAGAACGTGCACTTGTCGGCCGTCCGCGTCCGCGGATTGAGGTAGCGGGCACCGTACGGGCAGGCCTGGATGCAGTAGCGACAGCCGATGCAGCGCTCGTCGTCGACCAGCACGACGCCGTCCTGCGTCTGGAACGTGGCACCGACCGGACAGACCTGCACACAGGGCGGGTGGGCGCACTGGTTGCAGAGCTTCGGCACGAAGAAGGTCCGCACCACCGTCGGATCCACCGGCGCCGCCTGTTCCGGCGGCTCCGCCCGGGTGCTGATGCACTCGACCGTGGTCTCGCCGTCGGCGTGCACCTGGTAACGCTCGATCCAGGTTCTGAAGAAGAACGGCTCTTCGGGAACGTTGTTCTCGGCCTTGCAGGCCTCGACGCAACGGTTGCATCCGATGCACTTGTCGACGTCGACGCCCATGCCGTACCAGTGCCGCGTCGCGTCGTAGCCGGCATCGGCCGCCGCGGCGTCTGCTTTCCCCTCGGCCTCGGGCGCGAGCGCCTGCAGCGTGGCCGCGGCCGGGAAGAACAGGATCGCATCCTTGAGGAATTCACGCTTGTTCACTTGCGTCCCTCCGGCAGGTGGGCGTAATGGCATTCCCAGCAGACGTAGGTGCCGCCATGAGAGGAAATATCGACCCTTGACTTCGATGCAGCCGGATCCTCAGCGCCGCTCGCATGGCAGCGTCCACACATCTCGCGACTGTCCGGCTTGCTCGGCAGCGCGGTCTCCGGCGCCGACATGTGCTGCTCCGGCACGACGTGGCAGTCTGCGCAGGGGATCAGCGCATGCGATGACAACGCCTTGGTGCGCTCGATGCGGCCGTGGCAACCCGAGCAGTCCTCGGGGGTCTTCGGCGGCACGGGATCGTGCGCCTCGTGGCAATTGACGCAACGCTTGCCCGGCTTGTGCTG
>CAZKLS010000092.1:5680-11265 GCA_964553405.1 uncultured Steroidobacteraceae bacterium
GCCAGCAGCGCCGCCAGGTAGCCGCTCAGGCAACCGCTGGCCAGCCAGACGAGGACCAGCGCCAGAGCAAACCTGAGTCCGCTCGCCGGAACGCCGCCCTCCGGGTTGGGCCGGCCTGCGGCGAAGTACGCTGCCAGCGCTGCCGCCGCCGTTACACCGACGGTCACGAGACTCGGCAGCGCCCAGCGCTCGGGACTCGCGAGCAACGCCCAGGCGGCGTAGCGAAGTCCGCCGGTCGCGACTGCGGCGCCGATCACGTACGCGGCGCTGTGCAGCAGCAGGTCGGGCCGGCCGAACCGCATCCACCCCCAGGCAGCCAGCACCGCAAACGACGCGGACACGACTGCAAGCCACGGTCCCGGCAGGTCCAGCACGAGGCCTGCCAGCACCAGCACGAGGGCGAGTGAACTGTAGAAGTGCACGTTGCGCTCGTGGTCGGCGTGCCTGCCGACGAACCGGAACGCGAGCGCGTAGCACGCCGCGCCGAACACGAGGCTCGCCACGCCCATCACGATCGGCAAGGTCCCGGAGCTGCGCGTGAGCAGCACGGCCCCGCCGAAGCCGACCAGCAGCACCAGCGCGGTCTGGGTCATCTCGAACAGCGTCACGTTGTGATCGCGGAGGAGCGTGCGCACGGCGATGCTCCCGAGGTATGCGCCGACCAGCAGCACCTGCACCAGCATCACGACCCGGAACGACTCCGGATGACCCGGCCCCAGCGCCCTCAGCGTCACTGCGACGACGGCGAGATCGGCGGCCAGCGCCACCGGCCAGCGGATCAGCGTCCAGCCCCGGGAATATGCGAGCCAGACCGTCGCAACGCCGAGTCCGATCAGGAACAGCACGTACGGCGCGGCCACACCGGTCTTCAGCATCAGGATCGCGCTGGTCGGCAGGGCTGCGAGCACGCAGATCCAGGCGATCGCGTGGGTGCGTCCCCGCACTGCGACGGCGAGGAACGCGGCCGTGAGCGCGGCAAGGCCGAGGAAACTGCCTGCCACGCCGACGACCTCGAAGCGGGTCGTCGCCTCGACCAGCAGCGGGTAGGCCACGAGGGCGGCCCCGATGGCGTGCACCAGGGCGCCGGTGGACTGGCCCCGGCGGCCCGCGCGGTCCGCCAGCACGAGCCATACCGCGGCATAGAGGAACGCGAGTCCCACGCCGACCGGCGCCGCGAGCACGCCGGCCTCGGTCATCGCCCGCAGGAAGAACCCACCGGCCACGACCAGGAACAGGCGACCGATCAGCGTCAGGATGACGATCGGGTCGTATGGATTGCGCTCCGCCCGCGCAGCGACAGACTGCCGTGGGGGCTTGTCGGCCTGGCCCTCCGCGCGGGCTGCGACGGGTTTCTCCGCTTCGCCGGCGTCGAGGGCGTCCAGCCGCTCGCGCAGCGAGCCCACTTCGTTTCGCAGCTGCTCGACGACGAGTTCGAGACGATCGATCCGCTCGTCCACGTGCCCCCCTGACCCGCGCCTGGTTCCGGCGTCACCCCGGGCGCGGCTGGCCGCGCGCCCGGGCGGTCGCTACTTTTCCGCGATCAGATCAGCTTGCCGGGCGACATTCATTAGGGATTGCCGTAGTTCGTACCTGCCGGCGCCGGCGCAACAGGCTGCATGGCGCACAAAAAGACGCCCGCATCCTCGCGGATGCGGGCGCAGGGCGTCGATTACGACGCCAGGGGGTTCAGTCGCTCACGGCCGGGTGCCGCCGCCCGCTACCGGGTCGGCGCTCCAGCCGAGTGCCTGCCAGTCGATCTGGTCGCCGCCGTGGCAGTCACCGCAGGCGTTGCCGTAGCCGAGCGCTTGCTCTGCCGGCGGCACCTCGTGGTCGACCTTCAGCAGCATGAAGGTCTCGGCGAACTTGTAGCTGCCGTTGTAGGCCTGGAATCCGCCGTACTTGGTCAGCGTGGCCGAGTAGTTCGAGGAATCCTGCAACGCGAGGTTCCAGTCGTACTTGCCCCAATAGGGGTTCGGCCCGGTCACGGTGCCCCAGAGGTGCGGGACCATCACCGTGTCGTCGACCGCGTCGAACGGCTGGTTGCCGGTCATCATCTTGAACGGGTAGATCTTGGCGTCCGCGTCGAGATAGGTCGCCGCAGGCGAGCCGAGGTCCACGGGCTTCGTGGTGTCGAGACCCTTGTCGTTGACGCCCATGACGATGCGGTTCCACTTGCCGTTGTAGAAGCGCAGCTCGGGCCGCACGTTCGTGCCCCAGGTGAAGCAGCCCTTCATCTTGTTGTAGGTACCGCGGTTACCGGTGCCGACCGGCTCGGCCGGGCACTCCGCCGGACGCGCGTCGAGGCCCGCCAGCGACCACTTCCAGTCGGTGTAAGTGGACACCTTCCGCGCGACCGCCGGAATGTGGCAGGTCTGGCAGGCGATGCGCGAGTGCGCTGGCAGCGTCGCGACGATCTCGGACGAGGTCCCGGCGTGGATCGTCTGCACGTTGCCGTGGCAGTCCTCGCACTCCTTCATCTCGCCGCCCTCGTCGACGGAGTGGTACATGAAGCCCGCGATGCCGTGCGAGAGCAGGTTGCCGGAGCCGTCGCGATCCGCCTGGTGGCAGTCCACGCAGAGCATGCCGCCGGGGTAGACCGGGTTGTCGACGCCCATGTGCACGTCCTCGGTGCGGTCGAACGGGTCGTCGTTCGGGTCGTCCGGATCATCGAGCGCAGTCAGCGCATAGCGGCTCGAGATGTCGCCGTGCTTGACGTTGTCGTCGCCGCCCGCGCGGCTGTGACAGAACACGCAGGTCGAGCGCGGCGGCCGGCCATCGTTCAGGCCGACGCTCTGCGCCACCGCCTGCAGGTCCACGCCCGGGTCGGGCGCGCCGCCCGGCGCCGCGACCTTCTTGTAGGTACCCGTCTGGTCGTGGCAGGCGAGGCAGTCGATGTTGTTCGGGTTGTCGAAATCGAAGGCCTGGCTGGTCCAGCCGTAGCCGATGTGGCACTGGGTGCAGCGCCCCTCGTTCGCCGGCACGGCCTGGCAGAAGTTGTTGATCATGTCCGTCTTGCCGTGGATCTCGCCCTCCATGCCGGCGATGCCGGAGGCCTCTCCCTGCCACTTCCAGTGGCCGGTCTTCATCACGTCGTCACCGATCTTGCCGTGGCAGGTGAGGCACTGGCCGGTGCCGCGATACTCGTTGTCGGTGAAATACCCCTTGTGCAGCGCGGCGGGCGTGAAGCTGCCGCCGGTCGAGCGGCAGTCGAGCACGTCGATGACGCCGTCGCCGTTCGTATCCTCGTCCGGGAAATCAGGCACGCCGTTCTGGTTCAGGTCCCAGCAATTGATGCCCGGCGCCCCGTCGGTACCCGGCGTGCCGGGCTCGCCCGGCGCACCCGGCGCACCGGCCACGCCGTCCTTGCCGTCGTCGCCTTCGCAACCAGCCAGCGCGAGCGTCACCGCGGCCAATGCCGCGATCGTCACGCGCGAGAATCGTTCAAGGGTGGGTATTTTCATTTGGCTCGACTCCTCTCGGCCGCCACTGCGTCACGCCGGACGGCTGCGGGCTTTTGCAATGCACAAGCCGTGCCACAGCGGGCCGCTCCTGCGCACGGCAGCGGACGCGGGCAATCCGCCGGAATCGTCCCGGAATCTGCAGATCGGCACTGGCTCACTGCGCCAGAACTGGCATACTGCTGACAGAATCGGCAGTGAATTGACGTCATGGCAGCCCGCAGGAACTCCCGCCCCACCGAACTCGTCTCGCTGATCGAAGGCCTGCCCGACCCGCGGGTGCTGATCGATCGCGACTACCGCGTCGTCGCCGCGAGTCCCGCGTATCGCGCCGCGCACAGCGACGGACAGCGGCTGGTCGGGCGCCGCTGCTACGAGGTCTCGCACGGCTACGACCGGCCCTGCGACCAGAAGGGCGAGTCCTGCCCGCTGAAGGCGGCGCTCGAGACCGGGGAAACGGCACGGGTGTTGCACATCCATCACACGGCGCGAGGGGAAGCCCACGTGCAGGTGGAAATCACGCCGGTGCGCGATTCAGACGGCATCGTCAGGTTCTTTGCGGAGCGGATGGAGTCTCTGCCCATCGCCCATGCCGGCGCCTCTGCGGCCGGCATCGTCGGGCGTGCGCCGACTTTCCTCAGGATGCTGGACCACGTGGCCCGGGTGGCGCCCACCGAGACCTCGGTGCTGCTGCTCGGCGAGACCGGCACCGGAAAGGAGATGGTCGCGCGCGCCGTGCACGTTGCGAGCGCACGGAGCGAGGCACCGTTCGTCCCGGTGGACTGCTCGGGGCTGACCGAGACGCTGTTCGAGAGCGAGCTGTTCGGACACGAGAAGGGTGCGTTCACCGGCGCGCTGTCGCGCAAGATCGGGCTCGTCGAGGCCGCGGCGGGCGGGACGCTGTTCCTGGACGAGGTGGGCGACATTCCGCTCACGCTGCAGGTGAAGCTGCTGCGGCTGCTCGAGACCGGCACGTTCCGCCGCGTCGGCGGGGTTAACCCGTTGAAGGCCGACTTCCGCCTGGTCGCCGCGACGCACCGCGACCTCGCCGCGTTCGTGCGCGAGGAACGCTTCCGCAGCGACCTGTACTACCGCATCAACGCGTTCCCGGTGCACCTGCCGGCGCTGCGGGAGCGCCGCGAGGACGTTCGGCTGCTCGCCGAGTCGCTGCTCGAGCGGCTGCGGCCGGAGCGCAGGCTGCGCGTCAGTCCGGCGGCGTTGCGCGCGCTCGAGAGCTACGACTTCCCCGGCAACATCCGCGAACTCAGGAACGTGCTGGAGCGCGCCAGCCTGCTGGCCGACAAGGGCGTGATCGAGCCGGAGCACCTGCCCGAGGAGTTGCGCGATGGCGGCGGCGCGGCGGGGAACGGCACACGGCCCGGCTCGTCGCTGCGGGCCGCCGAGCGCGAGGCGCTGCGCGAGCAGCTGGCCCGGCACAGCGGCAGCCGCCGCGCGCTGGCCGCGAGCCTCGGCATCAGCGAGCGCACGCTCTACCGCAAGCTGCGCGAGTACGGACTCAACTCCGGCGGCTGAGCGCGGGGGATCAGCAAAGAAAAAAGCCCCGACGGTTTCCCGTCGGGGCTTTCTCGTTCAAGAGCCTGGCAGTGACCTACTCTTGCATGGCCAAAGACCACACTACCATCGGCGCAGAGCGTTTTCACTTCCGAGTTCGGAAAGGGATCGGGTGGTTCCCGCCCGCTATGGCCGCCAGGCAAACCGGTTCACGCAGCCTGCCTCGCGGCAGGCGCGCGCAATCTGATCGGGGTATGAGCGCCAGCGTGTCGCTCGCAGAGAGCCGCTGACTCACGCCAAGTCCTGGATCGCTCCAGAACGATTGGGTGTTATATGGTCAAGCCTCACGGGCAATTAGTACTGGTTAGCTCAATGCATTACTGCACTTACACACCCAGCCTATCAACGTCGTAGTCTTCGACGGCCCTTCAGGGACTTCGAGAGTCCAGGGAGAACTAATCTTGGGGGGGGCTTCCCGCTTAGATGCTTTCAGCGGTTATCCCGTCCGCACATAGCTACCCGGCAGTGCCACTGGCGTGACAACCGGAACACCAGAGGTGCGTCCACTCCGGTCCTCTCGTACTAGGAGCAGCTCACCCTCAATTCTCCAACGCC
>CAZKLS010000093.1:0-11250 GCA_964553405.1 uncultured Steroidobacteraceae bacterium
GCCTGCTGGTGCTCGGCTCGGAATGGCTGGTCAGCAGCTCGGTGGCGTTCGCGCGCGCGCTGGGCGTCAGCGACCTGATCATCGGCCTGACGATCATCGCCGCAGGGACGTCGCTGCCCGAGGTGGCGACCTCGGTGCTGGCCGCGCTGCGCGGCGAGCGCGATATCGCGGTCGGCAACGCGATCGGCAGCAGCACGTTCAACATCCTCGGCTGCCTCGGCGCGGCGGGCCTGGTGAGCTCGAGCGGGCTGACGATTGCGCCGGCGGTCATGAACTTCGATCTGTGGGTGATGGTCGCCGTGTCGGTCGCCTGCCTGCCGGTCTTCATGGCCGGACGGCAGATCGGCCGTCTGACCGGGGTCGCCTTCATCGCGTACTACGCGGCCTACGTCACCTACCTGATCCTCGACGCGCAGGGTCACGACGCGCTGCCGGAGTACTCCAGCATCATGATCGGCTTCGTGCTGCCGATCACGGTGGTGACTCTGGTTGCGCTGGTGGTGCGAACCCAGCAGAAGAAGCTGAACCGGGACCCGTCCTGAGCCGCTGCTCAGGCGCGGGACCTGACGGGCCGCAGCCTGCGCCGGGCAAGCCACAAGGCGCTCTCGGAGAACACGGACTGCCGCGAGCCGGCCGTGGATGGAAAATTCGCGGGCCCGGACCGTGCCGGTCCGGCATCGAGTGAGAAGAGGGCAGCTATGCGTATCGGTATCGTCGGAGCGGGGCTGAGTGGACTGGCGACGGCGTTCTACGCCAGGCGCGCGCGGCCGGACGCGGAAGTCGTCGTGTTCGAGTCCGAGCCGGTCGCCGGCGGCGCGCTGCAGACCCACGAGATCGACGGTTTCCGGTTCGAGGGCGGGGGCAACGGCTTCCTGACCAACAAGCCCGACTGCCTGCAGCTCGCGCGGGACTGCGGTGCCGAACCGCTGCTGCTGCCGAGCTCGGACCTCGCTCGCAAGCGCTACATCTACACGGACCGGCTGCACCGGATGCCGGAGTCGCCGCAGCTGTTCGCGACGTCGAAGCTGATGACGCTGCCGCAGAAGCTACGCATGCTCGGGGAGTTCTTCGTGCCCGCGCGCAAGGACGGCGGCGACGAGACGCTGCGGGAGTTCGGCGACCGCCGCCTCGGTCCGGCGTTCACCAATGTCTTTCTCGACGCGATGTCCGCCGGGATCTACGGATCGACGCCGGAGAAGATCTCCGTCAAGGCGGCGTTTCCGCTGGTCGTCGCGCTGGAGCAGGACTACGGCGGGCTGTTCCGCGGCATGATCGCGAAGCGCAAGAAGGAGGCGGGTCCGGGCGGCGTGCTGACCAGCACGAAACTCGGCATCAGCACGCTGATCGACCGGCTGCGCGAATCCATCGAAGCCGAGTGGCACATCGGCGAGCCGGTGTCGGCCGTCGAGCGGCAGGGCCAGGGGTTCCGGATCGAGAGCGCGCGTGGCGGCGTCGAGGTCGATCGAGTCGTGGTCAGTTCACCGTCCTTCGCGGCGGCGGAGCAGTTGCGCGGACTGGACCCGGAGCTCGCGCGGATGCTCTCTGGCATCGAGTACTCGCCGATCGCGGTGGTCGGGTTCGGCTATCGCTCGCTCGAGGAACCGCTCGACGGCTTCGGGCTGCTGACGACGACGTCCTCGCGGCAGCCGATCCTGGGCGTGCTCTGGGACAGCAGCATCTTCCCGGACCGGGCCCCGCCCGGAGCGAAGAGCCTGCGCGTGATGATCGGCGGGCAACGCAATCCCGAGCTGGCGCTGCAGGACGACGCCGGCCTGATCCGCACCGCCCGCGAGGGAATCCGCTCGACGATGGGCCTCGACCGCGATCCGGACGTGACGTTCGTGAAGCGCTGGGACCGCGGCATCCCGAGCTACACGCCCGGCCACATCGCCAGCGTGGAGCAGATCTTCGCGCGCCTCGCGCGGACGCCGGGGCTGTTCCTGAACTGCAACGCCTACCGCGGTGTCGCGATGAACGACTGCGCGCGCAACAGCCGGGAGCTGGCCCCGAAGGTCGTCGCCTGAACGCCGGCGCTACCAGGCGATGCCGTAGTCCTCGCCGTGATTGCTCGAACCGCCCCACATCGTGCCCAGCTCGGGGTCGAGCAGGATCGCGTTGATCGGTCCGGAGGTCCTGGACTCGAACTCCATCTTGTAGCCGCGGGCTGCGAGCTCCTTGCGAACCCAGACCGGCACCGCGTCGTTCAGCACGATCCGCCCGGGCTGCGACTCGTGCTTGTCGAATGAACTCTTCATCTGGTAGCTGTTGAAGTTCGCAGCTTCCGCCGCCTCCTGCGGGCTCATTCCGAACTCGACGATGTTCAGCAGGAACTGCAGCAGGTTCTGGTCCTGCGTATCGCCGCCCTGTACCGCGAAAGCGAGCCAGGGCTTGCCGTCCTTCATCGCGATGCTCGGCGTCAGCGTCACCCGGGGGCGCTTGCCCGGCTCGAGCAGGTTGAACGGGTTCTGCTTCGCGTCGAGCACGAACGACTGCAGGCGCTGGCTCAGGCCGATGCCGGTGCGTCCCGCGATCGTGGCGGGGACCCAGCCTCCGCTCGGCGTGACGGCGACGAGCCAGCCTTCGGCATCCGCCGCGACCACGCTGGTCGTGCCGCTGCGGAACCCCGCCTCGAACCGCTCGAGATCGGCGGCCGACAGTTCCGCCGGCGCGTTCGCGGCGTGCTGCCCGAGCAGGTCCCGGTAAGGATTGCGCTCGCCCTGGAACGGGTAGGGATCACCGGGGCCTGCCCGCTCGTCGTTCCGGTCAGGCCGGATCAGCGCCGCGCGCTGCTTCGCGTATTCCTTCGAGAGCAGGCCGCGCCGGGGTTCCACGGGCGGGAAATAGGGGTCGCCGTAGTAGAAGTCACGATCCGCGAAGGCGAGGTTCATGGCCTGGTACAGCGTGTGGATGTAGGCCGCGCTGTTGTAGCCCATCGACTGCAGGTCGAAATTCTCGAGGATGTTCAGCGACTGCAGCAGCGCCGGCCCCTGCGTCCAGGTGTCGAGCTTGAACACCTCGACGCCGCGATAGCGGGTGCTGAGCGGCTCCTCGAGCAGCGGCTTCCAGCGCGCCAGATCCTCCAGCGTGATCAGGCCGCCTTGCTCCGCCACGCCGCGGACGAACTCCTGTGCGATGTCACCCCGGTAAAATCGATCGTAGGCGGCCTGGATCGCCTCTTCGCGGGACCGCCCGGCCGCGAGCGCCTGCTGTTCAGCCTCGACCAGCTTGCGCAGCGTCGCGGCGAGGTCGGCCTGGCGGAACATCTCGCCCGCCTTCGGGGCCTCGCGCGCCTGGCCCAGGTGCGGCAGCATCACCTGCCTGGAATACGGCCACTCCTTCAGCTTGTCCTTCCAGCGTTCGATCCTGTCGGCCGTGTCGGCCTCGATCGGGTATCCGTCGGCGAGTTCGATGGCCGGTCCGAGCACCTCCGCCAGCGACAGGCGGCCGTACTCGGACAGCATCAGCATCAGTCCGCCCGGCGTGCCTGGCGTGACGGCGGCGAGCGGGCCATAGGCCGGCGGATAGTCCATGTCCTGCTTGCGGAAGAACTCTGGCGTCGCGCCGGTCGGCGCGATGCCGAGGCCGTTGACGCCGACGACCTTTCGCGACCGCGGGTCGTAGATCAGCGTCTGGGTCTCGCCGCCCCAGCTGAGCACGTCCCACATCGTCGACGTCGCGGCGATCATCGCGCAGGCTGCGTCCACCGCGTTGCCGCCGCGCTGGAACATCATCGCGCCCGCGGTGGCGGCGAGCGGCTTGCCGGTGATCGCCATCCACTTGCTGCCGTGCAACGGCGGTTTCTGGGTCTTCGCGACGGACTGGGGCACGGCCGGTGTGACGGTCTGCCCGTTTACGGAGCTGGTGGTCATCGTGAGTATTCCGGCCATCAGGGCCGTGATCAGCTGGAGTCTTGGCATGTGTCTGTGTCGTTCGATGGCGTCGGGCGGAGGTTGTTCAGTCTGCGAGCCGGACCCGCTCCCAGCGCGGGCAGGCGGCGCGGCCGAAGCGGTCGCTCTTCGAATACCAGTATTCCTTTTCCATGGTCCTGCTGCCCGTGAAATACGTGCATACGAGTCGCTCCCGCAGCAGCGCGCTCTCCACGCGCTCATCGACCAGGATCGCGCGTGAGGAGAACAGCAGCGCGAGCCAGGCCAGTCCGACGATGCCGAGCACGACCGACAGGATCCTGACGAGCATCGAACGCTCCACGAGCTGCTGCGCCTCAAGTATGCTGCCCGACCGTCACTGATTCCACCGGGACCCGCCATGAAGCCATATTCCATCGTCCTGGCCGCGATCGCTGCCGTGGCCGCGTTCGCGACGCCGCCTGCCGCCGCTGCCGTGGATCCGCAGCAGATCGAGCGCCAGGCGGACGAGGTCTCCGCGAAGGTGATCGCCTGGCGGCGGGACTTCCACCAGCACCCGGAACTCAGCAATCGCGAGTTCAGGACCGCGGGCAAGGTCGCGGCCCACCTCGAGTCGCTCGGGATGGAGGTGACGACCGGGATCGCCCATACCGGCGTGGTCGGCGTGCTGCGCGGCGGCCGCCCCGGACCCGTGATCGCGCTGCGTGCGGACATGGATGCGCTGCCGGTCACCGAGCAGACGGAACTGCCCTTCAAGTCGACCGCGACCGCGGAGTATCGCGGCGAGAAGGTCGGCGTGATGCATGCCTGCGGCCACGACGGCCACGTCGCGATCCTGATGGGCGTCGCCGAAGCGCTGGCGGGCCTCGGCGAGGAGCTGCCGGGAACGGTGCTGTTCGTGTTCCAGCCTGCCGAGGAGGGGGCACCCGACGGCGAGCGCGGCGGTGCGTCGCTGATGCTCGAGGAGGGAATCTTCGAGCGGATCCGGCCCGAGGCGGTCTTCGGGCTGCACCTGTGGTCGTCGCTGAACGCAGGCCAGGTCGGTTATCGCTCGGGACCGATGATGGCGGCCTCGGACCGCTACCGGATCCTCGTCAAGGGCCGCCAGACGCACGGCTCGAGGCCCTGGGGCGGCGTGGACCCGATCGTCACCGCGTCGCAGATCGTGCTCGGCATGCAGACGATCGTCAGCCGGCAGCTCGACATCACGCGTTATCCGGCCGTGCTGTCGGTCGGCGCGATCAAGGGCGGCATCCGCAACAACATCATCCCCGACGAAGTGGAGATGATCGGCACGTTCCGCACGTACACGCCGGAAGCGCGCCAGATGATCATCGATGCCATCGGCCGCACGGCGCGGGACATCGCGGCCGCGGCCGGTGCGACGGCCGAGGTCGAGATCGCGACCGACAACAACCCGGTGGTCGTCAACGACGAGCGGCTGACCGGGCGGATGGTGCCGCTGCTGAAGAACGTGCTCGGCGACGGCGAGGTCGTCTCGATCCCCTACGTCACCGGCGCCGAGGACTTCGCGTACTACGCGCAACGGGTTCCGGGGTTCTTCTTCTTCGTCGGCGTGACGCCCGAGGGGCAGGACCCGGCGAGCGCCCCGAGCAACCACTCGCCGCTGTTCTTCATCGACGAGCAGTCGCTGGACGTGGGCGTGCGCTCGCTGCTCGCCGTCGCGCTCGACTACCTGAATGCCGGAGCCGGGCTAAGATAGGGCCGGCAGGAACATCCACCCGAGGAGCACCGGATGGCCATCTTCAAGGTGAATGGCAGCAGAGTCGAAGTCGCGGGACCGCCGGACATGCCGCTGCTCTGGGCATTGCGGGACGAGCTCGGGCTCACCGGCACCAAGTTCGGCTGCGGGATCGCCACCTGTGGTGCATGCACCGTGCACGTGGACGGCAAGGCCACCCGGGCCTGCGTGACCCCGATCTCGGCCGTCGAGGGCAAGGAAGTCACGACGATAGAGGCGATGAACGGGACGCGCATCGGGCAGGCGGTGCAGGCCGCGTGGATCCGCAACGAGGTTCCGCAGTGCGGCTATTGCCAGAGCGGACAGGTCATGGCGGCCGTGGCCATGCTCGAGCGGAACGGCGCCCCGACCGACGAGGACATCGACCGCGCGATGCGGCGAAACCTCTGTCGCTGTGGCACCTACAACCAGATCCGCGCGGCGATCAAGGACGCGGCCGCCGCGCTGAAGGGCTGAGGAGCGCATCATGAGCAGCGGGATCTCGACGACGCGACGCGATTTCCTGAAGGGATCGGCCGGGGCGCTGATCATCGGCTTCAGCCTGCCGCTGGGGCCACGCGTGCTGGCCGCGGCCTCCGACCGGTTCGCGCCCAACGCCTACCTGCGCATCGCGCCCGACGGGCAGATCACGGTGATCTGCGGCCTCTCGGAGATGGGCCAGGGCGTGCACACCGGGATCGCGATGCTGGTCGCCGAGGAGCTCGATGCGGACTGGACCGCGGTCCGGCTCGAACAGGCGCCGGTGGACCCGGCTTACGTGAATCCGCTGCTCGGCATGCAGGGTACCGGCGGATCGACCGCGATTCGCGGCCACTGGGAGCCGATGCGGCGGGCGGGCGCGGCGGCGCGCGAGATGCTGGTGGCGGCCGCTGCGGCGGGCTGGGGCGTGGATGCGGCCCGGTGCCGTACCGAAGGCGGGCGGGTGCTGCACCCGGACGGCCGCTCGATCCCGTACGGCGAACTCGTCACCCGGGCGGCGGAGCTTCCGCTGCCGCAGGAGCCGCGTCTCAAGGATCCGAGCGACTTCAGGATCCTCGGCCGCGAGCTGCCCCGTCTCGACACGCCTTCGAAGGTGGACGGCCGGGCCGGCTTCGGGCTGGACGTCAAACTGCCGGGACTGCTCACGGCGGTGATGGCGCACCCCCCGGTCCCCGGCGCGAAGCCGGTCTCGGTGGACGACGGCAAGGCGAAGACGGTCCCCGGCGTGCGGCGCGTGATCACGATTCCGCAGGGTGTCGCGGTGCTCGCGGAGGGCTACTGGGCCGCGCTGCAGGGTCGCGACGCGCTGGCCGTCGAATGGGACCTGGGTCCCCACGCGAACCTGTCCTCGGCGGCCGTCAGCAGCACGCTCGCTGAAGCGGTGTCGCGGCCGGCGACCGCGGCGCGCAGCGAGGGCGACATCGACACCGCGGTGGCGCGCAAGGTCGAGGCGCTCTACGAGGCGCCTTACCTCGCCCATGCCTGCATGGAGCCGATGAACTGCACGGCCTGGGTACGTGCGGGCGAGGCCGAGCTGTGGTCGCCGACACAGGCGCCGGGCCCGCACCGCGACATCGTGGCGAAGCTGGCCGGCGTCGCGCCGGAGAAGGTCACGGTGCACACGACCTACCTCGGCGGCGGGTTCGGGCGCAGGTTCGCGCCCGACTTCACGGTTGCCTGCGTGCTGCTCGCGAAGCAGGCGGGCGTGCCGGTGAAGCTCGTCTACACCCGGGAGGATGACACGCGGGCGTTCTACTACCGTCCCGCCGCGATGGCGCGCTTCGAGGCCGGGCTCGACGAGCAGGGCCGGGTCGTCACGATGCTCGCCCGGGTCGCGGCGCCGTCGTTGATGCTGGCGGCCGGTTTCGTCGAGACGCTGCCCGGGGGAATCGACGAGCCGGCGGTGGAGGGCATCAAGGACTGCCCGTACGCGATCCCAAATCTGCGCGTCGAGTACGCGCGTGCCGAGCCGGGCGTGCAGATCTGGTTCTGGCGCTCGGTCGGGCATTCACAGAACGCGTACTTCCTCGAGGGTTTCATCGACGAGCTCGCGCACGCGGCCGGCCGGGACCCGGTGCAGTTCCGCCGGGAGCTGCTGGCCGGTGAGCCGCGGCTGCAGCGCGTGCTGGACGTCGCGGCGGGCAAGGCGCTCTGGGACCGGCCGCCGCCGGCGGGCCTGCATCGTGGCGTCGCCGTCGCGAGCTCGTTCGGCAGCCACGTCGCGCAGGTCGCCGAGGTGTCGGTGGACTCGAGCGGCCGGCCGCGGGTGCACCGGATCGTGGCCGCGGTGGACTGCGGGCGAACGGTGAACCCGGCCATGATCCGGCGCCAGATCGAGGGCGGGATCGCCTACGGCCTGAGCGCCGCGCTGCACCAGAAGATCACCTTCAGCAACGGCCGCGTGGCGCAGGGCAACTTCGACGACTACCCGATGCTGCGCATCGACGAGATGCCCCGGGTCGAGGTGCACATCGTGCCGAGCACGGAGAGTCCGGGCGGCATCGGCGAGCCCGGGTTGCCGCCGGCGACGCCGGCCGTGCTGAACGCGATCTTCGCGGCCACCGGCAAGCGCATCCGGCGGCTGCCGATCGACCCGACCGAGCTCGCCGCCGGTTGAACTGTCCCGGCGCCGGCCGGCGCGGACTCAGTCCGCCGGGCGGCCGCCGCGCCCGGCGCCGGCCAGGAAGCGGCCCGCGCCGGCCGCGGACTCGCCGCTTTGCAGCACGGCGCGCCCGCGCTCGAATTCTCCGGACAATGCCTGCGTGGTATCGAGGCTCCACTGAGCGAGCAGCGATTCACGGTCCGCTCGGAGGCAGCGCTGCGGGAACGCGGCGATCTCGGCCGCGAGCGACTCGGCGGCGGACCGGGCGGTGCCGGTGGCCACGACCCGGTTGGCGAGCCCGATCGAAAGCGCTTCGTGCGCATCCACCGGCCGACCGGTCAGCACCATGTCCATGGCGCGGCTCTGCCCGACGAGCCGCGGCAGGCGGAAGGTGCCGCCGTCGATCAGCGGAACGCCAAAGCGGCGGCAGAAGACCCCGAACACGGCCGTTTCCTCGGCGACGCGCAGATCGCACCACAGCGCAAGCTCGAGGCCGCCGGCGACCGCGTAGCCTGAGACCGCGGCGATCACCGGTTTCGTGAGCTGCAGCCGCGTCGGGCCCATCGGACCGAACGCGTCGTGCCGGTCACCGCCAGGCGCACGCAGCCTGCCGGGATCCCAGCCGGCCCGGACCGCGGACAGGTCCGCCCCGGCGCAGAAATGCCCCCCTTCGCCCCACAACACGCCCGCGAGGACCTCCGGGTCAGCCTCGAGGGCCAGGAAAGCCGCGGCCAGTGCCTCTGCCGTCGGCGGATCGACGGCGTTGCGCTGGCCGGGCCGCGAGAGGATCACCGTGGCCACATGGCCGCTGCGCTCGATACGTACTGCACCGCTCATCTGGCCTCCCGCTCAAACCATGGCGTCGGTCGGCGCATCTTACTGTCAGTGCGAAGGCATGAACCCGGCGATGGCCGCGGCCATGGCTGTGTAGGATGGGCGGCCGGCAGCTGTCCGGGAATGCTTCGAGGTGACTGTTGCTCGACCGGAGTGGCGATAGTGAGTTCGAAAAGGCTCAGCGAAAGGCACGGGACATCGGCCGGGTCGAGGCTGCCGTGCAGGGCTCGACCTCGGCCTTCGAGGAGCTGTATCGCGAGCACGTGGGGCGGGTCTATGGCCTGTGTCTGCGCATGACTGCCGACCACGCGCTGGCCGAGGATCTCACCCAGGAGACGTTCGTGCAGGCCTGGCGGAACCTGGCGCGCTTCGAGGCCCGCAGCAGCTTCGGCACCTGGCTGCACCGGATCGCCGTCAACGCGGTGCTGGGCCAGGCACGGCGCCGCAGCGAATTGCTGGGCGAGACCGGCACGATCGAGCAGGAACTCGGCGAGGTGCTGGAGGACGGGACGACCGGCGAGCCCGGATCCACCCGGGATCTCGAGGCGGCGATCGCCGGATTGCCGCCGGGCGCCCGCTACGTGCTGGTGCTGGCAGGCGTTTACGGCTATTCGCACGAGGAAACTTCGGCGATGCTCGGAGTCGCGGTCGGGACCTGCAAGGCGCAGCTGCATCGTGCCCGGAAGCTGCTTCGCCAGCGCCTGGGCGAACAGGAGGAACGACCATGAGCCCTGGAGAGAGCCAGGACGAGCGGCGTCTGGACCAGTACCTGGGCGGGCTGCCGCAGAGCATCGAGCCGGCGCGGGACCTCTGGCCCGGCATCGAGGCGCGGATCGAACCCGTGGCCGGGCGGCGCACGCGGCGCTGGGCCTGGCAGGCTGCCGCGGCCGTGCTGCTGGTCGCGTCATCGTCGATCGTGACGCTGCAACTCGTGAAGCCGCGCGCGCCCGTCGTGGCCGAGTCGCCGGTCGGCGCTGCGGGTGCGGACGTCGTGCCCGCTGCGTTCGGGCCGGGCCACGCTCTCGCCCCGGAGTATCTCGTCGCGAAGCAGCAGCTCGCGGAGATGCTCGCGCAGCGGATCGACGCGATGCCGGCCTCGGCGCGCAGCAAGCTCGAGGCGAACCTGGCCGAGCTGCAACGGGCTACGGCGGAGATCAATGCGGCGCTGGCCCTGCGGCCGGGCGACCCGCTGCTCGAGGAGCTGCTGCTCAACGCCTACCAGGCGGAGCTCGGCGTCATGGCGAACGTCAACCAGCTGACCCGGATGAACGGAACGCTGAACCAGACTGAATCGGCGAGGATCAGATTATGAGCCTGTTTTTTTGCGTACGCAGACCTGCTGTCTTCGGCCGGCCATTTGCCGGGCTGCTGGGATTGGCGTTTTTCGCTTCGTCCATTGCACTCGCGGGCACGCCCATCGAGGAGCGACGACCGGCCGAGCCTGCGGGCCACGTGGAGGTGTCGAACACCGCGGGCCGGGTCAGCATCGCGGGCTGGGACCGGCGCGAGGTCGAGGTGACCGGCGAGCTCGGCAAGGGCGCAGAGCGGCTGGAGTTCGAATCGTCCGGTAAGGTCACTCACGTGCGGGTCATCCTGCCGAAGAAATCCCGCAACGTAGAGAGCTCGGAGCTCGTGATCCGCGTGCCGGCCGGCAGCAGCATCGCAGTCAACACGGTCAGTGCCGACGTGGACGTGCGCGGCGTCAAGGGTGCGCAGAGACTGCAGACGGTCAGCGCGAACATCGACACCGAGTCGGCCGCCGAAGACGTCGAGTGCAAGACGGTCAGCGGCGACGTCGACATCCGCGGCAGCGGTGCGCCGGCGCTGCTGACGCTGACCACCGTGAGCGGTGACGCGACGGTCGAGCGCGTCGCGGGCGAGGTCAACGCCAACACGGTCAGCGGCGACTTCAGGCTGCAGCTCGGCGCGGTCAGCCGCTCCCGGCTGCGCTCCACCAGCGGCGACATGAGCATGAGCGGCCAGCTGACCGCTGACGCCCGGATCGACGTCGAGGCCATCAGCGGCGACATCCGCGTGGATTTCAGCGGCCCGGTCAACGCCGAGTTCGACGTCTCGACCTTCAACGGCGACATCCGCAACTGCTTCGGGCCCAAGCCGATGCGGACCAGCGAGTACGCGCCCGGACGGGAATTGCGCTTTCGCGAGGGCCAGGGCAGCGGTCGCGTGCGGATCAAGACGCTGAACGG
>CAZKLS010000094.1:0-11097 GCA_964553405.1 uncultured Steroidobacteraceae bacterium
AGGCGGCGTGGCTGCCGGTGCTGCGCACGCTCGGGGTCCGTCACTGGAATGGCGGCCGCCTGATGGCGTCGCGCGCGCAGCAGGTCTTCGATGAGGCGGGCGCCATCGTGGACCCGAAGTTGACGGCGCAGCTAGAGCAGTTCCTGGCCGGGTTCGCGGGGTTCATCGCCGATCCCGGATCCGTGTCGGTCCGCTGACACCGCCGGGCGCAAGGCGGCCGATCCTGATTGACCGGGCCGCAGCCCGGGTCGTTCACGCAGCCGGCGCGCGCGGACGCGGGAGCCGGTCAGAACATCGCGTCCATCAGCACGTCGTGGATGATCTGTGTCGCGGTTTCGACCAGCAGCACGCGGCCGTCGACGACGACCCGCTCGTAGCCGCTGCGTACCGGCGGCAGTTGCCGCACCAGGTCGCCCGGCAGGCTTCGCTTCGCGATTCCCGGCGGCAGCGGCTTGCCCCGGGCCAGGTTCTTGGCAATGCCCGGCGGCAGCGGCTTGCCTTTCTGCTTCTTCGAGTTCTTGTGGGCGTCCCCGGCATGCGCGGAGTAGTAGTCCTGGATGATCGATATCTCGTCCTTGCTGAACACGACCGATACGTCCGCCGAGCCCGGCATGGGCATCAGCAGCGCGGCGAAGGCACAGGCACAGACCAGACTGCGAAAGCTCACGGCGTGGAACCTCTGTTTGGCAGGCCGGCCCAGTCTAGCCGGCGGTCGCGTCGGGCCGGCGTGAGCCCGCTCACGTATTGCCAGCGCCGAGACCGCGGCGACCATGCGACGGGTCCTCAGTACGGCGATCCGAAAACGACCCGGTAGACCGCCAGGTCCTCGCCGAAGCGGTAGCCGATGCCGATCCGGGGCAGTGGAATTCGCCACAGGTGCAGCTTTTCCGTCATGCCGAGCGTCAGGCCGACTTCGAACTGCACGAGTGCGTCGTCGCCGCGCCTGGCATCGGCCGGCGTGTCGGGGATGTCGCTGAAGATATCGGCCATCGCGTAGGCGAGATAGTCGGGTCGCCGGCCGCTGGCCTCGGGCTGGAACGGGCGCCGCGCCGTGGCGCCGATCCGTAATCGCGTGAAATCGTCCGTCCGGTCGATCCCTTTTTGCCGGACGGCGGCGTGCACGAGTTCCTGGTAGGCCTCCCAGTCCGTCGTGCCGCTTCCAGGGCGATACCTGTTTCGCAGTCCGATCGCGAACACGCGCTGGTCGAGTTCGCTCGAGCGGTCGCGTGCGACTCCGGCTTCGGCGAAGGGTTCGAGGATCCAGTTCTCCCGGATCCGAACGTCGACCGCCACGCCCGGTACGAAGCTCAGCGAGTCGATGCGGTTGGGCAGGCCGTTGTCGGCGACGTCGCGGGGCTTGAAGTCCAGGAAACCCAGCGTCACGGGCAGCGTCAGTCGGGTGCGGACGCGGGCCTCGTCCGCGGCGGGGAGCGTGTAGCCGAAAGGCAGCCGGTACACCTGCAGCGTCCGGCCGGAGACCGAGTAGATGCCCGATCCGAGCTGGGTCGCAAAGCCGAAGTTGATGACCGCCCGCTCGCTGCGCGTCAGCGGCGCGGCCGCATTCGCGGAGAGGCTCGCCGCGACGAGCAGGGTGGCAATCAAGCGAGCCATTGAGCTTGGATTCTAGCGCGCCGGCCGTCCGGCAGCGCCTGCGGGTGGATTCATGATTGCGCGAGGATTCAGGCATCATGGCCGGCATGCCGCTGCGAGCGCTTTCGGCAATGGCGTGTCGTAGTCGTGCGAGTCGACGAAGTCGAGCAACGGGCGGCCGGTGGGGCGGTGCAGAGCGGCGGCCTGCGCGGCCTGCCTCAGGGCTGGAGGATCTGGATTGCATTCACGCGGGTTTCCCCCGGTCGCCAACGCCGAGTCCCGTGTGCTGGTCCTGGGCACGCTGCCGGGTCCTCGCTCGCTGCAGATGCGGCAGTACTACGCCCAACCACGTAACGCGTTCTGGCCGATCATGGGAGAGTTGTTCGGCGCGTTCCCCGACCTGGCGTACCGGGCACGTCTCGCGCTTCTGAAGCAGCACCGGGTCGCGCTGTGGGACGTATGCCACGCCGCGTTTCGTCCGGGCGCGCTCGATGCCGCTATCGATGCCGCTTCGATCGTGCCGAATGACCTCGGCGGCTTCCTGAAGTCCCATCGTCGGATCGGGCTGATCTGCTTCAATGGCCAGACGGCCGGGAAGTTCTACAGGCGATTCGTGCTGCCTGGTCTGCCCGAGTCTCGCCGGGGGATTCCGAGCCGGACCTTGCCCTCGACGAGCCCGGCTTACGCCGCAATGCCGTTCGAGCAGAAGCTCGAGCAATGGAAGATCCTGCTCCGGGAGTGCGGCGAATGATGCTGAAACGAAGAAGGCCGAGCCGGACGCTGAGTCCGGGCTCGGCCCTGCTGGCTGTCGGTAACACACCTCGCTGCCAGGCGACATCACTTGCGCGTGGCTGACGAGGCCGCCCGGTGCGCCACCTTGCACACCGGACTCGAGGAACGGACCTCCGACAGGAGGAGGATCCACAGTGCTCCGCTCACTCGGTCCCCGCGTCGCCGGCCGCCAGCGGGCATCGACGCGTGGGACTCAAGTTACTTTTACGCCATAAAGGCTTACCCGCGCAATCGCGAATCCCTGAAAACTCGGATTCTGGAAAGCGCGTCATGCTCGCCAGGGGCGCCCGCAGGGTTCGTCGGGCTCATCCCCTGAGCCCCGGGACGACGAGAATGAGGCTCGAGGACGGGGCGGCGGGGGCCGGGCAGCCCGTCTCCGCCGAGGGACCGGCGGGCCGTTCCGTCCTCACCAGCAAAGCATCCGGGACCCTCCCGACCCCGGGGACGCAGGCGCGCCCCGTAGAGCCCGTCGTGCAGGCAGCCTGATACCGGTGCAATTGTCCGGCCTGCCGGTGGGTCAGGTGAGCCGGCGGATCAACTCGAGCGCCGCCGGGAACCGGGCCCCGAGTTCGACGCGGCTGCCGAGTTCGAAGCTCGAGAACTCGAAGCCAGGCGCAACCGTGCAGCCGACCAGCGCATAGGGCACGCCTGGCCGCAGTGCTGCACCGAACCACCGTCCGGCTGGCACCAGGTGCTGAGGGCACTCGCCCTGCACGAGGTTGCGGCCGAGCACGGTGATCCGCGGTCCGGCGCCGGGGTCGCGCTCGTCGAATTCGAAAATCTCGAGCGGTCCGCCGAGGTAGAGGTGCCAGCCCTCGTCCGCGTCGATGCGATGCAGCCGCGATACCTGCCCTTGCGGCAGCAGGTAATAGATCATCGTCGCAGCCGCGCGGCCGCCCGCGTCCAGGCGCCCGGAGCGGTAGGTCTCGCGGAAATACCCGCCCTCCGGATGGGGCTCCAGGGCCAGCGCGCGAACCAGGACCTCGACGTCGGGTAGTTTCATAGTCATGCGTTTTCTGGATAGACGTGCCGGAATGAGGCTGGCCTCATTGCCAACCCTTCGAGGTCGCTGCGGTGACCGCCCCGCATCAGGAGAGTTGAGAACATGACCATTATGTCGAGTCGATTCCCGGGATTCAGACTGATCAGCCTGTCGTTGGCACTGGGCGTTGCACCGGCCATGGCCGACATTCCTGACAACCTCACAGACATCCCGTACCAGAGCACTGAATGGGGCAGCCAGCAGCTCAGGGTCCGAGGTTACACGCGAATCAGCTCCGACCATCACAACGGCAAGCACTTCGAATACTGGTGGCAGTCAAGCTCGCTGACCTGCATCCAGGCGCGCTCCTCGGAAGGTCGGTACGAGGCGCTGAAGATCACCAGTGCCACGGACTGCAACCAGTACCATACGGAGGCGACCAAGAACGACAATTCAGCCGCGATCGCGATCGGCGCCGCGGCGCTGATCGGGGCGGCTGTGCTGGCTCACCAGTCCCACGAGCGTGACGAAAAGCACGGCCAGGACTCGAAGTCGGTGTCGGAGTTCGACCGGGGCTATCGGGACGGACTGCACCACCAGGCCTACCACAACTACCAGAACTCGCCCGCCTATTCGGACGGCTACAACGCCGGACAAAGGCAGCGTTACGAGGAGACGAGCTATCGTCCCTACGACGGGCGCTACAGCGGCTACCACCCCTACGCCACCGTGGACGACCTGGTCGGGGCTTCGGCAGCCAGCGCCGATTCGGCACTGCGTTCGCGCGGGTTCACCGACACCGGCGGCTACAAGCAGGGCAACAAGTCGTTCGTCACCTGGTACAACCCCGGCACGCACCAGTGCATCCAGAGCGTGACCAAGGACGGCCGGATCAAGCACATCGACAGCATCAACGAAGGGAACTGCCGCTGAGGCCTGCCGGCCGGGCGCCAACATTCACCTCGGGTCCGCCGGCGGCTGCAGCAGGCCGGCGGACTCGAAGTGGCGCGCCGCGCCGTCGTGCAGCGGTATCGTGATACCGGTGAGCGCACGCTCGCGGGACAAACGCGCGGCGCTGATGCCGCCGCGCGGTGAATCCCCCGCGGCGAACACCGCCTGCAACGCCGTTTCGACGACGGCGTCGGGCACGCCGCTGTTCGCGACCAGCAGCGCCGTCGCAGCGACGGTGCGCACCGGCGTCGCCTGACCCGGATAGGTGCGTGGCGGGATCGTCAGGGCCACGACGCCGTGCAGGTCGGCGTCGATGCGTTCGATCGCGGCGGGATCGAGCGAAATCAGCCGGAGCGGCGTTCGGCTCGAGACCTGCCAGAGCTGTCTCCAGGGCGCCGAGACCACCTCGAGCACCGCGTCCACCTCGCCGGAGGCGAGCCGGGACAGCGCATCGGCCGGATCCCGCGACTGCGCCTCCCGGTAGGAGCCCGGCTCGAGGCCGCTTGCGGCGAGCACGTGCCGCGCGGTCTGGCGCGTGCCGGATCCCACGGTGCCCAGCACGATGCGCCGGTCCTGCAGCGCGGCCACCGAGTCGATGTCCGAGTCGGCTCGCACGACCACGTGCAGCGGCTCGGGAAACAGGCTCGCCAGTGCGCGCAGGTGGCTCAACGGGCCCGAAGCGGCGAACAGCCCCTCGCCGGTGACGGCGGCGGCCGCGACGTCGCTTTGCACGAGCCCGAAACGCGCCTTGTCACGGTCCACCAGGAACGCGTTCGAGACGCTGCCTTCGGTGTTGGCGGCGCGGATCGGGCTGGACTTGCCGAGCCGCGTACTGACCGATGACACGAAGCGCGCGTACTCCCCGCCTTCGGGCCCGGTTGCCACGACGAGCTGCTCCGTGCCGGCATCGAGCCGCAGACGTATGTTCTGCAGCGCGCGGTCGAGTTCCTCGGCGACGATCTCGTCCCGCTGGCCGCGCAGACCCGGGGTCGTGTCCACCAGCCCGGAGAGCCGCTCGATCAGCTCGTCGGTCCGCGACTTGACCGCAGCGGGGGCCTGCGGCCCGGGCGCCGGGCGCGGCGACTCGAAGTCGGTGGCCCGCCACTCGGCCCCCTCGCGACGATAGACCAGCGATCCGTAGGCGCGCAGCTCGGATCCGGGCGGCATGCCGTCGGCTTCGAGCCCGACGACGCCCTGGTCCGTGGCGCCCAGCGCCATCGCGATCAGCTGCGGGCTCAGTCCGTCCCAGTCCGAGGGGTCGTAGGCCTCGACGAACTCGCCCGTCGCGTTGAAATAGACGATCACCTGCCGTGCGCCGTCCGAGGCGGCCGCATAGGGCGCGCTACCCTGGCGCCTGAAATGGCTCAACGCGAGCACCTGCCGACCGAACAGCTCGTCGAGCCGCGCCTGAACGTCGGCGCGCAGGCCCGCCTCGTCCGGTCCGCGCGAGCAGCCGGCTGCCAGCAGCGCGAGCAGCATGCATGCGAGCCCGCGTCGTGTACCCCGCACCTCAGAACCCCAGGGCCGGCAAAGCGAAGTACGCCTGCAGTACCAGCGCGTTGGCGATGTCGGCGAAAAAGGCCCCCACGATGGGGATCAGCAGGAACGCGATCGGCGCGGGTCCATGCCGCTCGGTCAGCGTCTGCATGACCGACATCCCGACCGCGGTCGTGGCGAGCCCGGCGGCGACCTGTCCGCCGCTGATCACCGCAGCGTCGTAGTCGCCGCCCATCGCGCGCGAGGTGATGAAATACGCGAACGCCGCGGTGGCCAGCGCGTTGACCAGCACGATCAGCAGCAACGGCCCGGCCAGCGTCGCGAGATCGAGTATGCGCATCGACATCAGGGCCATGATCAGGAACAGCGACAACGAGACGCTGCCGAAGGCCTGCACCGCGCGGTCGTTGATGCCCTCGAAGCGAATCAGCGTCGCGGCGTTGCGCACCACCATGCCGATCAGCAGTGCCCACAGGAAGTCCGGCAGCAGGATGCCGGTGCCCTTCAGCAGTCCGCTCATCAGGTTCGCGCCGCCGATGCAGACCAGGCACACGAGCAGCACGAACAACAGCTGCTCCGCCGTGATCGGGACGAAGACGGCGATGCGCGGCTGCTCTGCGTCGGCGGTGGCATCGGATGCCGGTGCACGCGCCTTGCCACGGCGCATCAGGCGCTCGGCCACCGGACCGGCCAGCAGGCTGCCCATGATCAGTCCGGCGGTCGCCGCCGCCATGCCGAGTTCGAGCGCGCCCTGCACGTTCCGCAGTTCGGTGAATCCTGCCGCGTACGCGGCCGCGGTGCCGTGGCCGCCGATCAGCGAGATCGAGCCACCGAGCAGCCCGATCAGCGGATGCAGGTCCAGTGCCCGTGCCATCGCGAGCCCGATGCCGCACTGCATCGTCATCATCGCCACGAACAGCACGAGCAGTATCACGAGCCGCCAGCCGCCCTGCGCGAGCGACCGGACGTCTGCGCCGAGGCCGAGGGTTGCGAAGAAGGCGAGCAGCAGTGGCGCCTTTGCGGACTCGTCGATGCTGAACTGCAGGCCGCCGGCGAGGCCGATCGCCGCTGCGGCCAGTGCGAACAGGAAGCCGCCGACGACGGGGACCGGGATGCTGTAGCGCTGCAGGAACCCGGATCGGGCGACGACCAGCTGGCCGACGAAGAACAGCGCGGTCGCCAGCGCGAGCGTTTCGAGCAGGTTGAGGTCGATCGTTCTCATCGGTCCGCGCACGCGGTGCCGCGGCCCGTGGTAAGTACCGCGGGGGCGGTGGCTGCATCGGAGAGCGGTTGGCGAACGGTCAGTGCGCGGCGCATCGGGCTCTACTTTTTTCCCCGCCGCGAAACTAGCATCACGTGGTGGAGTGGTCCAATCTCATCAAGGCGGGGAACCGGCATGACTGAACCGAACGGCGACGCTGGAGCGACGAGCCGGGTGGCGAGCACGCTGCTCGAGGCGGGACTCGAGGGCGCCGGGCCGCTCACCGGCGCCCGGGAACTCGCGGCGGAGTACCTGGCCGACCCGCGCTACGCGGACGACGAGCAGCGGGTCGCGGCCATGGTTCGTCGGGAGACCCGCAAGAATTTCACCAGCGGCTTCGTCACCGGACTCGGCGGCTTCGTCACGCTGCCGGTGGCGATCCCGGCTGCGCTCGCGGTCTCGTGGGTGCTGCAGGCGCGGCTCGCCGGTGCGATCGCGAGCATCTACGGCCACGATCTTCGCTCGGAGCGGGTGCGCACGAAGATCCTGCTGAGCCTCGCGGGCGACGTGGCCCGGGAAGCGATGAAGGACCTGGGACTCAAGGCCGACGGCAGGCTCACGCGGCGCGCCGTGGACCAGATCCCGGGCCGTGCGCTGGTCGAGATCAACAAGCGGATCGGCGCGCGGATGCTGGCCAGGATGGGGCAGCGGGTCGTACTCAAGTTCCCGCGGGCCGTCCCGCTGCTGGGCGGCGTGGTCGGCGGCTCGCTGGACGCAGTCGTCTGCCGGATGGTGGGTCGAACGGCGACGGCGATGTTCAAGCCGCCCGCGGGCGCCGTGATCGATGGCGAAGCCCGGCCGGCGCGCCGGAAATTGCGTCGGCCGGACTGATCCCGGCGCCGGCGTCGAGCACGGTTGCTCTCGGCTGACATCGGGGACGCGCTGCCCGGCAGATCGCGGATGTCGTGATTTAACCTGATCGACGGCGGTCGATCGGCGAGGCAGCCTATGCGCGACAGGTTCCGTCGGTCGGCAGAGGTCCCGAGGGCATGCCCGTCGATCCAAACCCAGGCAGCCGTGCCTGGCATGCGCTCGAGCCCGATCAGGCGCTGCGGGCCATGGACGGCAACGGCGACGATGGACTCGACCAGGCCGAAGTCGAGCGGCGGCTCAGTGTGCACGGTCCCAACTCGCTGCCGGAGGCACCGGCGCGACCGTGGTGGCGCAGGTTTCTTCGGCAGTTCCGCAGTCCGCTGATCTACATCCTGTTCGTCGCCGCCGCGCTGGCCATGTCGCTGGGCCACGCCGGCGACGCGGTCGTGATCCTGGCCGTCGTGTGCGTCAACGCGCTGATAGGCATGGTGCAGGAGGGGCGTGCCGAGCGCTCGATGAGCGAACTGCGGCGACTCGCCAGGCTGCACTCGCGCGTGATTCGTGACGGGACCGAGCGGCAGATCGAGGCGCGGGAGATCGTCCCGGGCGACGTGCTGGTGCTCGCGGCAGGGGATGCCGTGGGCGCTGACGCGCGCCTGCTCGAACTGGCCGGGCTGCAGGTCGCCGAGGCGGCGCTGACCGGCGAATCGATCCCGGTCTCGAAGTCCCTGGCGGCCGTGCCCGAGGCCACGGGCCTCGCCGACAGGACCTGCATGGTCTATGCAGGTACCTACGTGACCGCCGGGCGGGCCACGGCGCTGGTCGTCGCCACCGGCGCGCATACCGAGGTCGGCCTGATCGCGGGCCTGACCGAACGCGCCGAGGAGATCGGCACGCCGCTCGAGCGACGCATCGCGCAGTTCGGTCGCTGGTTGATGGGCGCCGCGCTCGGGCTCTTCGCGCTCGTCACCGCGCTCGGGCTGCTGCGTGGACTCCCGTTGACCGAAGTGATGATGGTCGCCATCAGCCAGATGGTCTCGATGGTCCCGGAGGGTCTCCCGGTGGCGATGACCATCGCGCTCGCGGTAGGTGTGCAGCGCATGGCTGCGCGAGGCGTGATCATCCGGCGGCTGTCGGCAGTCGAAACGCTGGGCTCGACCACTGTCATCTGCGCCGACAAGACCGGTACGCTGACCCGCAACCAGGTGACGGCGGTGGCGCTGTGGCTGCCCTGCAGGGGCGAGATCTCCGTCGACGGCGCCGGCTACGCGCCCAAGGGACGACTCGTCGCGGCCGATGGCAGCGTTGCCGACGTCTCGGACCCGGCGCTCGCGGAGCTGCTGCTGGCGGCAGCGCACTGCAATGACGCCGCGCTGGTGGCCCCGGAGCGGGACGGGGACGACTGGACCGTGCTCGGCGACCCCACCGAGGGGGCGCTGCTGGTGCTGGCTGCGAAAGCCGGGCTGGACCCGCAGGCCGGAGCACAGGCCATGCCGCGCGTAGCCGAACTCCCGTTCGATTCGGAAGCGAAGCTGATGGCCACCTGGCACCGGGCGGACGAGACGACCCGACGGGTCTGGATCAAGGGAGCGCCGGAGGCCGTGCTTCGCCTGACGCGCGGCAACGACGGTCCGGACGCGTTCCGGGCCGCGGCCGTCGCTGCGGAATCGCTGGCGTCGCGGGCGCTGCGCGTGCTCGCCTTCGCGACGGTCGACGGGGATGGCCCTGGGTCGCAAGTGCGCGTCGACTCGCTGGTCGGCCGCGCGCGGCTGCTGGGCCTGGTCGGACAGATCGATCCACCGCGGGACGAGGTGAAGCTCGCGGTCGAGGCCTGCCGCGCCGCGGGCATCCGGCCGATCATGGTGACTGGCGACCACAAGCTGACAGGGCTCGCGATCGCACGGGAACTGGGCATCGCAAGGGCAGGCGACCTGGTCCTCGACGGGCCGGAGCTCGAGTCGCTGGGCGAGGCGGAGCTGCGTGACCAGGTGCAGCGCGTGGCAGTATTCGCGCGTGTGCAGCCGGCCCAGAAGCTGCGCATCGTCGAGGCGCTGCAGGCGCGCGGCGCTGTCGTGGCGATGACCGGCGACGGCGTAAACGACGCTCCGGCGCTGGCGCGCGCCGACGTCGGCGTAGCGATGGGGCGCTCAGGCACCGAGGTCGCAAAGAGCGCCGCGAAGGTCGTCGTAACCGACGACAACTTCGCCACGATCGTCGCGGGAGTCGAGCAGGGCAGGGTCGTCTACGCCAACCTGAAGAAGGTCATCCTGTACCTGTTCGCGACCTCGATGGCCGAGGTTCTGGTGCTGCTGTCGGCGCTGGCTGCCGGTTTGCCGCTGCCGCTGGCGGCCGTGCAGATCCTGTGGATCAACATCGTGACCGAGGGCACGGTGACCGTGAACCTGGTCATGGATCCTCCGGACGGCGACGAGATGCGGCGCCCACCGGTGGCCCAGGGCGAGCGCCTGCTCGATCGCGGGATGCTGAAGCGCGTGGCGCTGATGACGCCGGCGATCGCGGGCGTGACTCTGGGCTGGTTCGCGTGGCGGCTGTCGGCCGGGGCTCCGCTGGAGCTGGTGCGCACCGAGACTTTCACGGTGCTCGCGATGTGCCAGTGGTTCAACGTGCTCTCCTGCCAGTCCGCCACCCGCTCCGCGCTGCAGCTTGGACTGTTCAGGAACCCCTGGCTGCTCGGCGCGCTCGCGTTGTCGGTGGGCCTGCAGGCCCTGGTGCTCTACTTCCCGCCATTGAACACGCTGTTCCACACCGTGGCACTGCCGTTGGCGTCGCTGCTGCCGCTGGTATTGGTCGCGAGCCTGGTGCTCTGGGTCGAGGAGGCGCGCAAGCTGGTGCTGCGGTGGCGGGGCTCACGCTGAGTCCCGAAGCAGCATGCTGCGCGGCCGGCCCGGAATCTGAGAGTCATTTCACCGTCACCGGGCGCCGGGATCCGATAAGCTTCGCGCGGTCCCGGGTTCCTGCGACCAGAGCACGGCCTCCCGGGTTGCGTATCGTTCGGCAGGAGGTCAGATTCCCGTGCACTTTTGCAGCACAGCCCGCTCGATGGCGCTGGCGCTCAGCCTGGGCATGATGCTGGCGCCGGCCTGCGCCCGCGCCGCCGCGGACGAGGCCGGGCCTTTTCGGACCCGCCCGGACGTGCGCTCCCAGGCGTTCTATGTGCTCGACGAGACGCATTCCTCGGTACTGGCCGCCC
>CAZKLS010000095.1:0-10929 GCA_964553405.1 uncultured Steroidobacteraceae bacterium
GCCGCCGCTGCAACAACCTGAAAGCCTGGCGTACCCCGGAGCAGGCGAAGCTGCAGCTGATCGCGATCCCGTTTACGCCGAGCTACGCGGAGTACATCTACCTGAAGGGGCGCCGCGTGCTGGCCGACCAGATGGAATACCTGCTCGCGCATTTCCCGCGCACGAGCCCGCTGCACAAGCGGCTGAGCGCCGCCGCGGCTCAGCCCGCCGAGTCGTAGGCCCTTCGGATCCAGCCGATCAGTTCCGCGTCGACCTCCTTCGGGTCGGTCAGTTTCACCTTGTACTGGCACATGCCACCGGGCTTCTCGGCCAGCAGTCGCCCGGTCGCCGGGACATCCTTCATGTTGAGTCCCACGTCGACGCGCGTCGCCGTTGCCGGGCCGATCGTCGCGAACTGCTTCTTGCGCCGCAGGCTCACGTAGTTCTTCTTCGGCGCGACCTCGAACTTCCCGAACTTGCCGATCGCCTTGATCAGGCGGTCGTGGATCGGGCGCAGCGCAGCCTTCTTGTCCGAATAGATGCCGTCCAGCACGTCATCGAGCGGCTTGTCCGCCGCGCCGGGAGCATCCGCGCTGAGCGCGAGGTGCACGAGCGTGTTGGCATCGCCGTAGCCGAGGCCGAGCTCCTGCATCGCGTGCTTGCGAAGCTCGCCGTGCTTCTCGAGGCCGCTCGCGAGCAGCTGCTTCTTCAGCTCGGACAGCGTCTTGCCGGTCCGGGTCTCGATGTTCCGCAGCTGCGTCTGCAGGGCCTTGTCCGGGCTGCTCATGTCCGTGTACCCCCCTTCTCGTCGTTCGGCCGTGGCGCACCTAGTCGAGGCGCGCCATCAGCAGTGCGTCGTGAAAGATACCATCGACCTTGATGTACTGCCGCAACAGCCCTTCCTGCTGGAATCCGAATTTCCGGTACAGCGCGACGGCCGGCGTGTTGTCGGCCCGGACCACCAGCTCGACCCGGGACAGGCCGCGATCTCGCGCCGCCGCCAGCGTCTCGGCGAGCAGCGCGCGCCCGATGCCGCGGCCCCGGTGCTCGCGCGCGACCCCCATGCCGAGGACGCCGGCGTGCCCGAGCGTCGGGTGCGTGCGGGGCGTCACGTCGCACCAGCCGACGACCTGGCCGTCGACGAGCGCGACGAACTGTGGCGCGCCGTCCCGGAGGTTGTTCGTGACGAAGCGGCGCAGCCGGGCCAGCGGCGGTGCCTCGAGGAAGGCGAGATAGCGGCCCTCGCGGGCCACGCCATCGAGCACGACGTGAAAACCCAGCACGTGGCGGCGGCTCATCGGAACGACGACGTGACTTTCGCTCATGGCGCTCGGGCCCGGCCGGTGACGACCGGCGGATGGTCGCATGTCCGCGCCGCATCCGACACTCGCTCCGTGCTGCCGGATCGCGTCCGATCTCTTATGCTTGACCCATGAACACGCCAGCGAACGACGCCCGGAGCCTGGCCCAGGCCGGCGTCGAGGCACTGCGCAAGGGCGATGCGGCGCGTGCCAGGGAGCTGCTCTCGGGCGCCGTGGCCGGCGGGCTCGCGGACGTGCCGGTGCTGCTCGCGCTGGCCTATGCCTGCCGTGCGCTGAAGGACGAGCGCGGCAAGATCGCGGTCGTGGACCGCGTGCTCGCGGTCGATCGTGGCAACGTCCGCGCGCTGATCATGAAGGGCGACCACCTCGCCGAGTCGGGCGACGAGAAAGCCGCGGCTTCGTTTCACCTGCAGGCGCTGAAGCTCGCGCCGCCGGCGAACCAGGCGCCGCCTGACCTGGTGCAGGAGCTGCGCCGCGTCCAGGCGGCCTGCCAGCGCTACGCCCGGCAGTACGAGAGCTTCCTCGCCGGCGAGCTGCAGGCCGCCGGCTTCGACCCGGCGAAGTCCAGCCCGCGCTTCGCGCAGTCGCTCGACATCCTGCTCGGCCGCCGGCAGATCTTCGTCCAGGAGCCGCGGTACTTCTATTTCCCCGGGCTTCCACAGATCCAGTTCTACGAGCGGCAGCAGTTCCCGTGGCTGGACGCGGTCGAGGCGGCGACCGACGACATCCGCAGCGAGCTGCTCGAGGTCATGCGCGAGGACGGCGCGTTCGAGCCGTACCTGAAGAGCGACCCCAGCCGCCCGTTCAAGCCTCAGGACGGCATGATCGACAACCCGGACTGGGGCGCCTTCTACCTCTGGAAGAACGGCGAACTGCAGGCGGAGAACGCGGCCCGCTGCCCGAGGACGCTAAAGGCGCTGGAGGGCGCGCCGCTGGCCCGCTTCCCGAATCGTTCGCCCTCGGTGCTGTTCTCGCTGCTGAAGCCCGGCGCGAAGATCCCGCCGCACAACGGCCTCGCGAACACGCGGCTGATCTGTCACCTGCCGCTGATCATCCCGCCGGACTGCGGCTTCCGCGTCGGCAACGAAGTCCGCGAGTGGCGCGAGGGCGAGGCCTGGGTGTTCGACGACTCGATCAACCACGAGGCGTGGAACCGCAGCGACCGGACCCGCGTGATCCTGCTGTTCGACATCCAGCGGCCCGAGATGAGCGAGCAGGAGAACGCGCTGGTGTCCGCGCTGTTCGCGGCCGTGGACCGCTACTCCGGGGCGCCTCCGGAGTGGGACACCTGATGCACGGGCGGAGCAGGGGCTGAGCGGTGCTGTACCTGGTCGACGCCAGCGTGTTCATTTTTCGGGCCTACTACTCGGTGCCGGTCGAGATCGCGGACCCCGACGGCAACCCGGTCAACGCGCTGCACGGCTTCGCCCGCTTCCTCGGCGACCTGCTCGAGAGCGAGTCCCCGCGCCACATCGCCGTCGCGTTCGACGAGAGCCTCTCGAAGTCGTTTCGCAACGAGATCTATCCCGCTTACAAGGCGAACCGCGAGCCCGCGCCGCCGGAGCTGAAGCGGCAGTTCGCGCTGTGCCGCGAGTTGTGTTCGCACCTCGGCGTCACGGCGTTCTCGAGCCCGCGCTACGAGGCGGACGACATCATCGGCACGCTGGCGACGCGGGCGCGGGCCGCGGGCATGCCGGTGACGATCGTCAGTCGCGACAAGGACCTCACCCAGCTCGTGACCGCGGACGACACGTACTGGGACGCCGTCGCGAACGTACGCTACGGCTACGCGGACATTGAGGAGCGCTTCGGCGTGATACCGGAGCGCATGGCCGATTTCCTGGCGCTGATGGGCGACGCGGTGGACAACATCCCGGGCGTCCCCGGCGTCGGGCGCAAGACGGCGGCGAAGCTGCTCAAGCACTTCGACACGCTGCCGGGCGTCTTCGAGAATCTCGAGCAGGTGCCGAAGCTCAAGTTCCGCGGCGCAGCCTTCATCGCCACGAGCCTGGCCGAGCACCGCGAAGCCGCGTTTCTCTCCCGGCGCCTCACCGGCATCGCCTGCGACATGCCGATCGAGATCGGGCCAGGCGGGCTCGGCCGGACGGCGCCGGACCTCGACGGCATCCAGGGCTTCTACGACGCCCAGGGCTTTGGGCGCATGCTCAGGGAACAGGCCCGTCGGGTCGCCTCCCGCCCGGAGACGCGGCCCTGATGCTGCGGCGATGGACCGCGGCGGACTGACGGCGGGCCACCTGCAGCGGTGATCGGGTTGCGATCGAGCGATGCAAAGTGGCGCCCCGTCATGGAAGCGCTGAGCGCCGCGCTGCGGTATCCAGTCTCACCGGCCCCGGCCGGCGACGTGCACGGCGGTGACATCAACCACTGCGTGCGCTGGCAGAGCGACCGCGGCCCGGTGTTCGTCAAGCTCGCGCCCGCAGCGCGGCGGGGGATGTTCGAGGCGGAGGCCGAGGCGCTGCAGGAGATCTCGGCCGCGCGGGCGGTTCGCGTCCCGGACGTGCTGGCCTGCGGTGTCGCGGAGGATTCGGCTTTTCTCGCGCTCGAGTGGATCGACTTCGGCGCCGCGGGACGGCGCTCGGAAGAGCTGCTCGGTGAACAGCTGGCCGCGCTGCACGGCCGCCGGGCCCCGCGCTTCGGCTGGCATCGCGACAACACGATCGGCAGCACGCCGCAGCACAACGACTGGTGCGGGGACTGGGCGGACTTCTATGCGCGCGAGCGGCTGGCGTTCCAGCTCGATCTGGCCGCGTCCCGGGGACTCGGCGGGCGGATCGTCGAGCGCGGCCGGGCACTGGCGCAGGACACCGGCCGGTTCTTCGAGACCTACCAGCCCGTCCCCTCGTTGCTGCACGGGGACCTGTGGGGCGGGAACTGGGCCGTCGACAGCGACGGCCACCCGGTCGTCTTCGACCCGGCGAGCTACTACGGGGACCGCGAGGCGGACCTCGCGATGACGCGGCTGTTCGGCGGCTTCGGCCCGGCGTTCTACGCCGCGTACGAGTCGGCCTGGCCGCTCGATCCGGGCGCGGGCGCGCGGCTCGATCTATACCGCCTCTACCACGTGCTCAACCACTACAACCTGTTCGGCGGTGGCTACGGCGCGCAGGCCGGCCGGATGATCGACCGTCTGCTGGCTGAACTCGGCCGCTGAGCCTCAGTCGCGCTTGTTCGGCGGCAGGCTGACGGTGCCCCGGACGTCCGCGACGTGCACGCTGCCGCTCGAGTCCGCCACCAGCTCCATCCGGCCGCCGACATCGGATACGGAGATGTCGCCCGAGGAGTCGCGCTCGATCAGCACGTCGCCGGCGATGCCGCTGATCGTGATGTCGCCGGAACTGTCGGTCCGGATCCGCACCGAGCCCGCACGCTCGACGCGAATGTCACCGGAGCTGTCGGTGATCACGACGGCACCCGCGGCGTTCTGCACGCGCAGGTCCCCGGAGCTGTCGTTCAGCTCGACGTCGCCCTGCGTGTCGCGCAGCAGCAGGTCGCCCGAGCTGTCCGTGACGCTGGTGACGCGGACTTTTTCCACGGTGATGTCGCCGCTGGTATCGGTGATGCTGACGGGCAGCGAGCCGGGCACGCGGACCGTGAGGTCCAGCGAGGCATAGAAGATGCCGACGCCTTTCATCTCGTCCGGCACCTGAACGAACACGCGCAGCACCGGTCCTTCGCGCTGCGTGCGGATCTGCGTCTGCTCCAGGAACTCCTCGGACGAAGCGCAGGCGCGTCCGCTGGCGGTGACCGCGGCCCCCGGACCGGGCTCGACCGTCAGGTCTCCGGCCCGCGCGACGATCTCGAGCCGCTCGGCTCCGGCGGCGTCCAACTCGGCGCGACGATCCGCGCTGTACTTGCAGTCCAGCTCCCAGGCGCCGGCTGGCAATGCGAGCAGCGGCAGCAATGTCATGGCGGCTCGGGCGGTGTGACGGAGGTTCATGCGGGCTCCTGTGGACGCTGGCGCAGGGTGGCTTACGTTTGATGCACCGCGGCGCCGACAGGTTGCAAGGCGAAAAAAAACCGGAGCAGGGTGGGGGTTACCCTGCTCCGGCGGGTCGGGTCTGGCGAGGACTTAGCGCATCCGTCCCTGCTGCCTTAAATCGGCTGATGCTGCCTCTCGGGTCCCGAATCGCCGATCCTGGCCCGGGGGCGGGGCAAGCTCGACGGTTCGCAGGCTGCGGGCCGACGATGCGAGGCGCATGAAGCTTTTGTGAATTAATCTTTGCATCTCGTCGGCGTCTCGGGAGATGCTCCGCGTATCTGGTTGATCCGAAGGGGGATCCCGGCGACCGGGCCGACAACAACAACATGATCGACCAGCGCATCATCATCGGCACGATCGTCCTGTACATGGGCATCTGCCTCGTGCTCGGTTTCGTGGCCTATCGGCGCACCGCGAACCTGGCGGACTTCATCCTCGGTGGTCGCTCGCTCGGCAGCTGGGTCACGGCCTTCAGCGCCCAGGCCTCGGACATGAGCGGCTGGCTGCTGATGGGGCTGCCGGGGCTGGCCTACCTCTCGGGCTTCGATTCGGTCTGGCTGCTCGCCGGGCTGGTGGTCGGCACCTACCTGAACTGGAAGTTCGTGGCGGGGCCGCTGCGCGTGCGGACCGAGCAGCTCGGCGATTCGCTCACGCTGCCCGACTACTTCGAGCGGCGCTTCGCTGACCGGACGCGCGTGCTGCGTTCGCTGACCGCGTTCTTCATTCTGGTGTTCTTCACCTTCTACACCAGCTCGGGCTTCGTCGCGGCCGGACGCCTGTTCGAGGAGCTGTTCGGCATGGGCTATGTCGAGGCGATGTTCTGGGGCAGCGCCGTGATGCTGGCCTACACGTTCTTCGGCGGTTTCCTCGCGGTCAGCTGGTCGGACGTGCTGCAGGGCACGTTGATGTTTTTCGCGCTGATCATGGTGGCCGCGATCGGCGTGACGCTGAACGGCGGCTTCAACGAGCTGTTCGCGACGCTGGAGGCGCAGAACCCGGCGCTGCTCGATCCGTTCATCGCCGACGGCGGCCAGGCGCTCGGCGCGATCGGCATCCTGTCGCTGCTGGCATGGGGCCTCGGCTACCCGGGCCAGCCGCACATCCTGGCCCGCTTCATGGCGATACGCTCGGCCGACGAGCTGCCGGCGGCGCGGCGTGTCGCGATGGGCTGGGTGATCGTCGTCCTGGTCGCGGCGGTGATGGTCGGGCTCGTGGCCATTCCGCTGCTCGACCCGGCGCTCGAGGGTCCCGACAGCGAGAAAGCCTTCATCCTGATGTCGGTCAACTACCTGCATCCGATCCTGGCGGGCGTGTGCCTGTCCGGGATCCTGGCGGCCGTCATGAGCACCGCCTCGGCGCAGCTGCTGGTGGCCTCGTCGGCGTTCGCCGAGGACTTCTACAAGGGGCTGCTGCGCAGCAATCCCGGTCGCGGCGAACTGCTCTGGGTGGGGCGTGGCGCCGTGCTCGCGATCGCGGCGTTCGCCTTCCTGCTCGCGCTGGATCCGGAGAACAAGGTGCTCGATCTGGTCGCCTGGGCCTGGGCCGGCTTCGGCGCGGCCTTCGGACCGGCGATCGTGATGTCGCTGTACTGGGACCGGATGACCCGCAACGGTGCGCTGGCCGGCATCATCGTCGGCGGCCTGACGGTGATCCTCTGGAAGCAGGGCAGCGGCGGGATCTTCGACCTGTACGAGATGGTGCCCGGCGTGCTGCTGAGCGCGCTCGCGGTCTGGATCGTGAGCCTGCTCGGAAGTCGGCGGAGCTGACGCCGGTCCGGTCCTCCCGGTCGCCGGCTCAATCGGTACGCAACAGCGCAGCGTAGTCGGCGCTCCAGCGCTCCGGCCCGACGCAGGCGCCGGCCGCGCAGGCCGCCTCGGGTGTCCGCCTGAACCAGAGCTCCTCGAAAGCGCCGAGACCGTGGCTGGCGCAGCGCTCGGGCCCGAGCTTCGGATTGACTTCGCAGGCCGCCGTCACCGCCGGCACCGAGCCGAGCCAGACCGCGATGTCGCCCTGGACCGTCGCGTTCAGCGACCATTCCATCCAGCGATACGCGCAGTTCGGATGCTTCGCGCGAGAGGTGAGCATCGTCGTGTCCGCCCAGCCGCTCGCCCCCTCGGCCGGAACCGCCGTCTCGACCGCCAGGCCGCCGCGCGAGAGTTCCTTCGCCACCTGGGGTCGCGCGACGGCCGCGACCACCGAGTTGCGCCGGAAATCCTCCAGGATCTCGGAGGCCCGCGAGGCGTGCCGGTGCACGCCTGCCCGCCGCTGCTGCAGGAACTCGAGCACGGCCGCGTACTGGTCCTCGGTCAGCTGGTACGGGTCGCTGATCCCGAGCGAGGGACGGGTCTTCATCAGGTACAGCGCTGCGTCTGCGATGAACGCGGGCTCCTCCGGCAGGTCCACCCGGCCGCGGCCCTGGCCGACGATCGGCCGTCGCTTTTCCTCGAACAGCACCGACCACGACGAGGGCGGACGCTCGAACAGACCGCTGTCGTAGATCAGGACGTAGCGACCCCACTGGTAGGGCGTGCCGTAGTGGCGTCCTGCGGAGACCTGCCACGGCGCGGCCTCGAGGCGCGGGTCTATGTTCGCGTAACTCGGCAGCTGCTCGAGGTCGACCGGCTGCACGCCGCCGTTCGCGATCAGCGTCGGCGCGACGTCGCTCGGCGCGATCACCAGGTCGAAGTCGCCGCGCTCAACGAGCGTGAGCATCTCGGCCCGGGACTGTGCAGTCGCGACGCTGACCTTGCAGCCGGTCCCTTGCTCGAACGGCGTCACCCAGTCGGCGGCCGGGTCCGTGTCGCCGCGTTCGACGGCACCGGGCGGAGCGAGAATGTTCAGTGCGTCCTCGAGCGCCTCGGCCGGGTCCCCGGCCTGCGCCGCGACTGCCGGCGCGCCGTCCGGAGGACTGCGATCACAGCCGCCCACGGCCAGCGCGGCCAGTGCCGCGAGTAGCGGCCAGCGCATCATCCGCTGCGCTTCGCCCCGAACGGCAGCATCCGCTTGAGCACGCCGTCCCTGAGCAGGAAGTGGTGGTAGAGCGCTGCCGCGACATGCACGGCTGCCACGGCGATGATCGCCCCGGCCAGCAGCTCGTGGACCTCCTCGAGCCCTTCATGGAGGTCGTGGTTCGTGGCCACGATGGCCGGGAAGCCGAACCAGTCGAACAGCGCCACCGGATGTCCGCCGGCCGAGGACATCGCCCAGCCGACCAGTGGCTGCGCGAGGATCAGCAGGTACAGGATGCCGTGCGTCGAGGCGGCTGCGACGCGCTGCCAGCGCGGCGTTCCAGGGGGCGGCAGCGGTGTCGGGTTCGCAAGCCGCCAGGCGACGCGGGCCAGCGCGAGCAGCAGGATCAGCATGCCGAAGGACTTGTGCCGTGCCAGCATCTCGAGTCGCCCGGCGTCATCGGGGAGGTCCTCGGCCAGGCTGGCGAACACGAACTGCCCGATGATGAGCACCACGATGCTCCAGTGCAGAAGCTTCGCTATCGCGCCATAGGACTCGGTCGTGTTTCGCCAGTTCATGCGTTGCGGCTCTGCGTCTGTCCGGGCGCGAATGGTATCGCACCGCCGGGATCGCGTCGGGAGCTCAGTCGGTCGCCTGGGTCAGCAGCAGCCAGGTGCCTTCCGGCGCCAGCAGCATCGCATTCGTCCCCGGATCGAGCCCGCGCGGCAGGCGGTCGAGGAAACGATGGCCCCGTTCGCGCAGGCTCCCGATCTGTTGCGCGACGTCCGGATGCGAGAACGTCAGCACCGGCCGGCTGAGTTCCGCATCGTACAGGCCGAGGTTGATCCCGGTCGCCGCGGCGACGACCTTCGGGAACGGGTGATCCTCGGGATCGAACGTCACGAGCCCGAGCGATTCCCAGAACGCGCCGGATCGCCCGAGATCCCGCGTCGGTATCCCGATTTCCTCGAAATAGCCGAGCTGCGACCGGCGCAAGGCCGCCACGGCCGGCGGCGAGAACGTGCGCGCCTCGATCAGTGCCACCGCCTGCCCGGAGGGGTCTTCGAACTCGAGCTCGTGGAAGGATTCCTCGTCGAGCTGCGCGCGCAGCAGCTCGACGCCGGTCGCCTGCAGCTCGCCGGCATGCCGGACGAGATCGCTGCGCACCCAGGTCAGCGTCGGCGACGGCATCTCGCGCTCGTGCAGCCCGAGGTACAGGCGACCGTCGCTGACGACCGCGTAGGCATGGTCGCGGACGTCACCCACGAGCGCCTGGCCGAAACCGAGCGATTCGTAGAACTCGAGCGAAGCGCGCGCATCCGCCGTCGCGACGCTGATCTCGAGGAAGCGGCCGAGCATCGGATCGGCTGCGTGCCGGCCTGTCGCCGCGGCCTTCAGCGCGGCGCGCCGCGCGCGAGCGCACGCTCGCGCGACGCCGCGAGTTCGGCGGCATCGATGTCGCCGGCGAGCTCGGGCCAGCCCTGAGCGTGCTTCAGCACGAGCTGCTCGTACAGCGCGAGCTGTGCGTCGCTGGAATTGAGGCAGGGCACGTAGTCGAAGGCCTCTCCGCCGCCCTCGAGGAAAGCCGCACGGTTCTGCATGTCGATTTCCTCGAGCGTCTCGAGGCAATCGGTCGCGAAGCCGGGGCAGACGAGCGTGACCTGCTTCGGGCCCTGCCGCGCGTAATCGAGCAGCAGCAGGTCCACGTAGGGCTTGAGCCACTCCTCACGGCCGAAGCGGGACTGGAATCCAAGCGACCATTCGTCCTGGCCGAGCTGCAGACGCTCGGCAACGAGCCTGGCCGTGGCATGGCAGAAGCAGTGGTAGGGATCGCCCGCCAGAAAGTACCGCTTCGGGATCGAGTGGAACGAGAACAGCAGGTGCTTGCGGCCATGCCGCTGCCAGTGCGCCTCGATGCTGTCGGCCAGCGCGGCGATGTAGGCGTCCTCCTGCCAGTACTGGTTCACGATGCGCAACTCCGGCAACCAGCGCCAGGTCGCGAGCTGGCGCGTGACCCGGTCGAAGATCGAGCCGGCGGTCGTGGCCGAGTACTGCGGATACATCGGCAGCACGAGCAGGCGCTGCACGTTCTCGCGACGAAATGTCTCCAGCACGTCGGCGATCGACGGCCGGCCGTAGGTCATTCCCAGCGCCACGCGGACGCGATCACCGAGCCTCGCCCGCAGGCGGGCCTGCAGCCCGTCGGCGACGGCCTGCGACTCGATCAGCAGCGGGGATCCCTCCGGAGTCCAGATCTTCTGATAGGCGTGCGCGCTCTTTCTCGGTCGTACCCGCAGGATGATCAGGTGCAGGATCAGCCACCAGAGCGGGCGCGGCATCTCGATCACGCGCGGATCCCAGAGGAACTCGGCGAGGTAGCGGCGGACTGCGCCCGGGCTCGGCTCGTCGGGAGTGCCGAGGTTCACGAGCAGCACGCCCAACCGCGGTTCGCTGCCGTGCTGGTAGTCCGTTGTTCCTGTGTATTTCATGCCGTTAGCCTAGGTGTCGCGTTCTCAGTTGCCAATGCCCTCACCCCAACCCTCTCCCGCAGAGCAGGCGAGGGAGCAGGACCCTCACCCCGACCCTCTCCCGCAGAGCGGGAGAGGGGGCGGACCCTCACCCCGACCCTCTCCCGCGAAGCGGGAGAGGGAGCAGAGAGCAGGCCGCAGACTCAGTCCC
>CAZKLS010000096.1:0-7810 GCA_964553405.1 uncultured Steroidobacteraceae bacterium
GCGTCACGCCGTCTTCCTTCATCACGTCCTGGTAGGCCGTGGTCATCAGCGCGGATTTCGCGATTGCAGCCGACCAGTCCGGATGCGCCTGCTTCAAGAGTGCAAATGCACCCGCGACGTGCGGGCTCGACATCGAGGTCCCCGCGATCGCCGCGAACAACTCACCCGGCACGCCACCCGGATCCGGGAACGGCGACCATCCGGCGAGGATCTGCACGCCCGGACCGGTGATGTCCGGCTTGATCAGGTCCGCCGACAGTCGATTCGGACCGCGCGAGGAGAACGATGCCATGACCGGCGCATCCACCATGACCTTGTCGCCACTGACGATCATCGCCGTCGCGCCGGCGCCGGCGCTGGCGATGTAGCCCTTGATGGCCAGCCCGTCGGTATTGTTCACGTGCACGCCGGGTACCCAATGCGTGTCAGTGTTCAGGTCCTGCGCGTCACTGGTGTTGTAGAGCACGAGGCCCAGCCCGCCGGCCAGGTACACGGCATAGCCCTTCGCGACGCGCGCATAGATACCGCGCTTGCAGAGCACGATCTTGCCGGCGACCACGGCCGGATTCAGCGACCCGGGTGCGCAAAGCTCATCGCCCGCGTCCGCCGCATCCACCAGCGGCAGCATCGTCGTGCCGGCGGTGATCGAGGCTCCGGTGTAGGAAGACCCGTCGCCGAGCTCGGCCGCCCCCTGGAAGAAGCGCGGCTGCGTGCTGGCGCCGACGCTGGTCAGCCACGGCACAGACGCCGGGCCGCCGGTCGTCGCCGGACCCGGGCCACTGTTGCCATTCGAGGTCGCGACGAACACGCCCGCATCGGCCGCGAACAGGAACGCGATCTCGTCCGCGCCGACGGAGAACGAGGCGCTGCCGATCGAGTAGTTGATCACGTCCACGCCGTCGGCCACCGCCTGGTCGATCGCGGCGGTGAGATCCGAGGTGAAGCCGCCGAGGTTGCCGAGGCCCTTGTAGGCGATCACGCGCGCGCGCGGCGCGATGCCCGAGATCATGCCGCGCGGCACGCCGAGCACTGACGCATCGACGTAGCGGTTGCCCGCGGCAGTCGAGGCCGTATGCGTGCCGTGGCCGTTGTCGTCGCGGGCCGAGTCGAACTCGTCAGCATCCGCACCGATCAATGCGCGATAGGTGGCCAGCATCTGCCTCGCACCCAGCAGCTTGTTGTTGCAGGTGAACGGCGCATCGGCCGGGTTGTGGGCCGTATTGCCGAACTCGCAGGGCAGACCCGCATACTCCGGCAGGTAGTCGTACGTGCCGTCGTCGGCGAAGCTCGGATGCTCCGGCCAGATGCCGTCGTCGATGATGCCGACCACGACGTTCTCGCCAGTGTAGTGGACCGACCAGGGCTCGCCCCCGCCGTCGAGGCCGAGGAAGGTCGGGCTCGCGTCGGTCGTCCGGTAGCGCCACTCGTCGGGCAGGACCATCCTGACGCCCGGAGCGCGTGCGAGTTCGTTGGCCTGGTCGAGGCTCATCTTCGCCGCGAAGCCGTTCAACGCCATCGTGTACGACTGCAGTTTCTTGCCCGTCGACACGCCCGCGCGTGCCAGCGCCTTGTCCTGGCTCTGCTCGAGCAGGCGGGCATATTTCTTCACGTGCGCGCTGTTGGGATTGAGCTTCTTGCCCTTGCCGGGCTTCGTCGCGGCGTAGCCCTCGATGCCGCCCTCGTAGGCGACGGCGGGATCGAAGTCCATGATCGCGATGTAGACGCCGTTGGCGGACTTCGTCACTCCGGCGGCCTGCTGCTTCGCTGTCGCGACCGCGCCTCCGGGTGCAGCGTAGGCTGCGGGCGGCGCGCCGAGTACGACGGCTACCGCGAGCGCAGCGGCGAGTGTTGCGTTTCTGAGCATGATGTACTCCCTTCCCTTGCGGGTTTCTCGTTCGAAACCGACTCCAGCGCCGCTGGGCGTGTGGGCCGTCGGGTTTCGCTTGCGGTTCGCGCTGGCGCGCGCACCGTCGTGCAGCGGTCTCCGGTGAGGCACCGGACCACCGCCGAAGCGATCGATGAATCCTGGAAGTTTTCTGTGCGACGGATCTGCCCGCCGGGCGGGGCAGGCTGCTGGAAGGACTCTGGAGCCGGACCGGCTGTGGCGGAAAATCGCACGTCCACGCTGCGGCTCCCGCCACAGATCGCGGGAGCGACACGGCACGAGCCTTTGTCGCCCGGGGTGGGCATTCCCCTGCAGCCCCTCCCTGATCCAATCGTCTGCCGCCAGTGCAGCGGCTAACGGAAAAACCATACGCCTCGCGCGCACGGCGGTAAACACTTAGTTGACATAAGTCCGGCCTGCGGGCAGGCATCGTCACGGCCGACCCATATGTGAAATCGCTCACACTTCCGCGTCGCTCGACGCTAGCCTCGAAGTGCAGAACAACAACAAGACGGAGGTCGCGTCATGGGTCCATTCCATGCAACGAAACGCCACTCCTCGGGCACGCCGTCAGCCATGCGCAGGGCAGCCGGTCTGCTGGCGACGAAGTCCCTGATCTTCTACCTGCTCGCAGTGGCAGCGCAGAGGCTCTGGCTGGTCCTCAACTCGGACGTCACGGAGTTGTTCCAGCGTCCGTTGTGAACCGGCCGGGTCGCATGCCTGGACGACGCCGCTTACGCACTAGCCCGGAATCCGGCGGGCACCGTCGCGCGTAAAATTGTGCTGATGCGGCTCCCGTCGATCGGGGCGCCGCAGTCATCGACCGTGGAGGCGCGGCATGCCCAGGATCGGTGCTCACCCGATGCTCACGTTCCTGCCGCCAGCGCTGGCACCGCTGGCGGACCTGGCCTGCGACCTGCGCTGGAGCTGGAACCACTCGACCGACGTGCTCTGGCAGTCCATCGACGCCGCGGTCTGGAGCCGCACCCACAACCCCGTGCTGGTGCTGCGGAACGCATCGCGCGACCGCATCGCCGAGCTCGCCGCCGATCCACAGTTCACGCAGCAGCTCGCTGCCGCGGAGGCGGACCGTCAGGACTACCTCACGCGGCCGGCATGGTTCGAGCAGCAGCACGCGGACGGCCGCGCGCCGCGGATCGCCTACTTCAGCATGGAGTACGGCATCACCGATGCGCTGCCGCTGTACTCCGGCGGCCTCGGCGTCCTCGCGGGCGACCACCTGAAGACCGCCAGCGACCTCGGCGTGCCGCTGGTCGCGGTCGGGCTGCTGTACGGCCAGGGCTATTTCCGCCAGCTGATCGACGCGCAGGGCTGGCAGATCGAGCTCTACCCGACCAACTCGCCCTATTCGCTGCCCGTGCGACCGATACGCGAGAACGGCGGCGCGCCGCTGAAGGTGACGATCAACCTGCCCGGGCGCGAGCTGCTGCTCAGGGCCTGGCATGCGAGCGTGGGGCGCGTCCAGCTCTACCTGCTCGACAGCGACGATCCGCTCAACAGCCCCGCGGACCGCGGCATCACGGGCCAGTTGTACGGCGGCGACCTCGAAACCCGGTTCATGCAGGAGATCGTGCTCGGTTTCGGCGGCTGGCAACTGCTCGAGCAGATGGGCGTGGAGGTGGAGGTCTGTCACCTGAACGAGGGGCACGCGGCGTTCGTGACGCTCGAGCGCGCGAGGCGCTTCATGGCGACCCACGAAGTGGCGTTCTGGGAAGCCCTCTGGGCCACGCGCGCCGGCAACGTCTTCACGACGCACACGCCGGTCGCGGCCGCGTTCGACACCTTCCCGCGCTTCCTGCTGGAGAAATACGGGCGCGATTACGCCGGGGCGCTCGGCATCGGCGCCGAGCAGCTGCTGGGCCTCGGGCGCCGCGACCCGGACGACCTCGGCGAGCCCTTCAACATGGCTTATCTCGCGGCACGCGGCTGCGCCCGGATGAACGGCGTGAGCCGCCTGCACGGGGAAGTGAGCCGTCGCATCTTCGCATCGCTCTATCCCCGCTGGCCCGAGCGCGAGGTGCCGGTGTCGCACGTGACCAATGCCGTCCACGTGCCGACCTGGGACTCGCCGTGGGCCGACCGGTTGTGGACCGAAGCCTGTGGCAAGGAGCGCTGGCTGGGCAACCTGCGGGAGTTGCGCGCGACGATAGAGCGGATCGACGACGCCGAGCTGTGGAGCTTCCGGGCCCGCCAGCGCAGCGACCTCGTCGACTACGCCCGCGAGCGGCTGACCCAGCAGCTGGCGCAGCGCGGCGCGGCCCGGGAGTGGATCAGCGCGGCACGCGACGTGCTGGACCCGAACGTGCTCACGCTCGGATTCGCGCGGCGCTTCACCGAGTACAAGCGACCCGACCTGCTGCTGGCGGACACGGACCGCCTGCTGCGGCTGCTGAACTCCCGCGACACCCCGGTGCAGCTGATCGTCGCGGGCAAGGCGCATCCGCACGACGACGTCGGCAAGCGCGCGCTGCAGCGCTGGGCTCAGCTCGCGAACCGCAGCGACATCCGCGGCCGCGTCGTGCTGATCGAGGACTACGACATGACGCTCGCACAGAAGCTGGTGCAGGGCGTTGACGTCTGGATCAACACGCCGCGGCGTCCCTGGGAGGCGAGCGGCACCAGCGGCATGAAGGTGCTGGTGAACGGTGGACTGAACCTGTCGGAACTCGACGGGTGGTGGGCGGAGGCCTGGTCGGACGAAGTGGGCTGGGCGCTCGGCGACGGCGCGGAGCATGCCGAGCCGGGCTGGGACGCTCACGAGGCGGCAGCGCTCTATGAGTTGCTCGAACGGCAGGTCGTGCCCGATTTCTACCAGCGCGATGCCGAAGGCATACCGACCGCATGGGTCCAGCGGATCCGGGCCAGCATGTCGCAGCTGACGCCGCAGTTCAGCAGCAACCGGATGCTGGCTGAGTATGTCGAGCGGATGTACCTGCCGGCGGCCGCGGATCACCGGGAACGCGCTGCCGACCGGGCAATGCTGGCCCGCGAGCTGCGCAGCTGGCTGCACGAGCTGCACCACCACTGGCAGGAGATTCACTGGGGGCGCTGCGAGATCCGCGGCACGCCCGAAGGGCTCACGGCGACGGTGCAGGTGTACCTCGGGAACCTGCCGGTCGACGCGGTCCGGCTGGAGCTGTACGCAGACCCGACCGACGACCACGACCGCGAGTTGCTGACCCTCGATCGCCGCGATCCGCTGCCGGGCGCACTGAACGGCTACACCTTCGCAGGGGAGTTTCGCACGACGCGCGCAGCGGACGACTTCACGCCGCGCGTCGTACCGTTCTACCGCACGGCCGCCGTGCCGGAGGAGGCGCGGTTCATCCGCTGGTTCCCGGACTAGGCGGCGGCTGCGCCGCCCGACCGTTCGGGCGTGATCCCGGCCGCCGCTGGTGCGCTGCTGCTGATCAGGGCTCGAGGCGATCGAGCCCGAAAGCCTTCACGAGCTTGCTGTCGAACATCGCCGCGGGCAGCAGTCGCTTCAGCAGCGGCAGCCGGAAGCTGTTCCTGCCGCCGCGGATGACCCGCGGTGGCGGGCTCTTCAGCAGCGCATCGACGACGGGCCGCACGAATTCGTCGGCCGGTGTCGCGCCCTGCTGGCCCGCCTGGGCGCGCGCCCGGATGCCGCTTTCGACGCCGCGGTAAATGGAGCCTTCGGGCAGTCGGATCGCTTCCTCCGCGTGCTGGCCGAAACTCGACCGCACGCCACCGGGCTGGATCGTGACGACCGCGATGCCGAACGGCGCGAGTTCCATCCGCAGCGCATCCGACATCGAGTGAATCGCCGCCTTGCTCGCACAGTAGGCGGCCGCGAACGGCGTCGTGAACAGGCCGACGATGCTGCCCACGTTGGCCACGACCGCGGAGCCCTCGCCGGTGACGGCCGCACGCAGCAGCGGCAGCGCGGCACGCGTCACGGCGACCGGCGCGATCACGTTCGTCTCGAACTGGCGGCGAAGATCCTCGCGGGTCAGGTCCACGACGGCACCGACCTGCGAGAAGCCGGCGTTGTTGACCAGCATGTCCAGGTGCCCCATCTCGCCGGCCACTGTCTCGACGGCACGGGCAATCGACGCGTCGTCGTTGACGTCGAGCTCGAGGCCGTGAATGCCCTCGCCTTCGAGTGGCGCCAGTGACTCGCGGCGCCGGGCGGTCGCGTAGACACGGTGTCCTCGTTGCGCGAACTCGCGCGCCATCGCGGCGCCGATCCCGCTCGAGCAGCCGGTGATCAGGATGGTCTTCTGCATTTGTTCGCCTTCACTTAATACGAATTGTGCACTCGCGGTCGTTTGCCTAAGTTCTCAATGAGGCGTCCGCCACGGTGGTGAGACTGCCGGGTGGACGCCCGCTCTGTCGACATTATGTTCAAACAGGGAGGCGAAAATGCGTTACCTGGCAACGAGTCTGATCACCGGGCTGCTGGCCTCTGGCGTGGCCCTCGCCGGCGTTCCCGACCTGACCGGAGGCTGGTCGGGCGGCGGCACGTCGATCCTGCCCGACGGGACCCTCGTCGAGAGCACGATAACACTCTGCGTCGATCACCAGAGCGAAGGCCTGTTCGCGGGCGTCGCGCTCTCGTACAACTACTATCCGGATGGATCGGTCGCGGAACAGCTGGTGTTCGGCACCGGTTACATCGACCGCGACAAGACGGTCACGGCGGCCTTCTCCCCGCCCCCGGGGATGCTGCCGTTCCCGCTGCTGGCGCTGTTCGACGGCAAGTGGACCGGCAATGGCATTGCCGGAGTCGTGCGTGACCCCAGCGACGGCGGTACCAGCGCGATCTGGTTCTCACGCGATCCCGACGTCGAGTGCCCGTTCGAGCTGCCGTGACCTGATTGCGCGTTGATCGCGCAGCCATCAACCGGCCAGACAGACAGAGCCCGGCGCGAGCCGGGCTCTTCGTCATGGCGCTGCCGCTTGCGCGGCCGCTCACCGCGCCGCGGCGGTGGCGATCAGTCGCGAGTAGAAACCGGTGAGCCGCTCCAGGTTCTCGAGCGTCAGGCGCTCGTTCGTGCCGTGGATCATCTCGAATTCCCGCATCGAGGCGACGAAGGGCTGGAAGCGATAGACGTCCTGCGCAATGCCGGCCAGGGACCGGCTGTCCGTCGTGGCCGTAACGAGCCCCGGCGCCACCGGTAGCGTGCCGCCGTCGGAGGCGAGTGCCGCGATGATCCGGAATGCCTCGGAACCGGCCGAGGACACCGGCGGCGGGTCGTAGACGGCACCCTCCCATTCGAGCTCGACGCCGAGTCCGTGCGTGGCCTGCTCGGCTCGCGCGATCACCTCGGCCGTCGTCTGCCCGGGCGCGATCCGGTAGTTGATCCACGCCGTCGCATCCTGGGGCAGCACGTTCTCCTTCGGACTGCCCCGGAGCATCGTCGGAGCGATCGTTGTGTGCAGCATCGCCGCCCCGGCCGGCGTCGCGGCAATCTGCTTCACCAGCAGCGGCTCGAACAGCCATGCGTTCGCCACCGCCATCCGCACCGCGAGACCGGCATGGGGCGCGAGCGTGCGCAGCATGTCCGCCACCGGCCCCGAGAACTCCGGCTCGAACGGCCGCGATGTGATCGCAAGGATCGCCCTGGCCAGCACTTCGACGCCGGTCTCGGGTGGCGGCGCAGACGAATGACCACCCTTCGCCGGCGCGGTGACACGGAGCGTGGCGTAGCCCTTCTCCGCCACGCCGATCAGCGCCACCGGCCGCCCGAGCAGCGAAAAGTCCTCCACGATCGCGAGGCCCTCGTCCAGCGCGAAAGCCGGGGCAACACCGCGCTCCCGCCACAGTCCTGCAACCGTCCGCACGCCCGAGCCGCCCGCCTCCTCGTCGTGTCCGCTCAGGATGATCACGGTCCTGAGCGGCGTGAAGCCGCTCGTGACGAGCGCCTCCACCGCCTCGAA
>CAZKLS010000096.1:7910-10700 GCA_964553405.1 uncultured Steroidobacteraceae bacterium
GTTCACATCGGCGTATAGGTCAACGTTCGAACCGCGCACCTTACGCGGCTCGGATTAAAACAAGATCAGGAGATCCGAAATGCTTTCACGCAAGACACTGACCATATGCGCCGCGGCGTTGGGATTGATGGCGACGTATCACACCGCGAACGCGGTCCAATACGGTGAGCCCGACGGCGACGGGCACCCGTACGTCGGCCTACTCGTATTCGATGCGGGCGGCGGCCCGGCCTGGCGCTGCACCGGCACGCTGCTCTCGCCGACGGTCGTGCTGACCGCAGGCCACTGCACCTATGGGGCCGAGGGGGGAAGAATCTGGTTCGAGTCCGATGTCAGCGACCGGGCCACGACCGGCTACCCGTTCCCGGGCGGCACTGCGATCGAGGCCGCCTCGATCCACACGCATCCAGATTACAACGATAACGCGTTCGTGCTGCATGACCTGGGTATCGTGATCCTCAGCCAGCCGGTCATGATGTCCGAGTACGGGCAGCTGCCGCCGCTCGGCATCCTGGACGGGCTCACCAGGCAGCGCGGCCTACAGGAGCAGCTGTTCAACCCGGTTGGTTACGGGCTGCAGAGCGTGAAGCCGGTACTCTCGGCGGACCGCGTGCGCTATACCGGCGACGTGATGCTGATCGGCACCAAGGGCACCTTCGGCATACCTGAGGGCAGCTCGGTCGTGTTCAGCAGCAACCCCGGCAAGAAGGCGTCCGGCGGGACCTGCTTCGGCGATTCCGGCGGGCCCATCTTCTGGTACGGCGACGGAACGATCGTGGCCGTCACCTCGTTCGGCGTGAACTCCAACTGCAAGGGCACCGGCGGTGGCTATCGCATCGACCAGCCCGACGACCAGGCGTTCATCTACTCGTTCCTGCCGTAAGCCGGCCTGCCTCGTTCCCGGGAACCCCGCTTCGGCGGGGTTCCTTGTTTTTCGGCCGCGACGATTGCCCGACGCGTCGCGGCCGGAATTGCCGCTCGCGCGCGATCGGCATGTAGGGGTAGATTAAGCCAACTTCGGCCCGGACTCCGCCATGGGCAAACGCGTCAGGCAATTGCTGAGCGCCGCGGTCGCGCCGGTACTCACGGTCGTGTGCACCTGGCTCGTCGCGGACTGGCTCGAGGTCGGCGCTGACCTGCAGAAGGCGCTGGGAGCCACGGCCGCCGGCGTGCTGCTGTTCATCGCGATCGAGCTGATCGACGATCTGCCGAAGCGCTCCGCGCGCTGGCGCCGCTGGACGGATCCGCGTGCCGCCTACGAGGGATGGTGGCTGCAGATCCACGAGGGCGTCGACCGGATCGCGGTGTTCTCGTTCCTCTACAGCCCGGAGGGCGACACCTACCGTGCCGTGGGACAGTCATTCGACTCGCGAGGCGAGCTGCTCGCCGGGTGGCATTCGACGCGGGTCTTCTTCTCAACCGGGGCGTTGAGCGCCAGTTACCTGTGGGAGGGCAAGACGTTCGAGGTCCGACCTCCGGTTTCGCGCAAGGGCACGACGAGCTGGTCGGTGCAGCGTCCCGGCTCGCGCAGCGTGCTGCCGGTGTCGGGGCGCGGCGAGGTACTGCACCTGAACCAGGACCGCATTCTCGATTTCCGGGTGCAGCGCCTGACCGGGCAGCGGGTGCAGGAGCTGCTCGGCCGGCGCGTAGCCCTCGACGCGCTGGTCGATTACGACCTGCAGCGTGAACTCGCGGTCGCGTACCTGAAGTCCTCGATGACCGGCACGGGAGCCGGCCACCCGTCCTAGAACGACGAGCCCGGCTCGGCGAGGAATGCGATTTCCTCGGCGGTCGACGTCCGTCCGAGGATCGCGTTGCGGTGCGGATACCGGCCAAATCGCCGTATCACGGCCGCATGCTTCTCCGCCCACTCCAGCGGACCCCGGTTGCCGGTCTCGGCTGCGAGCTGCCCGAAAAGCTCGAGCGAGCGCTGCTGCATCGCGAGGTCCTCCGAGTGCTCGAACGGCAGGTAGAGAAACCACCGCCCGAAGAAATCGAGCCGCCGGTCGAAGCCCCGGGCCACGGCATCCTGCGCGACCGCGAGCGCCTGGGCGTCGCCGGCGAACGCGAGCGGCGTGTCGCGGTGAATATTCCGCGGGAACTGATCGAGCAGGATCACGCGGGCCAGCGTCCCGGACGGCGTCGCGGACCAGTCCGCGAATTCACCGGCGAGTGCCGCCGCCACCGCCTCGCCGAAGCGCTCGCGAATCGCGGTGTCGAACTCCGGGTCCTTGCGGAACCACGCCTCGCGGCTCGCGCGCGGTGGCGGCCCGAACCAGAAATCGAGGACGTCGTCGGGTGTAATGCTCGTGGTCATGGACCGCGATCATGCCATTAAGTGGCGCCGTTGCCAGGCGCCGATCGAGTCGGTCGAAAAAGAAACCCCGGCGCGGAGCCGGGGTCGGGATGCTCGTCAACCCGCCGGACCCTGCGCGACTGCACGCAGGAACCCGCGAGACGGGCTCGTTACCTGCCGAGACAGCGGAACTGCGTGGGCTCGAAATTTTCCACCCGGGTGACGCCGTTGGCATCCTTGACGACGCGGACCCGCTCCCACCTGCGGAACTTCCGGCCCCCGTCCAGCGGTGAGTACATGGCCTCGAGGTTGTAACCGTCCTTCAGCTGCGCACCGGTGAAGTTGCCGGTCCCTGGGCCCGCCGCGTGGCCGAACCAGGTCCAACCGGAGGACAGGCCGACCGCGGTCCCTTCGATGAACCAGTTCTGCACATAGTGGAACCCGCCGTTCGGCGTGTTGATGTAATGCTCCCGTATCGTGACCGTGACGTTGAA
>CAZKLS010000097.1:0-10585 GCA_964553405.1 uncultured Steroidobacteraceae bacterium
ATGGCGCGGCCGGCAAGGACATGCTGTCGAGTGCCGCCTACAAGTCCCGCTTCGGGGTCGAGAACCCGAACGCGCCCTTGCTCGCGGCGCTGCGAGCGCAGGGCGTCCAGGTGCTCTTGTGCGGGCAGACCGCTGCGCACAAGGGCTTTGCGCGAGAGGAGCTCGCGCCCGGCGTCGAGCTGGCGCTTTCGGCGATGACCGCGCTGGTGGCGCTGCAGGCCGATGGCTACCAGCTGATCTCGTTCTGATCGCTGTGATTTGCGTCTGAGCCGCAGGCCCGCGCCGCTGGCACCATCCGACGCGCGGCTGAACGGGCCGCGCCTTCGAGCGATCGGAGCCCGGGCATGCACGGCGGTTTTCCATACCTGGTGCGCGGCGAATACGTCGACGGCGAAGTCCGCTTCGAGCTGCCGGCGCGGTCGCTGGGCGCACTGCGCTGGGTGGGTGTCGTATTGATCGCTTTCGGCCTGCTGTTCGCCTGGGCGCCGGCCCGCGAGCTCTGGGAGACGATCGGGCAATGGCGCCAGGGCCGTGGCGCTGGCGGCAGCGCAGCGTTCGCGCTGTTCGAGCTGCCGTTCCTGATTGCCGGATGCATACCGATCCTGCTCGGTCTCGTGATCCTGTTCGGGCGCTGCACGGTGGGCTGGAGCAACGGCGGACTGCGCTCGACCGAGCGCCTGGGTGTCCTCGCCTGGACGAGGCGGATGCCCCACGAACCCGTCGCGAAGCTCGAGGTCAGCGTCGCCCACTCGAGCTCGGGCGGTGCCCCGCCGCGCGAGCTGGGCGGTTTCGCAGCGCTTGCCGTGCATTTTGCGGGCGGCTCGCGCCGGCTGCTCGTGCTCGGTTACCCGAAGGACCTGTTGCTGCAGCTGGCCGGCCAGCTGAGCGGGTACGTGGGCGGCAGCGTCGGCACCAGTACAGGCGCGGAGACCAGGATCTTCGGGACAACCGCTGCCGACGAGCCGGAGGACGTCCCCACTCAGCCCGAGGGCAGCGCCGTCGTGGTCGAAAGCGGGACGGACCGGCTGCGGCTCGTGGCGCCGCCGGTCGGCGTCTGGCGCGGCTCGAGAGGCATGTTTCTGATGGCACTCTTCTGGTGCGGCATGATGCTCGCCATGACGGTCGCTTTCGCCGTGATCGGTCCGGACCGGCCTGCAAGCATGCCGTGGTTCGTCTGGGTGATGCTGCTCGGGTTCTGGCTGGTCGGTGCGTGGCTGCTGGCGGCCTCGGTGAACATGGGCCGTCGCACGGCGGTGCTCGAGGCCGAGCGGGGACGGTTCCGGGTGAGCGTCCGCGGCATCCTCGGCGAGCGTAACTGGGAGTGGCAGCGCGACGAGCTCGCGGCGCTGCGGGTGGGGGCGAGCGGGCTGGCGGTCAACGACGTGCCGGTGCTCGAGCTCCAGGTGCATCCGCGGGTGGGCAACAAGGTCGGCCTGCTCGCGGGACGGGAGGAGCAGGAGTTGCGCTGGATGGCTACGCGCCTGCGGGCGGTGCTTGGCGTTCCTTCGCAGCGAAGCGGGCCGGCAGGCTAGCCATCCCGAGCCCCACGGGGCATTGCCGCCGGCACGGTGTCCCCGCAGCAGGCACGGCCGAGCGTCGACTGGCTTTCCACGATTGACAACCCGGGAGACCTGGGCTAGGTACTCAAAAACAACAATTCCGCACGCCGCGGGCCGGCCCGCGGACGGGGAGGGACCATGACTAGAAGAATCCTTGCCGGGCTGGGCCTCGCGCTGCTCGCGGCCGCTGCGCCGCTTTCCGCGGATCACACCCCGCCCCCGGCCAGTGTGGCTATCGTTGGCAGCCTGCAGTCCGAGCTGGGCTGCCCGGGCGACTGGCAACCGGATTGCGCCTTGACGGAGCTGGTCTATGACGGCGGCGACCGCGTCTGGCAGGCCTCGTTCCCGCTGCCGGCTGGCAACTGGGAGTACAAGGCCGCGCTGAACGACAGCTGGGACGAGAACTACGGGGCGAACGCGCAGCCGAACGGTAACAACATCCCGCTCTTCCTCGGGGCCGGCGCGACGGTCAAGTTCTATTACGACCACGAGACGCACTGGGTCACCGACGCCGTCAACTCGCGCATCGTCACGGCGCCCGGCAGCTACCAGAGCGAGCTCGGCTGCCCGGGCGACTGGCAACCGGACTGCCTGCGCTCCTGGCTGCAGGATCCGGACGGCGACGGCGTCTATGCCTTCGAAACCGATCAGATCCCCGCCGGCAGCTACGAGGTCAAGGCGGCGATCAACGAGTCCTGGGACGAGAATTATGGCGCCGGAGGAGTACGGGACGGTCCGAACATCCCGTTCAACGTCGCGGACGGCGACACGATCGTATTCAGGTTCGACTCCGCGACCAACGTCCTCACCGTGTCGGCCGCTGCGCCGGCGGCCTACGCGATCATCCACTATTACCGGGCGGACGGAGACTACGGCGATCACACGACCGGCGACTACAACGACTACTGGGGCCTGCACCTGTGGGGCGACGGCATCGACCCGTCGGAGGTCACCCAGTGGACTGCGCCGAAGCCGTTCCTTGGCGAGGACGGATACGGGCGCTTCGCCTGGGTCAGGCTCGCGCCGGGCGGTGGAACGGTCAACTTCATCGTTCACCGCGGCGACGCGAAGGACGGCACGAGTGCCGACCGGTCCTTCGATGCGAACGCGTATCCCGAGATCTGGCTGAAGGGCGGCGACGGTCTCGAATACACGAGCCAGGCCGCGGCCCAGGGCTACGCCACGATCCGCTACCACCGGCCCGACGGTGACTACGGCGACCCGACCAGCGCGGACTTCAACGATTTCTGGGGCCTGCACCTGTGGGGCGCCGCGATCGATCCGTCCGAGGCGACGCAATGGACGAGCCCGAAGCGGCCGACCGGCATCGACGGTGACGGTGCGTACTGGAACGTGCTGCTGCAGGATCCCTCTCAGCCGCTCAACTTCATCATCCATCGCGGCGACACCAAGGACCCGGGTCCCGACCAGAGCGTCATTCCAGAGCAGGTGCCGACGGCCTGGATCGAGTCAGGCGACCTCGAGATCTACGCGAGCCGCGCGGCGGCAAAGGGCTATGCCCGGCTGCACTATCACCGTCCCGCGGGCGACTACGGCGACTACACCAGCTCGAATTTCAACGACTTCTGGGGGCTGCACGTCTGGACCGGCGCGGCGAGCCCCACGAGTTGGACCGACCCGGTCCGGCCCGCCGGCTTCGACGTGTTCGGGCCGTACTTCGACGTTCCGCTGCTGTCGGGCGCGACCGAGCTCGGCTACATACTGCATCGCGGCGACACCAAGGACCCCGGCCCGGACCAGTTCCTCGCGTTTGCCGTGGACGGTCACGAGGTCTGGCAACTGCAAGGCGCCGACCCCGCTGCGCCCTACATACTGCCGGTGCGGGCTGCGTCCACCGGCAATCCGGGCGACCTGCGCAGCCTGCAAGCCTTCTGGGTGGATCACCAGACCATCGCGTGGGATGTCGCTGGCGATGCGAGCCTGACCTACACGCTGCACCATGCCGCTGACGGCGGCCTCACCGCGACGAACACCGGCATCACCGGCGGCACGAGCATCGTGCTCGCGCCGGGATCGCTCAGCGACGAGGTGAAGGCGAAATTCCCGCAACTCGCCGGGCTTCCGGCGCTGCAGCTGCCGGCCAGCGTGCTGCCGATGGTGCCCGAGATGCTGCGCGGCCAGGTCGCCGTATCGGCGGTCGGTGCCGACGGCAAGTCGGTGGACGCCACCGGGCTGCAGATCCCGGGCGTGCTCGACGACCTCTACGATTATTCGGGTGCGCTCGGCGTCGCGATGCAGGGAGGAGCGCCGGTCGTCCGCGTGTGGGCGCCGACGGCGAAGTCGGTGACGTTCCACCTGTTCGCGGATGCCGATCCCGCGACCGGCTCCGCGACGTATCCGATGACCTTCGATCCGGTCAGCGGTGTCTGGAGCATCGACGGCTCGACGGACTGGCTCGGTCAGTACTACCTGTTCGAGGTCGAGGTCTACGTGCCATCCACCGGCGCGATCGAGCACAACGTCGTGACCGATCCGTACTCGCTGAGCCTCGCGATGAACAGCGCCCGCAGCCAGGTCGTCGACCTCGGCGACCCGGCGCTGAAGCCGCCGGGCTGGGACGGACTCGTGAAGCCGTCGCTGGCGGCCCCCGAGGACATCTCGATCTACGAGCTGCACGTCCGGGACTTCTCGGCCAACGACGTTTCGGTGCCTGACCAGTACAAGGGTACCTACAAGGCGTTCACGCTGAACGGCAGCGACGGCATGCTGCACCTCGGCGCGCTCGCTGCGTCCGGGCTGACGCACGTGCACCTGTTGCCTGCGTTCGACATTGCAACGGTCGACGAGAACAAGGCGAGCTGGCAGGCACCCGACCCCGCGGTGCTCGCAACCTATCCGCCCGATTCCGACCAGCAGCAGGCGGCTGTCGCGGCGACCGAGGACCTGGACGGCTTCAACTGGGGCTACGACCCCTGGCACTACACGACGCCCGAGGGCAGCTATGCGACCGATCCCGCGGGCGCCGTGCGCGTGCGGGAGTTCCGCGAGATGGTCCAGGGCCTCAACGACATGGGGCTGCGCGTGGTCATGGACGTCGTCTACAACCATACGAACTCGGCCGGGCAGGACGAGAAGTCCGTGCTCGACAAGATCGTGCCCGGTTACTACCACCGCCTGAACGACCGCGGCGACGTCGAGACCAGCAGCTGCTGCCCGAACACGGCCAGCGAGCACGAGATGATGGAGAAGCTGATGATCGACTCGCTCGTCACCTGGGCGCGCGAATACAAGATCGACGCTTTCCGCTTCGACCTTATGGGTCACCACATGAAGCGCAACATCGAGGCCGCGCGCGCGGCGCTCGATGCGCTGACGCCGGCGAACGACGGTGTCGACGGTTCGTCCATCTACCTCTACGGCGAGGGCTGGAACTTCGGCGAGGTGGCGAACAACGCCCGCGGCGTCAACGCGACGCAGGCCAACATGGCCGGTACCGGCGTCGGCACGTTCAACGACCGGGTCCGCGACGGCGTGCGGGGCGGCGGGCCGTTCAGCGGCCTGCAGGAACAGGGTTTCGCGACGGGGCTCTGCTACGACCCGAACTGGCTGCCGCAGGGCGATGCCTGCGCAGAGCTGCTGCGAAGAACCGACTGGATCCGCGTGTCGCTGACCGGCAACCTGGCGGACTACCTGCTGGTGGACCGCAACGGCAACCTCGTGCCGGGCTCGTCGGTGGACTATCAGGGCCAGCCGGCCGGCTACACCCTGGATCCCCAGGAGGTCATCAACTACGTCGCGGCCCACGACAACGAGACCTTGTTCGACGCCGTGCAGCTGAAGGCGGCCGCAGGCAACGACGTGGCGGCGCGTGTCCGGGCCCACAACGTGGCGCTGTCGCTGGTCGCGCTCGGCCAGGGCGTGCCGTTCTTCCATGCCGGCACCGACATGCTGCGCTCGAAGTCGATGGATCGGGACAGCTACAACTCCGGCGACTGGTTCAACCGGCTCGACTTCAGCTACCAGGACAACAACTGGGGCGTGGGCCTGCCGGTCGCGTCGAAGAACCAGGCGAACTGGCCGATCATGGCGCCGCTGCTCGCGGATCCGGGACTCGATCCGGATCCGGCGCATATCATGGCCGGCGTCGACCACTTCCAGGAGATGCTGCAGATCCGCCGCAGCTCGCCGCTGTTCCGGCTGCCGACCGCGGGCGAGGTCTCGGACAGGCTCACGTTCCACAACACCGGTCCCGGCCAGGTGCCTGGCCTGATCGCGATGAGCCTGGCCGACCCGGCGGGCACCCGTGACCCGAGGTTCGAGGCGATCGTCGTGCTGTTCAACGCCAACGACGAGCCGGTGAGCTTCCCGGTCGCTGGATTCGTGGGATCTGCGTTCGAGCTCCACCCGGTGCAGCGCCAGTCGGCCGACGCGCTGGCGCGAAGCTCGACCTTCGACCTGCTGACCGGCACGTTCGACGTCGCCGGCCGCACGACCGCTGTGTTCGTGACGATGCGTTCGCCGGTCGATCAGATCGACGTGATCATCGGAGCGATCGAGGACCTGCTCGCCGACGGCAAGCTGAACGGTGGCCAGGCGAACTCGCTCATCAAGAAGCTCGAGAACGCCCAGGCGAAAATCGAGCGCGGTCAGATCGGCGCCGCGATCAACCAGCTCATGGCGTTCGTCAACGAGGTCGAGTCGCTGGTCGCCGAGGGCGTGCTCAGCGCGTCCGACGGCGCAGCGCTGATCGAGGCCGCAAGCGGTGTGATCGACGCGCTGGGCGGCTGAGTCATTCCGTTTGCCGCGGCGGAGAAATCCGTCGCGGCACGGACGCCGGGCGAGCCGATCATCCGGCTGCGTCAACGCGGGGGCTCGGGGACTCCGGGCAGCGGGTTGGTTGGTCGGGGTGAGAGGATTTGAACCTCCGACTCCTACGTCCCGAACGTAGTGCTCTACCAGGCTGAGCTACACCCCGATGGCCATTGCGCGTGGGACGCTCAAGACCGGCGCGCCACCGCAAAATCCGCCAGCGCCTTGAGGGCCTCCCTGTATGCCGAATCGGGAATCCGGTCGAGGGCCTCGATCGCGAGGTCGGCCTCGCGTCGCGCGAGCCGGGCAGTGTACTCAAGGCCCCCGGACGATTCAATCGCGCGGGTGACCAGGTCGAGTTCGTCGATGCCGCCGTTCTCCACCGCCAGCCTGAGCCGGGCCGTATCGTCGGGCGAGGAGTTGGCGAGCGCGTGGATGATCGGCAGCGTGGGCTTGCCCTCGGCCAGGTCGTCGCCGAGGTTCTTGCCGAGTTCCTCGCGGTCCGCGCGGTAGTCGAGCGCGTCGTCCACCAGCTGGAAGGCCGTGCCGAGGTGCCGCCCGTAGTCGATCATGGCCTGCTCGGTCTCCGGCGGACTCCCCGCCAGAATCGCCGCCACCTGGGTGCCGGCTTCGAACAGCTTGGCCGTCTTGCGGTAGATCACGTCCAGGTAGCGCTGCTCGGTGGTGTCCGGGTCGTGGGCGTTCATCAGCTGCAGCACCTCGCCCTCGGCGATGGTGTTGGTCGCGTTGGCCATCACTTCCTGGATCCGCATGTTCTCGAGGTCCACCATCATCTGGAAGGCCCGCGAGTACAGGTAGTCGCCCACCAGCACGCTCGCCTGGTTGCCGAACACGTGGTTGGCGGTGCCGCGGCCGCGGCGCAGGTCCGAGCTGTCCACGACGTCGTCGTGCAGCAGCGTGGCGGTATGGATGAACTCGATGATCGCGGCGGCGTCGATGTGCCGGTCGCGATCGTAGCCGCAGGCCCGCGCCGCCAGCAGCACGCAGAGCGGGCGCAGTCGCTTGCCGCCGCCCGCGACGATGTACTGTGCGACCTGGTTCACCAGCGCGACGTCGCTGGCGAGGCGCGCCAGGATCAGCCGGTCCACCCGCTGCAGGTCGTCCGCCGCAAGTTCACGGATCTTGTCTAGTTGCATCCCCGCAACGGGTCCGGTTCCAATTGGAACGCGGATGGTACCGGGGGGACGAACGCCTGGGAACTCCCGGGAAACCGTAAGCGCTTGATTCGTAGCGCCCGGGGCCGTAATATTGCCGGTCTTTCTGCCGGGCTCGGGCCCGGTCCCTCGGGAGTCAAGTTCCATGTACGCAGTCATTGCGACGGGCGGCAAGCAGTACCGTGTCGCCGAAGGCGACGTCGTCCGTATCGAAAAGCTTACGGCCGAGCCCGGCGCCGATGTCGAGTTCGACAAGGTGCTGCTGGTCGGCCAGGGGTCGCAGGTCAAGGTTGGCGCGCCGTTCCTCGACGGGGGCAAGGTCACCGGCACCGTGCAGTCCCACGGCAAGGGCGACAAGGTGCGGATCGTCAAGTTCCGCCGCCGCAAGCACTACCTGCGGCAGGGCACGCACCGTCAGCCGTATACTGACGTGAAGATTACGGGCATCCAGGGCGCCTGAGCCCGGACAGCCAGGAGGAATTCGTCATGGCACACAAAAAGGCAGGCGGCAGTACCAAGAACGGCCGCGAGTCACAGAGCAAGCGACTGGGCCTGAAGAAGTTCGGCGGCCAGCAGGTTCGCGCGGGCAACATCCTGGTCCGTCAGCGCGGCACCGTGTATCGCGCCGGCGAGAACGTCGGCATCGGCACCGACCACACGCTGTTCGCGCTCGTGGACGGCATCGTGCGCTTCGGCCGCAAGGGCATCGGCCAGCGGATGCACGTGTTCGTGGATCCGGCGGCCTGATACCGCAAGCAGTCGCACAGCATTCGGATTAGCGAAGGCCCCGGAATACCGGGGCCTTTGCTTTTTGCGTTCCCAGCGTCTTCACTACCCGCTAGTCACTAGCCACTAGTCACTTCCTCATGAAGTTCGTCGACGAAGCCAAGATCAAGGTCCAGGCCGGTGACGGCGGACGCGGCATGGTCAGCTTCCGCCGCGAGAAGTTCGTGCCGTTCGGCGGGCCGGACGGAGGCGACGGCGGCAGTGGCGGCAGCATCCTGCTGGTCGCGGACCCCGGGCTGAACACGCTGGCCGACTTCCGCTTCCAGCGCAGCTTCAAGGCGCGCAACGGCGAGCCGGGGGGCAGCCGGGATTGCAGCGGCAAGGGCGGCGAGGACCTCGAGGTCGCCGTGCCGGTGGGCACCGTGATCTACGACGTGGACACGGAGGAAACGCTCGGCGACCTGGCCGAGGCCGGCGCGCGCCTGCTGGTGGCGCGGGGCGGCAAGGGCGGGCTCGGCAACCAGCATTTCAAGAGCAGCACGAACCGCACGCCCCGCAAGGCGACGCCGGGCTACCCCGGCGAGAAGCGCGAGCTGCGGCTGGAGCTGAAGCTGCTGGCGGACGTGGGCCTGCTCGGGCTGCCGAACGCCGGCAAGTCCACGCTGATCAGCGCCGTGTCGGCCGCCCGGCCGAAAGTCGCCGAGTATCCGTTCACGACGCTGCACCCGAATCTCGGTGTCGTGTACGTCGGCCATCACCAGAGCTTCGTGATGGCCGACATCCCCGGGCTGATCGAGGGCGCGGCGGACGGCGCCGGCCTCGGGATACGCTTTCTGAAGCATCTGCAGCGCACCCGCCTGCTGCTGCACGTGATCGACATCGCGCCGCCGGACCTGCAGTCCGATCCGGTCAAGGACGCCCGCGCGATCGTCCTGGAGCTGAAGAAATTCAGCCCGGAGCTCGCCACGCGCGAGCGCTGGCTGGTGTTGAACAAGATCGACCTGCTCACCAAGGACGAGGTCGAAAAGCGCTGCCGCGAGATCGTCCGGCGGCTTCGTTTCAAGGGGCCGGTGTTCCGGATTTCCGGCGCCACCCGGGACGGCACCGACGAGCTGTGCCGCGCGGTGATGGGGCGGCTCGATCAGCTCGGCGCTGCGGAGCCGCAGGGGGAGGGCGGCTGAGCGATGTCGCCCGGCGGGTTCCGCCGGAACGAAAAAGCCGGCCTCGGGGCCGGCTTTTTCATAAGGCTGGGCGTAGCCGGCTACTTGGCCGGGAGCGCCTTGATCTTCGCGTTCAGCTCCCGCTTGTGCCGCGAGGCCTTGTTGCGGTGGATGATGCCCTTGTTGACCATCGTGTCGATGATCGGCTGGGCGTCCTTATAGGCCTCGACGGCCTTTTCCCGGTCCCCGGCACCGACGGCGTTCAGCACCTTCTTGATGGAGCTGCGAAGGCGCGAGCGTGCGGCCATGTTGTGCGCACGGCGTTTCACCGCCTGCTTGGCGCGCTTTTCTGCGGACTTGATGTTCGCCACGGAATCGGACTCCTGGGCTCGCCGGGCAATCCGGCGGGTCGATCGGTAAAGAGCCGCGTATTTTGGCCGTGAGCCCCATTTTGGTCAAGCCTGGAGTGCGGCCGCGAACAGGGGACGGGTCTGTCTCCCGGTTCCCCGCCTCAACCGGCCTCAGCCTCCCCCGCGGGCACGGCGGCGGTACGGCCGCCCGGTGCGGTAACGGGGAAATGGACCTGTCGCCTTTTCCCTATACTTCGCCGCGCATGTTCGGCCCGCATGAAACGAGTCTGCAGCCCGTCGGCCGCGAGGCGCCCGGGTGAGCGGCGGCTTCTTCCGCAGTACGTCCGTCGTCGGCGGCCTGACCCTCGTTTCCCGGGTCACCGGGCTGCTCCGCGACATGGTCTACTCGCGGATGTTCGGCGCGGGCCTGTTGATGGACGCCTTCCTGGTGGCCTTCAAGATCCCGAACTTCCTGCGCCGGCTGTTCGCGGAGGGGGCCTTCTCCCAGGCCTTCGTGCCGGTCGTCTCCGAGTACAAGGTGCAGCGCGAACACGACGAGGTGCGCGAGCTGATCGACGGCGCAGCGGGCACGCTGGCCTGGTTCCTGTCGGTGGTGACGCTGATCGGCGTGATCGCCGCCCCGCTGCTGGTGCTGCTGTTCGCGCCCGGCTTCCGCGCCGACGCCGGCAAGTTCGACCTCACGGTCGAGATGCTGCGCTGGACCTTCCCATACCTGCTGTTCATCTCGCTGGCCGCGCTCTCGGCCGGCGTGCTGAACAGCTATGGCCGCTTCGCCGTGCCGGCGCTGACCTCCACGCTGATGAACCTGGTCATGATCGTGTTCG